>NZ_JAIFKB010000014.1:0-156980 GCF_019641445.1 Rhodococcus sp. DMU2021
GTCAGAAGAGCCGTGAGCCAGACCCGCCCACCAGACCCATCCTGCGCCCACCGAGCCGAGACCGTCACGCCCATCAAGGAGTCAGACCAACCGGTCCACGAGATCCATAGTGAAGAGCCGGTTACATGTGAGTGAGGCCCCAGCCCAGCCCCTCATATCGTCTAACGAAATGAGCCAACTCGGGTCGGACAGAGCAGACTGGGACAGGGCCATCGGTGGACCCCTTTCCTCGATGTGTGCTTGGCCGTACACACCGAAGATCCCGCCGATGGCCCTCTCTACGTCGGAGCCGCGCCGTTCGGTCCCAAATCCCACCACTTCACGGGACGCCTACGCTTCTGCCTGTCGTACCACCGACCTCTGTACGCCAGCAATAAGTACGAAAGCTGCCAGACTAATCCATGCATAAGGGGCCAATGTTGCTGGCTTCATAGTGAAGAGCGCGACTGAAATGGTCCCTATACAAAAGAAATATACCCAAGACGTACTGTGCAATCTCCGCAGCCCCACAATCCTTGGGCGCCACGCACTGATATAGAGACGTGTAAGACTCAACATTGCAAGTATTATAGATACGGCGACGGGGAACTCATAGTCTCCTCCTTTCCCGATAATTGGTAAGAAAAGGTAGACGATTGCTCCGCCACCTGCTGTTACCGCGAGAAGTACTGGAGTGGTGAATAACAATGCTCGAGCAGGGGTTATCTGGTTGGACATTAACCTGTTTGAGAAAAATCCGAGAGCCGCGCTGGCTACGAGAAATCCCATATCGGCTACGGTGGAAGCGACTGCAAACGCGGCAATTGCTGAGGTGTCGATATTTAATCCAATTATGTAACGAACCAAAAATAGAATCAGCCATGGTCCCACTTGGACCGGTAACGTGTATATTCCCTCTCGATATGAGAGATGCGGATCAAGATCATCTACCGGTATCATTTCTTTGGAGGGAAGAATGGCCCGCGATAGTACGCACGCGATTGCTGCGCCAGCTGCCCACCATGCGAGCACTGAAGTCACTGATGCCGTTTCAGAGATCCAGATCGGCACTAAAGGTACGGCTCCGCATGCGTTTACAAGAAATAGCATGCCTGATGCAGTAGTTCGGTAACCGAGACCGAGAGCGGTCTGAGAGTATAAAGTTGCGATGCTTGTTGCCGCTGAGATTACGACTGCCAGAATAGCGGGGAGAACATAACCTTCGGGACCGCTCAAGGGATGCGCTATTAGAAGTACGATTACGAATGTGGGAAGAGTCGTGAGCGCGTTCACTACGAGCGCTGTCCGTGTCAATGTGCGGAGCGACTTGGAGCCTGCTGCGCGTGCAACTCGTTGGTATTGAACTGACATGCCGAGGGACATTAGGAGGGGGACAACGCTTGTGAGCGTGGCAAAGATGTTTATACGCCCATAATCATCCGGGGTTAGGAATTGAACGAGAACAACAAATCGGAGGGCGGTTATGACTGCAAGGGCGGCCGACATTACCATCGACAGCACCATCGGTAGTCTACCGCGCTCAAGAGCACCCGGCAGTGTCGCCGTCACGAGGCGCTCCTAGCTATCTTTAACGCCAACGCGGGATCGGCTTCTATTTTCCTGATTCTGGAGGGAGATCGCTCATTTTCTGTGCCCAGTGAATTAATGCTAATTGGCTTAATCAATAATATGCGAGATAAATCCCCCGCACTGCTGTGTAGCTGAATCTTAAGATTTTCATTCAACATTATTAAATCTTCTTGTTAGCCGAAATTAGCGACGCCTCATAGCCCTTGCAGACGAGGTCCCACGTGTATTCTTCGGCTTGGCGGTCCAGTGCGTTTGTTCGTAGATTCTCCTGTAGGTTGCGGTCGTCAAGTACCCGTCGCAAAGAATAGATAATCTGCTCCGGCGAGGGGGCGACATACTCTCCTGCTATGCCCAGAACTTCCCGGTTGAACGGAGTGTCTCGAGCGACAATCGGTGCCCCACATGCCATGGCTTGTACAAGTGCGGGGTTTGTTCCGCCGACGCTGTGGCCATGAAAATAAACGCCGGCATGCTGCCACAGCGAGAACAATTTTGTATCGTCGCTCACGTGGCCTAACCAATGGATTCGCGATGATTCTTGAGCCAGTCGTTTGGCTTTCTCGTCCAGCGCGCCGCCATATCCGGATGAGCCAACAATTACAACGTCTCGGTCTTTCGCAAGGTGTTTGGCTGCGTCGAAGAATTCTTCGACCGAATTTTCAGGTACAAATCTTGCAACTATGAGTGCGTACGTACCAGGAATGAGTCCCTCTACCGGCTTAAGTGCGCCGGGGCGCGAGCCTCCATAGGGAATAAAGTCACCGTGACGGTTGAATTCGTCTTCCCAACGTTGTCCGATGGCTCGAGAATCTACTACGATCCTGTCTGCGAACTTTGCGGTTAGACGAGCGCCCACTTTGAACGCGGCCTTCGCTTTCTTTCCCCACTTCGCGCGCTCCCACTCAATCCCGTCGACGTTAACCACGGTAGGGATTCCGCGAGCCTTGAGTATAGGGAGCCAATAGCCGTTCGCCACGTTCATAATCAGCGCGACGTCCGGCTTCTTGGAGGACGCATGAAGGCTGGACGATAGGCCATAGGAGAGGGTGCTGAGCGACTTCGACTCGATACCTTTCGTGACGACAGTTCTTACGGTCGGATCAAGCTCTGGATCGTCGGTCTTGGTGGCTCCGTCCCGACCATAGACGGTAACGTCCCATCCTTGGCTCGACAAATAAGGAGCCAGATGCCTGATGAGGGTTTCAAAGCCGCCATAGTAGCTGGGATATCCTCGAGTTCCGATAATGGCTACCGACTTTTTCATTTTTTTCCTTAATATTCGCCCGACTAAATCTTGTTGGCTTGTCTGCGTAACTAGTGGACGGTCATTCGCATGTTGGCGTATCGTTGTTCACAGTGGGAGCATCAATGAGCGGCTGTATAGGTATGCGTGGTTCACCGACGATAGTGGGTTCGGTGAGCTCGTAGACAATTTCGACCGCTTCCCCTTGGGGGATTGCGGTTTGCACATTGAACATCGGGTGCCCGCGCTCGACGGAAGTGTACGCGAATGCTGAGGCTCCGTTAACCGTAGCTTTTTCCAGCTGTGCAGCCTGTGTTGCGAGCAAGCCCACGTCGGTAAGATTCGTGCCGGCAGGGGCGCCGACGGGATTGTCGAACATGCCGGCTACATAGTTGGTGTAATCGCCCTCTGGTAGTGAGTTTGTCAAACGCACAGTCACCTTTGCTGCGCGTGTGTCTCCGTCACATGGCCCCGCCATATACTCGATCTCGCGCTCCAAGTAGTAGTCGAGCTTGTTCCCGCCGAGGTTGTTGATCACCACGTGCGCATATGGAGCGGAGTCATCGGGAACCACGTGGCCGAGCGGTGTCGTGGCCAGAACGTCCTGCTCTTCAGGGACGGAGCTCCATACGGCAAGTCGGCCCTCACTCGCGGCGCGCCCCAGCGCCTCGAGCAATGCCTGAGGCTTGGAAATGCTGCCGGTCAGCTTCTTCACCACGGTTTGCGCAACTGTTTCCAGATATGCCTTACGTGCCCTCTGATCGTCTCCGAAGCGGGCGTACGCCGTGGATTCGGTCAGTTCCACCACGTTTTCCGCGGTGATCTTCTCTCCGCCAGGGAGCGTGACGTCACCGACCGCCTCGAGGACGTAGCTCAACGCCACCGGATCGGTCGCGATCGCACCGTCCACGCGCTGTCCTGTCTCCTGCTGCCACATCGACTGCCAAATCTGGCCCGCGTACGGGAAGTGCGGACTCACATTGCTGTTGCGGAAGTCCTGGGTGGGGCGGCTATGACCGTATGCGCGCTGAAAATCGGGGCCGAGGTCGATCGGGTCGTAGTCGAATCGGAATTCCCGATTGCTCGTGACGTCATCGACGGAGACTGCTCCGTCATTTGCTCGAATCACAGTGAAGCCGCCGAGCAGTCCACCCGTACCGCGTGCCTCTGCGTTCGTCTGGAAACCGACGAAATAGCTGCGCGGACCGTCTGCTCCGAGCATCGCCGGCGCGATCTGTGCCGCGAGCGAGGTGTTGTTCAGCAGGCCGGATAACTCGGCCACCTGCTCCTGCAGGTCGACTCGCGCGTCGTCGATCAGACCGAGCCACGTGCTGTCAACGTTCTGGGCCTGCTCGTCGAGGTCGCTGATCGCCGCGGAGGTCGTCTCGAGGACTGGCGCGGCATCGCGGAGAGCGGCGAGATTGATGCGTGCGCCGTCCAAAATCAACTGATCGGGAGACACGGCGCTACCTGCGTCGACCGCGGGGAGGAGAACCTGCTCTGTGAGACCACTCACAATGGTGGTCATCTGGCGGGTGGAATCGAACGGGCTTCCCAAGAATGGAACGGCACCGGCAACACGCCACGGCACCGAGTCGATCGAACCCTGGGCATCCTGCGCATAACGATCAGCGTCGCCCGCGACGATGCGTGCCCTGTCGGTATCGCCTGCGAGCAGTGCGTCTTTCGCCTGCATCGCGAAGTCCTGCGCCTTCTCGAGGTCCGATTTCGCCTGCAGGCCTTCGTAACCGAGCCAGCCGATGAATCCGACGACGACGAGTGCGGCTACGCCGCAGCCGATCTGCACGCGCCGGCGCTTGCTACGCTGAGCTGCGACCTCCTCGTCGGACAAGCGCCTGCGCACCCTGCGTCGACGCGGTTCGGGCGAGTCTGACTCACCGGTAACATCGTTCACGCCGCTTGTGCCCCCTTCGTGGTTTCCGTCGAGACGATAACCCGATTTCGATCTGGCCGACCGTTCAAGTGGTGGGTAACCGTGACTGTAAGTAAACTTCTGCACGGATCGTGACCGCGGAGTTGGGAGGCTCTGTCCACGATCGCATGACGGGGAGGATTCTGCACTCCTGCGTCCTGTATTTGTCGGGTGAGGCGAGGGGAGCGTGGTGCATCTATTTCCGCTGTCCCCGAGTCAGCGGGGCCTGTGGTTCGCGCAGCAACTGAATCCCGACATACCGTTCACCACGGCTCAGTACGTCGAGTTCCATGGCGATCTCGACGTGGACCTGGCCCGAAATGCCTGCGAGCAAGCTGCGCGCGACGTCGAATCGGGCACACTGGTGCTGGTCGAGCAGGACGGCGAGCCGTTCCAGCAGGTGGTCCTCGATATCGAGGACTCTCCCGGTTATCTCGATCTACGGTCCGAGAAGGATCCAGAAGCTGCAGCTCATCGCTGGATGGCGGAGCAGTACACGAAGCCTCTCGACCTGTTGAACGACCGGCTCATCGCCACCACCGTGCTGCGCATCGCGGACGACCGCTATTTCTTGTCGAGCTACGTCCACCACATCGCCCTCGACGGGCAGGGCGCGGTCAACATGCTCAACCGCGCCGCCGAGCTGTATTCGGCGTGGGTCTCCGGCTCCGAGGCGCCGCCGCTCGAGGCGATGCCGATTGCGGACATTCTCGATGTCGAGGCCGCCTATGTGGGTTCGAAGCGTCAGGACACCGACCGCCAGCACTGGCTCGAGCGCCTCGCCGACCTGCCCGAATCCGTGTCGTTCGCCGATCACGAAGCACCTCTCGGGGTGCCGGCACGTCGAGCGAACTCCGAACTCGACGCCGACACTGCGGCCGCGGTCTCGGCGCTCGCCCACGACGCGAACTCCACCGACGTGCCGATCGTCCTCGCAGCGTTCGGCGCGTTCCTCGCCCGGACGACGGGTGTGGTCGACCTCGTGCTCAGCCTGCCCGTCTCGGCGCGCACCACTGCCGCGCTTCGTCGGTCCGCAGGTGTTCTCGCCAACGTCGTGCCGTTGCGCCTGTGCGTGGATCCGGCAACCACACCCGTCGAGCTCATCCGCGACGTGCAGGTGGAACTGAGCAGCACCCTTCGCCACCAGCGGTATCGGTACGAAGACATGCTCGCGGATCTGCGCAGCCTCGGCCGCTCCCGCGACGAGGCGGCGAGCCCGTTCGGTCCCACCGTCAACTTGATGATGTTCCATCCCGAGATCGCGTTCGGCGACGTGACGGGGGAGTACCACCACCAGTCCAGCGGCCCGATCGACGATCTCGCCGTCAACGTCTACCCGGGCGTCGCCGGCCGCACGATGCGCGTCGATTTCGAGGCCAACCCCAATCTCTACAGCGACGAGCACCTCTCGTTGCTGCACAGCCGTTTCCGCGGATTCCTGAAGGAATTCGTGCAGAACGCGGGCGTCGCAGTGGGCGATCTCGCCCTCGCCGACCCGGCCGAACTCGACGGTCTGGCTCCCGCCCGCGGACGCACCGCGCCCGAGCCCGAACTGTTGCCCGACGTTCTTACCCGCCACGCCGCGAGCGACGCCGTCGCCGTGGTGGACGGAAACGGCAGCATCACCTACCGCGAGCTCGACGCTCGCTCCGATGCGCTCGCTCACGCGCTGGCTGTGGCCGGTGCCGGACCCGAAGAGCGCGTCGCGGTGCTGCTGCCTCGCTCGATCGATTCGGTGGTCGCATTGTGGGCCGTCGCCAAGACCGGTTCCGCCTACACCCCGCTCGACCCCGAACTTCCCGCCCGCCGCCTCGAGCAGGTGCTGCGCGACGTGCGGATCGCCGTCGCCCACGACCATCCGGCGCTGCCCGAGCACGTCACCCGCCTCGCGCCGCGAGCCGACGGATCCGGCGAGACCTTCGCTGCCGAGCATCGCCTGCGGCCGCTGCACGTCGACAACACGGCGTGGGTCATTCACACGTCCGGTTCCACCGGCACCCCGAAAGCCGTCGCGGTCGGTCACCGTGGTGTGTCGGCGCTCGTGTCGACGCTGCGCGAGCGCTACCGCGCCGACGAGACGTCGCGCGTGCTGCACCTCGCGTCGCCGTCCTTCGACGCGTCGCTGCAGGAACTGCTCCTGGCCTTCGACTCCGGCGCCACCCTTGTGATCTGTCCGCCCGACGCCGTCGGCGGACCGGCGCTGGCAACCCTGCTGCGCAGCGAAGCCGTCACCCATGCCATCACCGCACCGGCGATCCTCGCCGTCACCCCCGACGACGGCCTGCCCGACCTGCAGGTCCTCGACGCCGGTGGCGAAGCGCTTCCGCAGGCCGTGGCCGACCGCTGGTCCACCGGCCGCACGATGCTCAACGCCTACGGTCCCACCGAGACCACGATCCTCGCGACCCTCAGCGAGCCGCTGCAGCCCGGCGCGGGCGTGCCGATCGGCCGGCCGATCGACGGCATGACTGCCGTCGTCCTCGACGCCCGCCTGCATCCCGTGCCCGCGGGCGTGATCGGCGAGCTGTATCTCGGGGGACCGGGCGTCGCGCGCGGTTACCTCGGCGCACCGGCCCTCACCGCCGAACGCTTCGTCGCCTCACCGTTCGGTGGGCGCATGTATCGCACGGGCGACCGCGCCCGCTGGACCACCGACGGCCACCTCGAATTCCTCGGCCGCGCCGACCAGCAGGTGAAGATCCGCGGTTACCGCATCGAACTCGGCGAGATCGAAGCGGCGCTCGTCTCCTTCGACGAGGTGCAGGCCGCGACCGTCACCGTCCACGGCGAGCACATCGCCGCCTACGTCGTGGGCGACGTGGACCCCGCCGACCTCACCGTCCGTCTCGCCGACGAACTGCCCACCTATCTGCGTCCGTCGTCGATCACCGTGCTCGAGACGCTGCCCCTCACGCCCGGTGGCAAGGTCGATCGACGTGCGCTGCCCGCACCCGAGCGTGCCGTGGCCGTCGGATCGCGGCCGCCCAACGGCCCGACCGAGAAGATCGTCGCGGAGCTGTTCGCCGAACTCACCGGCATCGACGACATCGGTGCTGACGACGACTTCTTCGCGCTCGGCGGTCATTCGCTCGGCGCCGCGCAGCTCGCTGCCCGTCTCGGTGCCGCACTGGGCCGCGACGTGCAGTTGCGCGACGTGTTCGCCCACCCGACCGTCGCCCGACTGGCGGTCGCCGCGGCGAAGCGACCGGAATCGGAATCGCGCCCCGTCGCCACCCCCGACACCGGACCGTCGCCGCTCGCTCCCGCGCAGCGCCGACTGTTCCTGCTCGCCCGCGCGCACGGCGACCCGGCCGCCTACCACCTGCCGTTCGCGCTGCACCTCGACGGCGCCCTCGACCTGCCGGCGCTGCGGGCCGCGGTGATGGACGTCCTCGACCGGCACGAAACCCTCCGCACGCTGTTCCGCCTCGAGCTCGACGGCCCGGTGCAGGACGTGCTGCCGCTCGAGCGTGCCGTCGCCGGCCTCGCTCTCGAACCCGAAGCGGCCGACGGCGACGTCGAAGCGCTCATCACCGAGTGGGCGGCCGAACCGTTCGACCTCACCGCGCAGATCCCGTTCCGCATCCGCCTGCTGCGACTCGCCGACGACAAGCACGTGCTCGCCGTCGTCGCCCACCACATCGCGCTCGACGGTGCGTCGTTCGTGCCGCTCACCGCCGACGTCGCCACCGCCTACCTCGCCCGCACGACCGGGGAGGCGCCCGCGTGGACGCCGCTGCCGCTGCACTACCGGCACTACGCGCAGTGGCACCTCGACCGCCTCGGTGATCCGGCGGCACCCGACACCCGCGCCGGTCGCGAGATCGACTACTGGACACGCACACTCGACGGCCTCGCCGACGCGGCGCCGCTGTCCACCGACCGTCCCCGCAACGGCGGCTTCGGTCCCGCTGCGGCCGTGGACTTCGCGGTGCCGGCCGAGCAGGTCGCGGCCCTGCGGTCCGTTGCCGCCGCGCACGACGCCACCACCTTCATGGCCGTGCACGCCGCCGTCGCGGTGTGGCTGGCGGCCTGGACCTCCGGGCACGACATCGCCATCGGCACCGGAACGGCAGGTCGCGACCACCCCGACCTCGACGCGCTCGTCGGCATGTTCGTCGGCACCGTCACCCTGCGGACGAATGTCGACCCGGCCGAGCCGTTCACGGCGCTGCTCGCGCAGGCCCGCGACACCGACCTCGACGCCTTCGCGCACGCCACCGTGCCGTTCGACTACGTCGTCGACGCCCTCGGTTTCTCGCCCTTCCACGTGATGCTCGCCTACGACAACGTGGACGTGCCCGACCTCGAACTACCCGGCCTCACCGTGCGGCCTCAGGAGATCGCCTCGGCGCAGGCACGATTCGACGTCGAGATCTCGCTGCGCGAACTGCGCGACGGATCGCTCACCGGCCGCCTCGTCTACGACACGAAACTGTTCGACGACGACACCATTGCCCGCTGGGTGACCCGCCTGAGCGGAGTGCTCGAGCAGGTCGCGCAGCATCCGTCGCTGCCCGTCGGCGATCTCGACCTCGGCACCCTCTCCGTCGAACCGGCCGAACCCGGGCCGGAAGCGACCTTCGCCGAGATCATCGACCGGTCGCCGGCCTGCGTCGCCGAACCCGGGGGACAGGCCGTCGAGATCCGCACGGCGGCACGCCCGCTCGCGTGGACGCTGATCGAGCGGGGCATCGGGACGGAAGACCGGGTGGCCGTCGTGCTCTCGCGGTCGACGCGGTCGGTGCTCGCCGCCGCGGCCGTGGCGCTGAGCGGCGCGGCCTTCGTGCCCGTCGACCCCAACCAGCCCGCCGCACGCATCGCTCAGCTGCTCGGCGCATCCGGCGCGCGGTACGCGATTGTCGACGGCGACGTCGCGCTGCCAGACGGGGTCGAGCCGATCGCCTTCGCCGTCGAGGGCGACACCCGCCCGATCACCAACGCCGATCGCGTGCGGCCGCTGCACGTCGACAACACGGCCTACGTCGTCTACACCTCGGGATCCACCGGCCGGCCCAAGGGTGTGGTGGTCGCGCATCGCGGACTCGGCCCGCTCGCGCAGTCGTTCGTCGAGCGCTTCGACCTGCCCACCGCCGTTGCCACCACCACGGACACCGCAACCGACGCACGGGTGCTGCACTTCGCCACCCCTGCCTTCGACGGCGCGGTGCTCGAATACGTCCTGGCGCTCACCTCCGGCGGCACGCTGGTGGTCGCGCCCGCCGACGTGTTCGGTGGCGACGAACTGGTGGAACTGCTTCGCGCCGAAGGCATCACCCACTGGTTCTCGACGCCCTCGGTGCCCACCCAGCTCGACCCCACCGGACTCGACGCCCTGCGCACCATCGCGATCGGCGGCGAAGCGTGGCCGGTCGAGACCGCCGAACGCTGGGCACGCGGCCGCACCCTGCTCAACGTCTACGGCCCCACCGAGACGACGGTGCTAGCCACGTCGAGCGAACCCTTCGCACCCGGCGACCGGCTCACCATCGGCACCGGCCTCGTCGGCGTCACCGCGGTGGTGCTCAGCGAACGCCTGCGGCCCGTGCCCGAAGGTGTGACCGGCGAGCTGTATCTCGGGGGACAGGGCGTCGCCCGCGGCTATCTCGACGCTCCCGCGCTCACCGCCGACCGGTTCGTCGCGAACCCGTTCAGCACCGGGCGCCTCTACCGCACAGGCGATCTCGTGCGCTGGACGGGACACGACGACGACCGCGCGCTCGAATTCGTCGGCCGCAGCGACCATCAGGTCAAGATCCGCGGCTTCCGCATCGAACTCGGCGAGATCGACGCGACCCTGCAGACCCACCCGGGCATCGGCACCGCCGTGACCGTGGTGCGCGGCGACACCCTCGCCACCTACGTGCACAGCCGCAACGGCCGCCTCGACCCGCACGAGATCCGCGAGTGGGCCGCCCAGCGGCTGCCCCGGCACATGGTGCCCGCGATCGTCACCGTGCTCGACGCGTTCCCGCTCACCAGCACCGGCAAGATCGACCGCGCCGCGCTGCCCGAGCCTGAGGTCACCGCGACTCGCACCGACGGATACCGCAGCGCCACCGAAGAACTCGTCGCCGGTGTCGTCGCCGACCTGCTCGACCTGCCGAGCGTCGCCGGATCCGACGACTTCTTCGCCGTCGGCGGCAATTCACTGCTCGCAACCCAGCTCGCCGCGCGCCTGCGGGGAGTCGCCGGTCGCCGGGTGGGTGTGCGCGACATCTTCGAGCACCCCACCGTCGCCGAACTCGCGAACCTGCTCGCCGAGGAACCCATCGGCGAGCACCTGCCGCTCGTGCACATCGACGACGACAGCGACGCGCCGCTCGCCCCCGCGCAGCAACGCATGTGGCTGCTCAACCGGTTCGACGTGGCCGACGGCATCGACGGCGGCGACCACATCGCCTTCGCGCTCGATCTCGACGCCGACACCGACCTCGACGCCGTACGTGCGGCCGCCGCCACCGTGCTGTCTCGCCACGACTCGCTGCGCACGGTCTTTCCCGACAGCCCGTCCGGCCCACGCCAGCACGTGCTGTCGTCGGTGACGCTCGACCTCGAGCCCGTCGACGCCGGCACCGATCTCGATGCGGAGCTGACCGAATTCGCTCGCGCGCGTTTCGATCTCACCGTCGACCCGCCGATCCGCACCCGGCTGTATCGGACAAACTCCGGCTACGTGCTCGCCGTGGTGATCGACCACATCGCCGCCGACGGCTTGTCGCTGCTGCCGCTCGGCCGCGACGCCGTCGCCGCTTACCGTGCCCACCGCGACGGGGAGACTCCGGAGCTGCCGGCACCGTCGGTCACCTACCGCGACTACGCGCGCTGGCACCGGGCCGTGCTCGGCGACGAGAACGACCCCGACAGCCTCGCGGCACGGCAGCTCGCCTTCTGGAAGCAGACCCTCGACGACGCGTCGCCGCTGCTCGCGCTGCCCACCGACCGTCCCCGCAGCGCGGCGACCACCGGTACCGCGGGTCGCGCGAGTTTCACGATCCCCGCCGAACTGCACGCCGCGATCGACAAGCTCGCCCGCGCCCACGACGTCACGCCGTTCATGGTGATGCACGCGGCCTTCGCGACACTGCTGTCGGCGCTCGCCGCCACCGACGACGTCACCATCGGCACGCCCGTCTCCGGACGCAGCGACGCCGCGGTCGACGACGTGGTGGGCATGTTCGTCGGCACCGTGCCGCTGCGGTTGCGGGTGCATCCGCGCCGCACCTTCGCGGACCTGCTCGCCGACACCCGTCGCGCCGACCTCGACGCCTTCGCCCACGCCGACGTGCCGTTCGATCGCATCGTCGACGCGGTGGGGGCCGGCACCGACGCGCACCACCCGTTGTTCCAGGTCATCCTGGCGTACGAGTCGTTCTCGCTCGACGAGTTCACGCTGCCCGGCAGCTCCACGACGATCCGCGAGATCCCGGTGGGCACGGCCCGCGTCGACCTCGAACTGACCGTCCGCGAACGCCGTTCCGAGACCGGTGTACCCGCCGGTTTGGAAACGGTCCTCACGTACGCGGACGAACTTTTGGATTCGCACACGATTGTGCAGTGGCAGTCGTGGTTCGTGCGTATCCTCGATGCCGTTACCGCCGACCCGGCAGTGCCGGTCGGCGGTATCGAGTTGGGCGACGCCGACCTCACCCCCGTCGGCGTCGCGCAACAACTTTCGGCAGAGTCGCTGCCCGAGCTGGTCGCGCAGCGCGTGGCCGACGATCCGGCGGCCGTCGCCGTGGTGGGGGACGGGTACTCCCTCAGCTACGGCGCGCTGTGGTCGCGTTCGGGCGCGCTTGCCAAACTCCTCCGCGAACGCGGCGTCACCGCCGAGGACGTCGTCGCCGTCGCACTGCCGCGCACCCCCGACCTCGTCGTCGCGATCCTCGCCGTCTCCCGCGCCGGTGGCATCTACCTGCCCGTCGACGTCACGCATCCCGCGACGCGCCTGCAGGCCCTGTTCGACGACGCGCAGCCCTCGCTGGTCGTCACCGACAGCGACTTCACCGACGTCCGTGTGTCGACGCTGCGACTCGACGACCCGGAGGTCGCCGGCCGCCTCGACGACGGGGCCCTGTTCGACTTCCCGCTCGTCGCGGATCTCGGCGCCTACATCGTCTACACCTCCGGTTCCACCGGAACCCCCAAGGGCGTGCAGGTGACGCACCGCAACGTGCTGTCGCTGCTCGCCGCGACCGTCGACGAATTCGGGCTGCGCGCCGACGACGTGTGGACGATGTTCCACTCGCCGGCCTTCGACTTCTCCGTGTGGGAGATGTGGGCACCGCTCGCCACCGGCGCTTCCGTGGTGGTGATCGACCACCTCACCGTGCGCGACCCGGCCGCCTTCGTGGACGTGCTCACCAGCAACCGGGTGACGGTGCTCAACCAGACCCCCACGGCCTTCTACCAGCTCGCCGCCACCGATCACGCGCCGCTCGAAGACCTGCGGCTGGTGATCTTCGGCGGCGAAGCCCTCGACCCGGAGCGCGTGCGCCCGTGGGCTGCAAGCCATCCGCATGTGCGGACGACCAACATGTTCGGCATCACCGAGACCACCGTGCACGTGACCTTCGGAGACGCCACCGCGACCGGCATCGGAGCGCCGCTGCCCGGTCTCGCCGTGGATGTGCTCGACTCGTCGCTGCGACCCGCACTGCCCGGTGCGATCGGCGAACTGTACGTGCGCGGAGACCAACTCGCGCGCGGCTACCGCGGACGCCCCGGCCAGACCGCGACCCGCTTCGTCGCCGCTCCCGGTGGCACCCGCCGCTACCGCACCGGCGACCTCGGCCGCCGCGACACCAGCGGTGCCCTGCACTATCTCGGTCGCGCCGACCAGCAGATCGAACTGCGCGGCTACCGCATCGAACCCGGCGAGATCGAAGCCGCCCTGCTGCGCAGCAAGGGCGTGCGTCAGGCCGTCGTGCTGCTGCGCGACGACCGCCTCGTCGCCTATCTCGTCGGCGGCGACGCCACCGCGGCCCTGTGCGACCTGCGACGTAGCCTGCCCGACTACCTCGTCCCGTCGGCCGCCGTGGCTCTCGACGCGCTGCCGCTCACCGCCAACGGCAAGCTCGACCGCGCCGCGCTGCCCACCCCCGACGTCACGGCCGATGGGGGAGCGGCACCGCACGGACCGGTCGAGGAACTCGTCGCGGACGTGTGCGCCGAACTGCTCGGCATCACCTCCGGCACCCTCGGCGCCGACGACGACTTCTTCCACCTCGGCGGCAACTCACTGCTCGCCACGCGCCTCGCCGGTCGCCTGTCGGACGTGCTCGACGCCGACGTCACCGTGAGAGACATCTTCGAGAACCGGACCATTACAGCCCTAACTTCACACATAACCAGTGGAAGCGATAAGCCCTCTCGCCGTGCGCGTCTCGTCGCCGACCCCGACGCACCCGCCCCGTTGTCGGCGGCGCAGCAGCGCCTGTGGTTCATCAACCGCTTCGACCCGGCCTCCCCGAGCTACAACCTGCCCTTCGTGGTGCGGCTCGACGGGAACCTCGACGTCGATGCCCTCACCGCCGCCGTGGCCGACGTGCTCGAACGGCACCGCACGCTGCGCACCGTCTACCCGGCCGCCGGCGAGTACACCGTGCTGCCCCCGGCACGCCCCGATCTCGACCCGGTGGCCGTGCCGGAGGACGCCCTCGACGAATTCGTCCGCGACTACGCCACCACCGGATTCGACCTCACCGTCGAACCCCCGGCCCGCATGCGCCTGTACCGGACGGCACCGGATCGGCACGTGCTGCTCGTCGTCCTGCACCACATCGCAGCCGACGGCTGGTCGCTCACGCCGCTGCTGCGCGACATCGCCGTCGCCTACGACGCCCGCCTCACCGGCGCGACCCCCGAACTGCCGGAACTGCCCGTCCAGTACACCGACTACGCGCGGTGGCAGCGCAGCGTCGCCGACGAACAGATCCCGTACTGGCTGGGCGAACTCGCCGACCTGCCCGACGAGGTGACCCTGCCCGGCGACCGGCCACGCCCCGCACAGCCCACCGGACACGGTGCCGCCCAAACCATCTCGCTCGACGCCGACCTCGTCCGAGGTTTGCACACGCTGGCACGTGAGGGTCGCGCGACGGTGTTCATGGTGCTGCACGCCGCGCTCGCGGCGCTGCTCGCGCGGCACGGTGCCGGTCGCGACATCCCCATCGGCACCGCCGTCTCCGGTCGCGGCGACCCGCAGCTCGACGACGTCGTCGGCATGTTCGCCGGCACCCTCGTGCTGCGCACCGACGTCGACCCCGACGCCACCTTCACCGAGCTGCTCGCGCAGGTGCACCGCCGCGACCTCGCCGCCTACGGCAACCCGGACGCACCGTTCGAGACGCTCGTCGAGAAGCTGCAGCCCGCCCGCAGCGAAGCACGGCACCCGCTGTTCCAGGTGGCGCTGTCGCAGGCACGACCCGTCGCGTCGACCTTCGCGCTGCCCGGCCTGAACGTCACCGCCGCGCCTGTCGACACCGAAACGGTCAACGTCGACGTGCAGGTCACCGTCACCGAGCAGCAGGACGGCATCGACCTCGAATTCTTCTACAGCACAGACCTGTACGACGCCGACACCGTCGCCGGCTACGCCGACCGCCTGCGAACGATCCTGAGCGCGGCCGTCGCCGATCCGGACGTGCGGGTCGGGGAGATCGACCTGCACGGCGACGCCGGCCTGCCTATTGTCGGCGCTGTGCCGGGCGCACCCCGGTCGCTGCGCCAGTGGCTCGCGCAGGGCGCGGCTGCCGGCGGCGAGGAACTCGCGATCGTCGACGACGACCGCGAACTGTCGTATCCCGAACTGCTCTACTATTCCGACGCTCTCGCCGCGCGTCTCCAGCTCGCCGGGGTGCGCCCGGGCGACCCGGTCGCATGCGCCTACCCGCGCTCGCTCGAATCGGTGCTCGCCGTGTGGGGCATCATCGGCGCCGGCGCCGCACCGATGCTCGTCGACCCCACCGCCCCCACCACGCGTCTGGGCGAGATGCTCGCCGACGTGCACGTGGGAGTCGGTGAAGCGCCGACACTTCCGGCGACCGTGCGGTGGCTCGAGGTGACCTCCGACGACGAGGAGCCGCTCGCCGACGTCGTCGATCCCGCACCCGACGCCCCCGCCTACTTCGTCTTCACCTCCGGCACCACCGGACACCCCAAGGCCGTCACCGTCACCCAGCGCGCCGCGAGCGCGTTCGCCGAGGACATCGGCGAATACCTCGCAGCCTTCCCGGGCGATCGCGTCCTGCACGTCGCGGCACCGTCGTTCGATGCCGCGATGCTCGAGATGCTCACCGCCGGCATCTCCGGCGCGACGCTCGTGGTGGCCGACGCCGACAGCTACGGTGGCGCTGCCCTCGGCGACCTGCTCGACAGTGCCGCGATCACCCACGCGGTGATGACGCCGTCGACGCTCGCGACCGTGCCGGTGCGCGACCTGCCGGCCCTGCGCACCCTCGTGCTCGGCGGCGACCGGCTCACCCGCGAGATCGTCGACCGCTGGGGAGACGGGCGCACCCTCGTCAACAGCTACGGCCCGGCCGAGGCCACGATGTTCGTCACCAACTCGCAGCCGCTGCGACCCGGCGACGACATCGTCATCGGCACCCCGGTCCGCGGCGTCACCGTCGAGGTCCTCGACGAGCGACTGCGTCCCGTGCCCGCCGGCGTGGTCGGCGAACTGTACGTCTCGGGACCGCGACTCGCGTCGGGCTACCGGGATGCCGCCGCGCGCACCGCGGCGCGGTTCGTCGCCGGACCCGACGGCCGCCGCTACCGCACCGGCGACCTCGTGCGCTGGACCCGCACCGGCGCCCTCGAATTCGTCGGCCGCAGTGACAACCAGATCAAGCTGCGCGGCGTGCGCATCGAACCCGGCGAGATCGACACCGCTCTCACCGCTCTCGACGGCGTGGACCGGGCCGTGACCCTCGTGCGCAGCGGCCGCCTCATCTCCTACGTCACCGGTGAGAACCTCGACGACTCCGACCTGCGAGCCCAGCTGCGCACCGTCCTGCCCGCGCACCTCGTGCCCACCGCGATCGTGCCGCTCGCCGCGATCCCGCTCACCTCCCACGGCAAGGTCGACGCCGCCGCCCTGCCCGAACCCGCAGCCGGGGAAGGCAGCGAACCGCGCACCGAGACCGAAGCACTCGTCGCCCGCATCATCGGCGACGTCCTCGGCGACGGCACCGCGGTGGGACGCACCGACGACTTCTTCGCCGTCGGCGGCAACTCGCTGCTCGCCACCGTCCTCGTCGGACGCCTGCGCGACGAGACCGGCACCGACGTGCCGCTGCGCACGGTATTCGCGAACCCCACCGTCGACGCGCTCGCCACCGCCCTCGACGCCGGTGGTTTCGACACCGATGCCGGACCCGTCGCCGTGTCGCCGCGCCCGGAGCGAATTCCGCTCAGCCGCGCCCAGCGTCGCCTGTGGGGGCTGAGTTCGCTTGCCCCCGATGCCTACCGGCTGCGCAGCGAGGTCAACCTGAGCGGACCGCTCGACCTCGGTGCCCTGCAGGCCGCGCTCGGCGACGTCGCGCTGCGCCACGAGATCCTGCGCACCGACTACATCGTCGACGGCGACGGCGTGTACCAGCAGGTCCACGAAGCGCCGCGCAGCGACCGGTGGCGTGTGCGACTCGAACGCACCGGCCCCGACCAGCACGTGCTGCACCTCGACGTCGACCATTCGATCGCCGACGGCACGTCGCTGCGGCCGCTGCTGCGCGACCTCACCATCGCCTACCTCGCCCGCGTGAACGGTGCGGCCCCGCAGTGGGAACCGCTGCCGCTGCAGTACGCCGACTACGCCCTGTGGGAAGCCGAACGCGGGATCCCCGAACGCGACCTCGAGCACTGGCGACGCGCCCTCGACGGACTCACCGTCACCGAACTGCCCGCCGACGCCACCGGAACCGACACCGGTGCGCGCAGCGTCGACTTCACCGTGCCCGCCGATGTACGCGACGCGCTCGCCGACCTCGCCCGCGCACACGGCGCCACCGAGTTCATGGTGCTGCACGCCGCGCTGTCGGTGCTGCTCGCGCGACTCGGCGGCAGCGACGACATCGCCGTCGCCGCCGTGGTGGGCGGACGCCGCTGGGCGCAGCTCGAAGACCTCGTCGGCCCGTTCCTCGACACCCTCGTGCTGCGCGCCCGCGTGGCCCCCGACATGTCGTTCGCCGGACTGCTCGGCCAGGTCCGCGACTTCGACGTCGCCGCCTTCGACCACGTCGCCGTGCCCTACGAGCAACTGCTGTCGGAGCGGCAGAGCGGCGCACCGCAGGTCGCGTTGGCGTTGCAGGACTTCGGCTTCGACCCGATCACCCTCGGGGAGCTCACCGTCGAGGCCCGCGAAGTCCTCGACGACACAACGAAGTTCGATCTGCAGTTCACGCTGGCCCCACGTCCCGACGGTTACACCGGCACGCTCGTGTTCGACGCCTCCCGCTTCGCCGGCCGCACCGCCGAACTGCTCGTCAGCCGTTTCGTCGCGCTGCTCGGCAGCCTGGCGAGCGCGCCCGACAGTGTTGTCGGCGAACTGGCGGTCGACACCCCGGCTCCCGCCCTCGACGGTGGCGAACCGGCCCCGGCACACACACTCGCCGAGATGTTGCGCGCCACCGCCGCCGCGCATCCCGACCGGGAAGCCCTGCGCGGCGACGGCGAATCGCTCACCTACCGCGAACTCGACGCACAGTCCGACGCCCTCGCCGAGGAGTTGCGGGCCGACGGCGCGCGGGACGGGAAGATCGTGCGCATCGACGCACCGCGCAGCGTCGACTACATCCGCACCCTGTGGGCCATCACCAAGACCGGTGCGGCCTTCACACATTCGCGACAGGCAGGGGAGACGTGCCTGCCCGGCACCGCCTACGTCGTGTCCACCTCCGGCTCCACCGGCACCCCGAAGCGGGTCGCGGTGACGCACCGCGGACTCGCCCCGCTCGCCGCCGAAGCGGCCGAGCGTTACCGGGTCGAGCCCGGAGACCGCGTGCTGCACGGCTATTCACCCGAGTTCGACGCGGCACTGCTCGAACTGCTGCTCGCCCACACCACCGGTGCGACGCTCGTCGTCGCACCCCCGGACGTCTACGCCGGTCAGGACCTGCACCGCTACCTCGCCGAACAGCGCATCACCCATTACCTGTCGACCCCCACGGTGCTCGGCACCCTCGATCCCGAGGGACTGCCCGACCTGAAGGTCGTCGCCTCCGGAGGAGAATCCCTGTCGTCGTCGCTCGCCGCGCGCTGGGCCGACGGCCGCGTGATGCTCGACGCGTACGGACCGACCGAGGCCACGATCGTCGCGACCCTCGTCGACATCGAACCCGGCACCCGCCCGAGCATCGGCAAGCCCGTGCCCGGCACCGTCGCCCACGTGCTCGACGCGCGCTTGCGTCCCGTGCCCGCCGGAGGCGTCGGCGAGTTGTATCTCGCGGGTGAAGGCCTCGCCGCCGGATATCTCGACGACCCCGCGCGCACCGCCGAACGCTTCGTCGCCGCTCCCGGCGGTGCCCGCAGGTACCGCACGGGCGACCGCGTCCACCGCCGCGTCGACGACTCCCTCGGCTATCTCGGCCGCACCGATCGCCAGCTCAAGGTGCGCGGCGTGCGCATCGAACCCGGCGAACTCGAAGCCACGCTGCTCGCCCAGCCCGGTATCCGGCAGGCAGCGGTGGTCGCGGTGAGTGGCACGCTCGTCGCGTTCGCGGCCGGACCGGATCTGTCGGCCGACGACATCACCGCGCGACTCGCGCTCGTCGTGCCGCCGCACCGCATGCCGACCCGCGTGCACGCGCTCGACCAGCTGCCCCTCACGTCCAACGGCAAGCTCGACGTCGCAGCGCTCGAACTGCACGACGCCGCCGCACTCGACGACGACGCGGCCCTCGACCGGCCGCTCACCGATGCCGAGGATCTCGTCGTCACCGTCGCCGAGGACGTGCTCGGTGCCCGCCCGGCCGCGCACCGCGGGTTCTTCACCGCCGGCGGCGATTCGCTGTCGGCCGTCGTCTTCGCCGCGCGGCTGAGCGAGGCGTTCGGCACCGACGTGCCGGTGCGCGAGGTGCTCGCCGCCCCCACCCTGGCCGCGCTTGCCGCCCGCATCGAATCCGGCGACGACCAGCGCGTCGCGCTGCGGCACTACGACGACGACACCCCGGCACCGATCGCCCCCGCGCAACGTCGCCTCGGCATCGTCGCGCGGGCCGAGACCGGCACCGCCGGCTATCTCGTGCCGGTCGTGCTGACGCTGAGCGGCGACCTCGACGTCGACGCCCTCACCGCCGCGGTGAGCGATGTCGTCGACCGCCATCGCGTGCTGCGCACCGCCTTCACCGACGACGTGCAGGTACCCGTCGACCCGCCGGTGCTCGAACACTCCGCGCCGGAGGACGTCGCCGCGGCCGTGACCGCCACGATCACCACGCCCTTCGACATCACGATGCAGGCCCCGATGCGGATCCGGTTGTTCGACGTCGAACCCGGCCGCTGGGTGCTCGCCGCCGCCGTGCACCACATCGCGTTCGACGGCGCGTCCGTCGGACCGCTGCTCACCGATCTCGCCGTCGCCTACGCCGCGCGTCGCGGGGCAGAAGCGCCGGTCTTCGAGTCGCTGCCCGTCACCTACGGCGACTACGCGCGCTGGCAGCACGAACTGCTCGGCGACCCCACCGATCCGGGCTCGCTCGCCGCCCGCCAACTCGACTACTGGACAACCACACTCGCCGGCCTGCCCGACAGCCCGCTGCCGCTGCCCGCCGACCGGCCGCGCCCCGCGCAGCCGACCCACCGTGGCGCGCAGATCGTCTCGACCCTCGACACCGAGACCCACCGACGCCTCCGGGACGTCGCGCGCAGCCACGACGTCACCGTGTTCATGCTCGTCCACGCGGTGCTCGCCGCGATGCTCGCGCGTCGCAGCGGACGCACCGACATCGCCGTGGGCGCGGCGATGGCGGGTCGCACGGATGCCCGCCTCGACCGGCTCGTGGGCATGTTCGTCGGCACCGTCGTGCTGCGCACCGCCGTCGACCCGTCGCGTCCGTTCACCGACCTGCTGCGCGACGTGCGGGCCACCGATCTCGGTGCGCTCGCGCACGCCGACGTGCCGTTCGACGAGGTCGTCGCCCGCCTCGCGCCGCGGCGCGACCCGTCGTACAGCCCGCTCTTCCAGGTGTTGCTCACGCACCGCGTCGAGGCCGGCGAGGTGCTGCCGCAACTGCCGGACGTGCAGATCGCCGAGACCGACGCCGGGGAACCCGCCGCGCAGTTCGACGTGGTCGTCGAACTCGTCGAGCGCGAGGCCGGACTCGACCTGCGCCTGGTCTATGCGACGGATCTGTTCGACGACACTACCGGCGACGCGATGCTCACCGACCTCGTGGCGATGCTCGCCGCCGCCCTCGCCGAACCCGACCGCGCCGTCGGCGATCTCGCCGTGCCGGTGCCCGCACCGCTGTCGGCTCCCGCCGTCGCACCGCGCACCCTGCCCGAGATCTTCGCGACCGCCGTCGAGCAGCATCGCGGACGCATCGCGGTGCGCTCCGGCACCGTCGCCTGGACGTACGGCGGACTCGACGCCCGCGCCGACGAGATCGCCTCCGTGCTCGCCTCCCACGGCGTGCGACGCGGAGACCTCGTCGCGATCGCCGTGCCGCGCAGCGAGTACTGGCCGCTCGCCGTCTGGGCGATCACGAAACTCGGTGCGGCATGGGTGTCCGTCGACCTCACCCAGCCCGACGCGCGCAGTGTCGCGATCCTCGCCGACTCCGGTGCTCGCATCGGCCTGACCGTCGGCTACCGCGAACTCGGCCACGTGACGTGGCTCGACCTCACCGCCGATCGCAGCATCGACTTCGACGCCGTCGAACCCCCGCGTCCCGCAGTGACATCCGGCGACCTCGCCTACACGATCTACACGTCCGGCACCACAGGCACACCGAAGGGCGTCGACGTTACCCACCGTGGGCTCGCGGCGCTGCTCGACGTGCAGACCGCCCTGCTCGACCTCGGGCCGGAATCGCGCGTGCTGCAGGTCGCCTCGCACACCTTCGACGCCGCGGTCTTCGAACTGCTCTCCGCCCACGCGCACGGCGGTGCCCTTGTGATCGCCCCCGACCACACCTTCGCCGGGGAACCCCTGCAGGAGCTGATCGTCGACGAGCGCGTCACGCACCTCAACCTCACGCCCACCGTGCTCGGCACCCTCGACCCCGAGGCATTCGAGCCGACGACGATCGTCGCCGCGGGTGAGACCCTGCCCGGTGCACTGGTGGGCCGCTGGTCGCGGCACCGGATCGTCAACGGCTACGGACCCACCGAATTCACCGTCGCCGTCTCGTATTCCGCGCCGCTCACCGATGACGAGAAGCCGAGCATCGGCACGCCTGTCGCGGGAGCCACCGCCTACGTGCTCGACTCGCGTCTGCACCCCGTGCCGCGCGGCACCGTCGGCGAGCTCTACGTGACCGGTGACAGCACCGCCCGCGGCTACCGCTACGAATCCGGCCTCACCGCAACGCGATTCGTCGCGAACCCGTTCGGCGACGACGGGTCGCGGCTGTACCGCACGGGCGACCTGGTTCGGATCCTGCCGAACGGGGTACTGGATCACGTGGCCCGCATCGACGACCAGGTGAAGATCCACGGCATCCGCGTCGAACCCGCCGAGGTCGACGCCGCGCTGCTGAACCGTCCGGGAGTCGCGGCGGCCGTGACCGTTCCGCATCCCGGACGTGACGGCGACACCGTGCTCGTCTCCTATATCCAGCCCGAGACCGGCACCGCACCCGACACGGCAGCATTGCGTCGCGCGCTCGTCGCCGACCTGCCGCGTCACCTGCGGCCGGTGAGCATCACCGTCGTCGACGCACTGCCGCTGATGGCATCCGGCAAGGTCGACCGTGCGGCGCTGCCCGCCCCCGACACCGCCGTCGACGAACCATATGTGGCGCCGCAGGGACGCATCGCGCAGACCGTCGCCGCGGTGTTCGCCCGCCACCTCGACCGGCCGATCGACGAGATCTCTGCTGACCGAAGCTTCTTCGACCTCGGTGGTAGTTCCATCGCGGCCGTCACCGTCGCCGGTGAACTGCGCGACGAGCTCGGCGCCGACGTTCCCGTCGAGTGGCTGTTCACCAGCCCGGATCTCGCGTCGCTCGCCGACCGCATCGACCACGGCCGCAGTAATGACGAACGCGACCCGCTCGGCAGCCTCGTCGAGATCGCCGGTCGCGGTGACGAGAAGCCGCCGTTGTTCTGCGTGCACCCCATCAGCGGACTCGCATGGATGTACGCCGGTTTCGCGCAGCATCTCGACGGCCGTACCCTCTACGGTCTCCAGGCAACGGGCTTCGACGACATTCCGGACAGCATCGGCGAACTCGCCGCGCGGTATGTGGCCGAAATCCGTAAGGTGAGGGCCGATGGTCCCTACCACCTGCTGGGCTGGTCGGTGGGCGGCACCATCGCACACGAGATGGCCGTGCAGCTCCGCGAGCACGGAGAGCAGGTCGGTGCGGTAGTGCTGCTCGACACGCTCACGCCCGAGACTGTGCCTGCCGAGCCCCACCCGACGGCAGAGAACGTACCCGACATCGCCGGGCTGCCCGAAGAACTCGTCGCCGAGGTCCGGCGCCGCACCGACGCCGCCGCGCAGGCCGTCGAAGACGCGGTGCGCCGACACACCCTCAGCGAATACGACGGCGACATCGACCTGGTGGTCGCCGAACCCGATCTCGACCGGCACCCAGATCTCGCCGCCACCTGGCAGCGATATGTGCGCGGTCTCGTCGTCGAACATCCGGTGCCGTTCACGCACTCGGAACTGGCCGATCCGGACGCGGTGCGTGCGATCGGCCCGGTGCTCGACAGCGTGCTCGAGCGCCACGACGACCCCCACACCGCGCCCGCCGGGTGCGCACGCAGTGTTACCGCAACGAGGGAGACGCCCTGATGGAAGTACATGATTACCTGCGAATTCTGCAGGCGAGGTGGAAGATCGTCGCCGTCACGACGGTGGTGGCGGTTCTTGCAGCCCTCGGCGCCTCCCTGCTGACCACGCCCCAGTACGAAGCCAAGACACGCCTGTTCGTGTCGACCTCGTCGGGCGCGTCGGTGCAGGAGATCTACCAGGGCAACCTGTTCTCGCAGCAGCGAGTCACCTCCTACACCGAACTGCTCGAGGGCACCACCCTCGCGCAGCGCACCCTCGACAAGCTCGGTCTCGGCGAGATGTCGGCCGTCGATCTCGCCGGCAAGGTGACCGCCTCGTCGACCCCCGACACGGTGCTCATCGACACCGCCGTCACCGACGAGTCGCCCGAGCGTGCCCGCGACCTCGCCAACGCACTGTCGGACGAGTTCGTCGTCATGGCACGCGAACTGGAGACCCCAGAGGACGGCGGCCCGCCGACCGCCCGCGTGGTGGTCGAGCAGTACGCGGCTACGCCGTCGGCGCCGGTGACGCCGAAGACCACACGGAACGTCGCGCTGGGTCTGGCCGTCGGTGTGCTGCTCGGCATCGCCCTCGCGGTGCTGCGCGATCGCCTCGACAACACCATCAAGGACCGCAACGCCGTCGAGGAGCTCGCCGGCACCGGTGTGGTGGGTGTGATCCCGCTCGAGAAGGCCCGGCAGGAGGAGCCGGCGATCGTGTTCGCGGACGCCAACAGCGGCGACGCCGAGGCCTACCGGGAGATGCGGACCAACCTGCAGTTCCTCGAGGTCGACAACCCGCCGCGCGCGATCGTTATCACCAGTTCCCTGCCCGGCGAGGGCAAGACCACCACGGCGGTCAACCTGGCCCTGGTGCTCGCCGAGGCCGGTCACTCCGTCGTGCTCGTCGAAGCCGACCTGCGCCGCCCGCGTGTGACCAAGTACCTCGGCACGCTCGGCGACGCCGGCCTGTCGAACGTGCTCGCACACACGGCTGCACTCGAGGACGTGCTCCAGCCGACGCGCTTCGACGGCATGTGGGTGCTCGCGGCCGGCGGTCTGCCGCCCAACCCGTCCGAGCTGCTCGGTTCCGCGCATGCGCGGGAGGTCATCGAGGACCTGCGGTCGCGCTTCGACTACGTCATCATCGACGCGCCGCCGCTGCTGCCCGTCACCGACGCGGCGATCCTCACGAACATCGCCGACGGTGCGCTGCTCATCGCGCGTTACGGCAAGACCACCCGCGAGCAGTTCGCGCGGGCCGTCGGCAACCTGCGGGCGGTCAACGCGCCCGTGCTGGGCACGATCCTGGCGCTGACCCCGACCAAGGGACGCGGCACGGCCTACGAATACCGCTACTACTACAGCTCCGACAAGGACGGTGCTGCTCCGGCAGCCGCCCAGACGAGCACGCCGGCGACGCAGCGTGTCGGAGCGCCGGCACCGACCGCACCGGCCGCCCAGCCGGCTGCGCAGGCTCAGACGACCGCGTCGGCACCCGTCGAGGGACCGGCCCGGCCGCAGAACGGTCAGCATCATGTCGAGCCGCCGGCCACGCAGGCCCACCCGGCGCCGAGCAACGACGCCTACCACTACCGCGCTGCGGAGCAGTTCCCGCCGGCGCCGCAGCCGGCATCGGAGCGATACGGCAGCGAGCCCTACCAGGCGCCGCAGGCGTACTCCGCCGCCGAGCTGCTGTCGCGACCCGTGGTGCACGCACCGCGACGCCCGGTGAACGACTCAGGCTCGGAGAGCGGCGAGGAGAGGTAGCAACAGATCGGCGATCTCGGATCCGACCGTGACGAACGTCTCCTCGTCTCGGCCGATCGGGTCGACGATGTCCTCCGGCCCGGGTGCAGACATCTGCGCCCGGGCCGTCGTCAGTTCTGCGATGGTCCGCGCACCGGTGGCGTTCTGCAGCCGGGCGGCCTCGCGCAGCGTGAACGTCACCCGCATCCTGCGCGGTGCGAGCTGGATGACCTTGGCGCGGTGCCGCTCGCTCATCGTGATGATCATGTCGGAGTCCTCCGCGATCGGCGGGGTGATCCGACGCGCAGCGAATCCGTCCGGATCGCCTCCGAGCTGCTGCAACACGAGTGCCGCGGTGGGTTCCATGCCGTAACCGACCATCGCCCGGGTGCCGGCGCTGTGCGCCGAAAGGTCCTCGCGACCGGCCTCGGCCGCGTATGCGGTGGTCAACCTCTCTGCGGTGGGTGATCGGCAGATGTTTCCGGTACACACATAGAGAATCCGCATTCGGCGATCCTATGGGAGACGCTATCCAGGCGCTCAGGAGCCATCTCCGGGGTGCTCGGTCCCGGCGTACGTCATACGAACGGCCCTCGTGACCCGCCGGTAACGTTCTGTACCATCGTCGGTGATTTCGGGCGCCGGGGGAAGCTGACGCGGCTGGCGCATCCAACGTCGAAGGCGGCTGATGAGTTCTATTCTCGGTGTGACCGTGGGGGAGAGCGCCGTTCGGGTGGTGCGGCCGGTGGATCGAACGACCCCGACGGCGGGGTTCCAGTTCCAGGTGGTCGAAACCGGTAAGGACGATCCGGCGCGGCTGGCGGCAGGCACCCTCGGGGTGCTCTTCCAGACCGGTGTGGCGGGCGATCCGATCGAGCGGGTGGGACTGGTCTATCGCGACCACGCCCAGGGCGAGCGCCTGCGCGCGGCAATGGCCGTCGAGCACATCGACCGTTACCTGCTCGTCTCCGAACCCGAAGCCGCCGTCACCTATCTGCAGGCCACCGGCGAGCTCGGCAGCAACACCGCCGTCTTCTACGACCTCGGCGACGCCGGGCTCACCGTCACCGTCGTCGACCTCGTCTCCCGCGAGGTGCTCGCCGAACGCACCGACAGCATCGGCGGCCGCGTCTTCGACAACGTGATCCGCGACCACCAGCTCGACACCAACGGTGTGTGGCGCCCCGACGACCCCGCCACCGACGACGAATTGTCGGCCCAGTGCCGCGAGGCCAAGGAGAAGCTCTCGCAGAGCGAGACCGTGGCCGTGCCGGGCGCGGCAGGGGTCGTGCTCATGTCGCGCGAGACCTTCGATCCGCTCATCGCGCAGTGCGTCGAGTCGTCGGCGCAATTCGTGCACCAGGTGATCTCCCGTGCCGGTCGCAACCCCGAGGCCGTGGTCCTGCTCGGCGGCGGCGCGCACATCCCGCTCGTGCAGGAGGTGCTGCGCTCCTGGCTCGGCCTGCCCCTGGTGGTGCCGCACGAGCCCGAACTCGTCCTCGCCAAGGGCGGGGCCCTGGCCGCCGCGCAACCGGCCACCTCGCAACCGGTGAGCACCCTCACGCGCATCGTGCCGGGTCAGCCCCCGTCGACGAGCGCCGACACCGAGCAGATCCCGGTCGTCGCCGCCGCGGCCGCTGCGCCCACGGCTGCCGCCACCGGTGCGGAGTCCGCCGACGCGAAGAAGCCGTGGTGGTCGTCGCTGGCCGGTCGCGGTCCGTCGGTCAGCGGCAGGCAGATCTCCGGCGCCGGGATCGCGGGCACGGCTCTCGCGGTCGTCGCGGTCATCGGCGTGGCGCTGAGCACCGGCTTCACGAGTTCGTCGACCGACGAGACGAGCCCCACCCAGTCGTACATCCCGACGACCACCAACGCGCCGCGGCAGAATCCCGCGCCGGCGGTAGCGCCCACGCAGGTCACCACGACCACCACGGTCGAGCAGGAGCCGGCTCCGACCACCCATTCACCGCGCCCGGTTCCGCCGGCCCCCGAACCTCCGCCCGCTCCGGCTCCGACCATCCCGGGGCTGGGAGTGCCGGTCCCGACGCTGCCGCCGCTGCCGACGATCGAGCTGCCGCCGCTGCCGCAGATCCGGCTTCCCTGAGTCACCCGCTCACGCGCGTCGCGCGTGCCGGCCACCCGTCTGCTGTCCGGGGGCGTCGGTACGCGCGAGCACGGCGGCGATCGCCGTGGTGAGCGGCACCGACAACGTGAGCGCGATGCCGCCGACGCATGCGCGGACCAGCTCGATCGCCACGGCGTCGCTCGTGATCACATCGGTGATCGACCGCCCGGCCACCGAGAACAGCAGCAGGAGAGGCAGCGCGCCGCCCGCGTAGGCGAGGACGAGCGTGTAGACGGTGCTGGCGATGTGGTCGCGGCCCACGCGCATCGCCGCCGAGAAGATCTCACGACGCGACGACTCGGGATCGAGCCCGGCGAGTTCGAAGGCCGACGACGCCTGCGTGATGGTGACGTCGTTGAGCACACCGAGCGAGCCGATGATGAATCCCGCCAGCAGTAGGCCCGAGATCGACACGTGCCCGATGTACAGCTGCACGTCGGTGTTCTGTTCCTCCGACAGACCGGTCAGATGTGTCATGCGGATCGCGACGTAGGACAGCAGGGCCGCGACGACCATCGAGGCGAGCGTGCCGAGCAGCGCCGAACTGGTCCTCAGATTCACACCGTGCGCCAGGTACAGCACCGCGTAGAGGATCAGTGCACCGCCGACCAGTGCGACCGGCACGGCGGGTTTGCCGTCCAGGAGCGCCGGGAGCATGAACACCACCAGCACACCGAAAGCGACCACCAGGCCGATCAGGGCCCGCAGACCGCGCCAGCGGGCGATGGCGACCACCACGACAGCGAACGCTGCGACCACCAGGGCGAGCGGGAAGCCGCGGGCGTAGTCGTAGAAGGAGTACTGGGTGGCGCCCGCCGGATCGGTCTGGCGGACGAGACGGATCTCGTCGCCGGCCTGTAGATCGGGCTGACCCGGGCCGGGGATCACCTCGAGGAGCGTCCGGGCACCGTCGTCGGGACCGGATTCGATGGCGACGATGCTGCGTTCGCAGTCGAAGGCGTTGCTCGAGGGAGGGGACGGCTCACCGGTGAAGACGCGCCCGAAGGACGCGCTGCCGCACGGGCCGGTGTTCTGCTCGACGACCGTTCCGGCCTCGGTGACGACCGCGCCGCCGCTACTCGTCTGAAAGGGAGCGGGGATGTCCACGGCACGGCTGCTCGGCCATAACAGGGCGGTGCCGAAGAGCACCAGGAGACCGATCGCAGCCAGCAGGCCGACCACGATCTTCGCGGCGATGGGTCCGAGTGGGATGGGACTTTCGTCCTGCCCGTGGCCGTGTCCGTGGCCGAAATGGCCGTGTCCGTGATTCACCCGGACAGGCTAGCCAAGAGGCGAGATGGTTGGGGCTGGTGGTGGCGGGGAGCAGGGGGGGTGTCCCCGCCACCGTCACCTGATCTCGCACAGGGGGGATGGCGATCGATCAGGGAGCCCGGCACAGTGCGTAGTGCTTAGTGCCATAAGACAAATTACTGGTTCCGACCCCGGATTGGGGAGGGGTTGGCATGTGTCGATGGTCACGAAGCCGACAAACTGTCCGTTCGGGTAGGTCGACCGTGCCTCTAAACAGGGACTTTGGTCCCGAAAGGGGCAATGTAACTGTTCGGCAACGATTGCCCGCCTGGGGTCGGAAGCCCTGTTCCTACTGTTTGTAGGAGGACAGGAAGTTACCGATCCGCTCGATCGCCACCGCCAGGTCGCGTGCCCACGGCAGCGTGACGATGCGCAGATGGTCGTGGTTCGGCCAGTTGAAGCCCGTGCCCTGCGTGACGAGGATGCGCTCCTGCAGCAGCAGATCCTGCACGAGCTTCTCGTCGTCGTGGATGTCGTAGACCTCCGGATCCAGACGCGGGAAGGCGTAGAGCGCACCGCGCGGCTTCACGCAGCTCACGCCCGGGATGGCGTTGAGGCGCTCCCACGCGACGTCGCGCTGCTCGAGCAGGCGCCCACCGGGCCGTACCAGGTCCTCGATGCTCTGATAGCCGCCGAGCGCCACCTGGATGGCGTGCTGGGCCGGCACATTGGGGCACAAGCGGGTCGAGGCGAGCAGGTCGACGCCCTCGAGGAAGCCCTCTGCGTGATCCTTCGGGCCGGTGATGACCATCCAGCCCGACCGGTAGCCGGCGACCCGGTACGCCTTCGACAGGCCGTTGTAGGTCAGGCAGAGCAGGTCGGGGGCCAGCGAGGCGAGGGAGATGTGCTTCGAATCGTCGTACAGGATCTTGTCGTAGATCTCGTCGGCGAGCAGCAGCAACTGGTGCTTGCGGGCGAGGCGCACGATCCCCTCGAGCACCTCGTGCGAGTACACGGCGCCCGTCGGGTTGTTCGGGTTGATCACCACGATCGCCTTGGTGCGGTCGGTGATCCGGGACTCGATGTCGTCGAGGTCCGGGTTCCAGTCGTTGGTCTCGTCGCACAGATAGTGCACGGGGGTGCCACCGGCGAGCGAGGTCATCGCCGTCCACAACGGGTAGTCGGGTGCCGGGATGAGCACCTCGTCGCCGTCGTCGAGCAGGGCCTGCATGGTGATGGTGATGAGCTCGGAGACTCCGTTGCCCAGGTAGACATCGTTGATGTCGAACTTCGGGAAGCGCGGCACGAGCTCGTAGCGCGTGACGATCGCGCGACGGGCGGAGGCGATGCCCTTGGACTCCGAGTAGCCCTGCGCGTGGGGCAGCGCCGCGATCATGTCCTGCACGATCGTGTCGGGCGCCTCGAACCCGAACGGTGCGGGGTTGCCGATGTTGAGCTTGAGGATGCGATGCCCCTCGGCCTCGAGCCGCGCGGCGTGGGCGTGCACCGGCCCGCGGATCTCGTAGAGCACGTTCTGGAGCTTCGACGACTGCTCGAGCCGACGGCTGATGTGATGGTGAAGTTGGCCTTGCTCCTCGATAGTCACGGCTTACATCGTGCCACCGTGCCGCAACAGGATTTCATCCGCGTTTTGCCGGTTGCGGTAACGAGTTGGGAAACAAGGCGCGACGAATGTCCGGATCAATGCGATGATCGAGGTCCATCTAGGCCTCACGTCGGGGTGACGTGGGGGAATGCAAGGAGCAAGTGGTATGGCGCAGGGCACTGTCAAGTGGTTCAACGCGGAAAAGGGCTTCGGCTTCATCGAGCAGGATGGTGGGGGAGCAGACGTTTTCGTCCATTACTCCGAGATCCAGGGTTCGGGCTTCAAGACCCTGGACGAGGGGGCACGAGTCGAGTTCGAGATCGGCCAGGGGCAGAAAGGCCCGCAGGCTCAGGGTGTGCGCGCCATCTAGGTCGCACTCTTTCGAGAATTCCGCGTTCGACGGCGTCGCACTTCCGGTGCGGCGCCGTCGTCGTGTGCTCTCTGTCACAGCCGGGAGGCGTAGGCCTACCCGTCGGTAAGTACTGCTTGTAAGGTATATCCGGTTCGTGGGGTAACAGTTTGTTTTCTCCGGTTCGTGGGGATTCGTACCGGACGGTTTTTCCTTCCTGGGGGATTGGTGTTTGTGGATTCGGCTACTCCTCGCAGTGCGACACACGATCGATGGACCGACCCCAAGAAACGCCTCTGGCTGTACGGACTCGTCGTCCCCCTGAGCCCCTTCATCGCCTACTTCCTCGTCGAATACCTCCACCTCGGCGTCTTCTGGGCCACCGGTGCACTGGTCATCGCCGTCGTCTGCCCGTTGGTCGACGCGTTCGCGAGGCTGGACACGAGCAATCCGCCCGAGAGCGTGATGCGGACGCTCGAGAACGACCGGTACTACCGCTACTGCACCTATCTCTATCTCCCACTGCAATACGCGGGCCTGACATTCGGGTGCTGGATGTGGGTGTCGCAGCCCATGGGCGGCGCCGAACGATTCGCGATGGCCGCCACACTCGGCATCGTCGGCGGTGTCGGCATCAACGCGGCGCACGAACTCGGACACAAGCGCACCACCATCGAGCGGCGCCTCGCGAAGATCGCGCTCGCCCAGTCGTTCTACGGCCACTTCTACGTCGAACACAATCGGGGGCACCACGCCCGTGTGGCGACCCCGGAGGACCCGGCCACCGCCCGCATGGGAGAGAGCTACTGGCGCTTCCTGCCCCGTTCGGTGTTCGGCAGCCTCCGTTCCGCGATCCGTTACGAGAAGGGCCGGCTCGAACGTCGCGGCACGTCGTTCTGGAATCTGCGGCACAACGACATCCTCAACGCATGGGCGCTGAGCGTCGTCCTCTACGCGGTGCTCATCGCCGTGTTCGGCTGGTCGATCGCCCCGTGGCTCGTCGTCCAGGCCGTCATGGCGATCATGTTCCTCGAAGGCGCCAACTATCTCGAGCACTACGGGCTGCTGCGCGAGAAGCGACCGGACGGCAGTTACGAACGCGTGCAGCCCCAGCACAGCTGGAACAGCAACCACGTGTGCTCCAACCTGTTCCTCTACAACCTGCAACGGCACAGCGACCATCACGCCAATCCGCTGCGCCGCTACCAGACCCTGCGGTCGATGCCGCAGGTGCCGCAGCTACCCGCCGGTTACGCGGTATTGATCATCCTGGCTCTGTTCCCGCCGCTGTGGCGGCGCATCATGGACCCGCGACTGCTCGAGCACTACAGTCACGATTTCTCGCGAATCAATATTGAGCCTGAGAAACGAAATGCGATTCAGGCACGATACGGTGGTCGCAGTTAGGCGCCATGTCGGGGAGACCGCGCCGTTTCTGTGATGCGCACACCCGTGCGGATCATGCGCGCCCGGGGAGATAAGTGGAACAGCAGTATGTGCCTGCATCGTCGCAGTTCGGGGAGGCCGGCGACGGTTTCCCGCTCTCGTCGGCCCAACGCGGGATCTGGTTCGCCCAGCATCTGCTCGGCGACATTCCACTGACCATCGCCCAGTACGTCGACGTCCGAGGCGAATTCGATCCCGAGATCTTCGCGGACGCCGGCGCCGCCACCGCCCGCGAACTGGGCACCGGCATGCTCCGCATCTTCGAGGTCGACGGCCACCCCCGTCAGGTCATCGACCACGACCTCGAGGACCGCGCCACGATTCTCGACCTGCGCGACGAGGACGATCCCGAAGCAGCGGCCATCGCCTGGATGCGCGCCGAGTACCGCACGCCCCTCGACATGCTCGAGGACCGGCTGATCGTCTGCGCGGTCCTGCGAATCGCCGACGACCGCCATTTCGTCTACACCCGGATCCACCACATCGCCCTCGACGGCTACGGGGCGACCACCTTCGACACCCGCACCGCCGAGCGTTACAGCGCCGCGGTACAGCAGCGCGAACCCGCCCGCTTCGACGTCAGTCCGCTGCCGGAGATCGTCGAGGACGAACAGAGCTACCGCGTCTCGGCCCGGTTCGAGAGCGACCGCGCCTACTGGGCCGACCGCATCCGCGACCTGCCGCACCCCATCAGCCTCGCCGGTCGCGCCGCGCCCGTCGGCCCGCACCCGGTCCGGTTCAGTGCGCCCCTGCCCGAACGTGTCGAGGCCGCGATCGACCGGATGATCGCCGAGCGCGAGAAGACCACGACCTTCGCGACCGTGGTCGCAGCGGCCTTCGCGGCCTTCCTCGCCCGCGTCACCGGTGAGACCGACGTGGTCCTCAGCCTCCCGGTCTCGGCGCGCACCACCGTCCGCCTGCGTCGCTCCGGCGGCATGGTCTCCAACGTCGTCCCGATCCGCGTCGGTATCGAACCGGACGGTAGCCGCGACGATCTGATCGACCGGATGCAGCTCGAATTCACCGGGGCACTGCGTCACCAGCGGTACCGGCACGAGGACATGCGCCGCGACACCGGCTACGGCAGCGCCGACCGCGGATTCTTCGGGCCCGCGGTCAACGTCATGATGTTCGACCACGAGATCCGCTACGGCGATTCGGTCGGCCGCCGGCACGTGCTGAGCACCGGCCCGGTCGACGACCTCTCGCTCAACATCTACCCGAGCGCGCCGGGGCAGCCCGCCCACATCGACCTCGAGGCCAACCCCCACCTGTACACGGTCGACGAACTGCGCTCGCACCACACACGATTTGTCGAGTATCTCGGCGAACTCGCCGACTCCGACCGCACCATCGGCACACTGACGGTCCTGCACGACGACGAATACGAGAGCCTCGTCCCGTATCGAGGACTGCCCGCCCAGCCCGTGCGGCTGTTCGCCGACTTCCTCGCCGACGGTGTGCGCCGCAATCCCGACGGCGTCGCGATCGTCGACGGCGACCGGCAGGTCACCTACCGCGAACTCGACGATCTTTCTACACGTCTCGCCGCACAGCTCGTCGACGCCGGGGCCGCCCCCGAGACCTTCGTGGCACTGAGCATGGACCGCGGCGCCGATGCGCTGATCGCGGTGTGGGCGGTGGCGAAGACCGGCGCGGCCTTCGTCCCGATCGATCCGGCGCTCCCGGCCGACCGGATCGCCTACATGGTCGATGATGCCGGTGCACAGCTCGGACTCACCGTGCAGAGCCGGATCACAGACCTGCCGTCCGGGCCCCGCTGGATCGCCGTGGACGACCCGCTCCCCTCGGATATCGACGTCGAGGTCGTGCGCTCGCCGGCCGTGCCGGAGAACCCGGCGTACATGATCTACACCTCGGGCTCCACCGGAACCCCGAAGGGCGTGGTCGTCACCCATCGCGGGCTCGCGACCTTCGCCGCCGACACCCGCCCCGAACTCGCCCTCGGCACCGACTCGCGGATGCTGCGGTTCTCCTCGGCGAGCTTCGACGCGTCGATCTTCGAGATGCTGCAGGCCTTCAGCGCCGGAGCGGCCATGGTCGTGGCGCCGCCGCACGTTCTCGGCGGCAACGAACTCGTCGACGTCCTGCGCGCCCACCGGGTCACGCACATCGTCTCGGCGCCCACCGTCCTCAACACCGTCGACCCCGCGGGCCTGCCCGATCTCGAGGCCGTCGTCGTCGGCGGCGACGTGTGCACCGCCGACCTCGTCGAACGCTTCGCTCCCACCTGCCGGTTCACCAACAGCTACGGCCCCACCGAGACCACCATCGTCGTCACCGCCGGAGACCCCCTGGCACCCGGCGACCCGATCACCATCGGCCGTCCCCTCGACGGTGTCGTCGCCGTGGTGCTCGACCGTCGCCTGCGACCGGTGCCCGTCGGATTCGTCGGCGAGTTGTATCTCGGCGGACCGGCTTTGGCGCGCGGCTACCACAGCCGTCCCGGGCAGACCGCGGATCGATTCGTGGCCAACCCCTTCGAACCCGGCACGCGCCTGTACCGCACCGGCGACGAGGTGCGGTGGACGCCCGATCACCAACTCGACTTCGTGGGCCGCTCCGACTTCCAGGTGAAGATCCGCGGATTCCGCATCGAACTGGGCGAGATCGACACCGCCCTGCTCGACCAGGACGGCGTCGACTTCGCGACGACCGTCGTGCACGACAGCGGCAGTTCCGTCGTCCCCGTGTCGTACGTACGTATGGAATCCGGCGCGACCTTCGACATGCAGGGACTGCTCGACGGTGTCGCCCGCGTTCTCCCGGCGCACATGGTGCCCGCGGCCGTCGTCGAACTCACCGAGATCCCGGTGACTCCCGCCGGCAAACTCGACCGCGCTGCGCTCCCCGCACCGCAGTTCGCCACCGCAGAATTCCGCGCCCCCGAAACCGACTCCGAACGCCTCCTCGTCGAGGTCGCCGCCGGACTGGTCGACGTCGAACGCATCGGTGTCGACGACTCGCTGTTCGCCCTCGGCGCCGACAGCATCGTCGCGATGCAGTTCGCCGCCCGCGCCAAGGCCGCCGGACTGCACATCACCGCCCGGCAGATCTTCGAACACAAGACGATCGCGGCGCTCGCGCGGGTCGCCACCGCCGTGCCCACCGCCCTCGTCCTCGACGAACTGCCCGGCGGGGGAGTGGGCGACATCCCGATCACGCCGATCGTGCACGAGATGCTCGGGCGTGGTGACTATTCCACCTTCGCGCAGGCCGTCCTCGTCTCCACCCCCGCGGATCTGACCTACGACGATCTGCGGGCCGCGCTCGCTGCCGTCGTCGCCCGGCACGACATCCTGCGGTCCACGCTGCGCGACGGGCAGTGGCGGACGCACGCCGAACTGCCGGACCTCGATGCGTGGATCACCCGCGTCCCGGTCGCCGACGCTACCGAATCCGATTCTCTCGTCGACCGTGAATGCGACGCTGCCGCACAGGATCTCGATCCGGAATCCGGTCTCGTGCTGCGTGCCGTGTGGTTCGACGTCGTCGAGCCGGTCGGGCAGGGTCGCCTGCTGCTCGTCGCACACCACCTGGTGGTCGACGGCGTGTCGTGGCGGGTACTGCTGCCCGACCTCGGCCAGGCCTGGATGCAGGTCGCGGCAGGACAGACACCGTCGCTGCCCGAGGTGGGTACCTCCTACCGCCGCTGGGCGCACGCCCTGCACGACACCGCCCGCGACCACGTCGGTGAACTCGACCACTGGACCGAAACCCTCGGTGGTGCAGCACCGCTCACCGCAGTCGCGTCGCTCGACCCGGAGATCGACATCCTGGCGACCACCGCGACCGTCCGGGTCGATCTCGACCCGATTGTGACCGACGCGGTGCTCACCCGACTGCCCGAGCTGTACGGCAGCGGCACCGCCGACGGTCTGCTCACCGCCCTCGCGCTCGCCGCCGCCCAGGACGGGCAGCGTTCGTTGCTGCTCACCCTCGAAGGGCACGGCCGCGACCTCGACGGCACCGGCACCGTCGACCTCGCCCGCACCGTCGGCTGGTTCACCAGCGCGTATCCCGTGCGCCTCGACCTCGCCGACGACCTCGACCCCGCCGACGCCGCCGCCGGAGGACGCGCGAGCGCCACCGCGATCAAGGCCGTCAAGGAACGTCTCGCCGCCGTCCCGAACAACGGCGTGGGATACGGCATCCTGCGCCACCTCGATCCGGAGGCATCGCCGGTCCTCGCCGCCCTGCCCACCGCGCAGGTGTCGTTCAACTATCTCGGCCGTCTCACCTCCGGTCACATCGCCGACGAGATCCGTGAGATCGGCTGGGTGCCGCTCGATCTCGCCCTCGACCCCAACCGCGCCTCACGGATGGCCGCATCGGTCGCCGTCGACATCAACGCGATGGTCGTCGACGGCCCCGACGGTGCGCACCTCACCGCGTCGTTCACCTATGTGCCGCGGGTGATCTCCGCCGAGACGGTCGGCGCGCTCGCCGAACGGTGGAAGGACGCACTCGTCGGCCTGGCCGCCCACACGCAGCGACCCGACGCCGGTGGTCTCACCCCGTCCGACGTGCCGCTCGTGCACACCCGCCAGCAGCAGATCGAGCAGTGGGAGAACCGCTTCGGTCGCCTCGTCGACATCTGGCCGCTCTCGCCGCTGCAGACCGGTCTGGCCTTCCACGCCGCGCTGTCCGTCGACGCGGTCGACGTCTACACGGCACAGCTGCGTCTCGACCTCGCAGGGGAAGTCGATGCCGGTCGCTGGCAGGCAGCGTTCGCATCGTTGCTCGCACGACACGCCGCCCTGCGCACGGCCTTCGTGCACGACGGTTCCGGCAGCCCGGTCCAGCTCGTCCTGGATCACGTCGAGATGCCGTGGCGCCACGCCGATCTCACCGGATCGTCCGACCCGCAGCACGACCTGCAGACGCTCCTCGACAGCGAACGCTTCGCCCGCTTCGACCTCGCGCACCCACCGCTGTTGCGCGCCGTACTCGTCCGGCTCCCCGAGCAGCGCGCCGTCCTCGCCCTCACCAACCACCACATCGTGCTCGACGGCTGGTCGATGCCGCTGCTCGTGCGCGAACTCCTCGTCGGCTACGCCGCCGGCGGTCAGGCGGCGCTGCCCACCCCCGCGTCCTACCGCGACTACCTGACCTGGCTCGACCGGCAGGACACCGACCGCGCACTCGACGCGTGGGCCGAGGCGTTCGCCGACCTCGACGAACCCACGCTGGTCGCACCCGGAGCCACCGACGCCGTCGACGACGCACCCGCCCAGATCGACATCGACCTCGACGCCGACGACATCGACGCCCTCGCACGGCTCTCGCGACGCACCGGCGCGACACTCAACACCATCGTCCGGACCGCCTGGGGCCTGCTGCTCGCCCGGCACTGGGGTACCCGCGACGCGGTGTTCGGCGCAACCGTCTCCGGGCGGCCCGCCGACCTGCCCGACGTCGAGAACATGCTCGGCCTGTTCATCAACACCCTGCCCGTGCGGGTGCGGATCGACGAGACCGAGTCGGTCGCCGACCTCGTGCTGCGCCTGCAGGGTGAACAGACCGCCCTGCTCGACCAGCAGTTCGTCGGCCTCGGCGCCATCCAGGACCGCATCGGCACCGGCACCCTCTTCGACACGCTCACCGTCTTCGAGTCGTATCCCGTCGACCGCGCCGGATTCGACGAGAACACCGACATCGCCGGCATGCGCGTCACCGACGTCGACGCCCGCGACGCCACGCATTACCCGCTCTCGCTCATGGCGTTGCTCGAACCCCACCTGCGGTTGAGCCTGCGCTACCGCACCGACGTCTTCGACGCCGCGACCGTCGACGACCTCGCCCGCCGCTTCACACAGATCCTGAAGTTCGTCGCCGAGCGCCCCGACGATGCCGTCGGCGCCGTCGACGTGTTCCTGCCCGGCGAACGCGAACGGGTCCTCGAGTCCTGGAACCACACCGCGCACCCCGTGCCCGCCGGAGATGTCGTCGCGTTGTTCGAGCAGCAGGTCGCGCGGACACCCGATGCGCCGGCCGTCGTCGTCGACGGATCGGCGTCGACCTACGCCGAGTTCGCGTCCGACGTGCGCCGTCTCGCCCGTCGGCTCCTGGCCGAGGGTGTCGCTGCGGAAACGCGCGTCGCCGTGGCGGTTCCGCGCTCCTACGACCAGCTGGTCGCGATCTACGCCGTGCTCGCCGCCGGTGGAGCGTACGTGCCGGTCGATCCCGACCAGCCGGCCCAGCGCACCGCCCACGTTCTCACCACCGCCTCGCCGCAGCTCGTGCTCGCGACCGACGAGACCCGCGACAGCCTGCCCGCCGGCCTGCGCGTGCTCGATGTGTCCGACGTCGACGGGTACGCCGGCGACCCGCTGACCGACGACGAACGACCCGCACTCCGCCCCGGCAACCTCGCCTACGTGCTGTTCACGTCCGGCTCGACGGGCCGGCCCAAGGGTGTCGCGGTGACGCACGGCGCCCTGCACAACCAGCTCGCGTGGATGCGCGCGGCCTTCGCGCCGGACGCCGCCGACACGGTGCTCTACAAGACACCCTTCACCTTCGACGCGTCGGTGTGGGAGTTGTTCCTTCCGCTGCAGAGCGGGGCGCGGCTGGTGGTCGCCGACCGCGACGGGCACGCCGACCCCGCCTACCTCGCGTCGGTCGTCCACCGCGAACGCGTCACCGTCGCGCAGTTCGTGCCGTCGGTGCTCGACCTGTTCGTCGCCGAGGTACAGCACGCGGGCATCGACGCCTCGTCGCTGCGCGCGGTGTTCTCCGGCGGTGAAGCACTCCGGGCGTCCACCGCCGCCCGCGTCCGCGAAGTCCTCGGCGCCGAGGTCCACAACCTCTACGGCCCGACGGAGACGACGGTGCAGGTCGCGCACCGCACCGCGATGGTGCAGGTCGCGCACCGCACCGCGCGCCGCGACGATGCCGAGCAGGTGCCGCTCGGCCGACCCGTGTGGAACACCCGTTTCCTCGTCCTCGACGCGGTGCTGCGTCCGGTGCCCGTCGGGGTGCCGGGTGAGCTGTACGTGGTGGGCTCGCAGGTCGCGCGGGGCTACCAGGCCGGTCCCGCCGTCACCGCCGACCGCTTCGTCGCGAACGCCTTCGGGAACTCGGGCGATCGGATGTACCGCACCGGCGACCGCGTCCGGTGGAACCGCGACGGCGAACTCGAATACCTCGGCCGTACCGACTTCCAGGTCAAGCTCAACGGTCAGCGCGTCGAACTCGGCGAGATCGAGAGCGCCCTGCTCACGCATCCCGGCATCACGCAGGCCGTCGTCACGCTGCGCACCGGCCGGCACGGCGACTATCTCGCCGCCTACGCCGTCGCCACCGGTGAGCGGCCGGACGAGAACGCGGTCCTCGCGTCCGTCGCCGACCGCGTGCCCCGGCACATGGTGCCGTCGGTGCTCGTGCTGCTCGACGACCTGCCCGTCACCGCGCACGGCAAGGTCGACCGGGCGGCCCTGCCGGAACCGGACTTCGACGCCTCCGCCGCCTACGTCGCGCCGCGCACCGATACCGAGGCCGCCGTCGCCCGCATCATGGGCGAGCTGCTCGAGGTCGAGCAGGTCGGTGCGTCGTCGAACTTCTTCCAGCTCGGCGGGAACTCGCTCGGCGCAACCCGATTGATCGCCCGCGTCAACGAGACGTTCGACGCCACCATCGGCATCCGCGCGCTGTTCGACGAGCCCACCGTCGAAGGCCTCGCCGCCGCCGTCGACCGTGCCCGCGGCACCGGTGCCGCGGCGACCGTTCCCACGGCCGGGCCGCGCCCCGACCGGATTCCGTTGTCGCCGGCGCAGACCCGCATGTGGTTCGTCAACCGGTTCGACCCCGGCTCCGGCGCCTACAACGTCGGCGCGGCTCTACGGCTGCGCGGCGACCTCGACCTCGACGCCCTGCGCGCGGCGGTCGTCGACATCCTCGAACGGCACGAAACACTTCGGACGACATACCCGGACTCCGATGCCGGTCCGTACCAGAACATCCTCTCCGTCGACGACGCGCTGCGGGATCGTCCCCTGCTCGTCGCCGGCACGGAGACGGTCGCGGAAGACGACCTTTCCGAACGTATCCGGACGCTGACCGCACGCGGATTCGATATCACCGTCGAACCGTCCCTCGAGCTGACATTGCTCGAGTGTGCCGACGGCAGCCACGTCGTCGTGATGGTCGTGCACCACATCGCCATCGACGGCTGGTCCACCCAGGTCCTCGCCACCGATCTCGTGCTCGCCTACTCTGCGCGCGCCACAGGTGGGGCACCGCTCTGGGAGCCGCTGCCGCTGCAGTACGCCGACTACGCACTGTGGATGCGCGAGCTGCTCGGCGCACCGGGCGAACCCACCGAGATCGCCGCGCGCGAACTCGACCACTGGACCGCGAAACTCGCCGGCGCACCGGCGCTGCTCGAACTGCCCACCGATCGGCCGCGACCCGCGAGCTCGTCGTTCCGGGGCGCCGCGGTGCCGTTCACCGTCGATCCCGAGACCGTCCGCCGCCTCGACGCCTACGCGCAGGCCCACGGCGTGAGCCGGTTCATGGTGCTGCACGCCGCGCTCGCCGTGTTGCTCGCCCGGCTCGGAGCGACCGACGACGTGTCCGTGGGCACGCCGGTCGCCGGTCGCGGCGACCGCCGCCTCGACAACCTCATCGGTATGTTCGTCAACACAGTGGTGTTGCGGACCCCTGTCGATCCGGCTGCGGGCTTCGACGACATCGTCGCCACCGTCCGCGACGTCGACCTCGACGCCTTCGCCCACATCCAGGTGCCGTTCGAGCAGGTCGTCGAGGCCGTCGACCCCGTGCGGTCGCAGAACAGCGCACCGCTGTTCCAGGTCGCGCTGTCGGTCGAGGAAGCGCACCCCAGCGACCCCCAACTGCCCGGGTTGCGGGTCGAACCGATCGTGCCCGACTTCGGCATCGCCAAGTTCGACCTGGAGTTCACGCTCCGCGACGACAACGGTGCCCTGGCCGGCACCCTCACCTACGCCACCGACCTGTTCGACGCGTCCACCGCCGCCCGCACCACCGAGCGCTGGAACCGCATATTGGCGCAGCTGCTCGACGACCCGCGCAGCCCCGTCGGCGACCTGCCGTATCTCGACGCCGACGAAACCGCCCGGGCACTCGACGCGGCCCGACCGGAACCGATCCGGATCCGGACGCTGCCGGAGATCCTCGCGGCCGGTGTCGCCGCGTCGCCGAACGGTGTTGCCGCCGTGGACAAGACACGACAGCTCACCTACCGCGACCTCGACGAGCGTTCCAACGCTCTGGCCCGTGTCCTCGTCACCGAGGGTGCCGGACCGGAAACCGTGGTGGCCCTGGCCTTCGAGCGGACCATCGAGTCGCTGGTCGCGGTGTGGGCGGTCGCGAAGACCGGCGCGGCGTTCGTGCCGATCGACGTGAAGCTGCCCGTCGACCGCATCGCGTTCATGCTCTCGGACTCGGGTGCCGCCTTCGGCCTGACCATGAGCGGGATCGCTCCGGCCGTCGACTTCCGTTGGCTCGCGCTGGATTCCGACGGCATCGTCGACCGGTGCGCCGAGGTGTCGACCGCCGCGCTCGACGTCGGCGTCGCACCCGACGCCGCGGCGTACATGATCTACACGTCCGGCTCGACCGGCACCCCGAAGGGCGTCGTCGTCACGCACCGGGGCCTCAACGCCTTCACCGCCGAATGCCGCACCGAACTCGGGCTCACCGCGCAGGCGCGGGTGCTGCGATTCTCCTCGGCGAGCTTCGACGCGTCGGTGTTCGAGATCCTCGCCGCCTTCGGTGCCGGAGCCACCATGGTGGTCGCGCCGCCCGAGATCGTCGCCGGTGCCGACCTCGAAACATTCCTGCTGCGCCACAGCGTCACCCACGTGCTCACCGCACCGGCCGCGCTCGGTGGCGTCGACCCGGCGAGGCTGCCGGATCTCGAGGCCGTCGTGGTCGGTGGCGACGTGTGCCCGCCCGAGCTGGTCGAGCGGTTCGCGCCGCGTTGCCGGTTCGTCAACAGTTACGGCCCCACCGAGACCACGATCGTCATCACGATGACCGACCCGCTGGTCGCGGGCGGAGCCATCACCATCGGCCGGCCCATCCGGAGCGCCGGTGCCGTCGTGCTCGACGCACGCCTGCAGCCGGTGCCCGACGGAGTGCTGGGCGAGCTGTATCTGGCGGGCCAGGCGCTCGCCCGCGGCTACCACGACCGACCTGGGATGACGGCCTCGCGGTTCGTCGCGAACCCGTTCACCGGTGGGCTCATGTACCGCACGGGCGACCTCGTGCGCCGACGCGCGTCGGGCGAGCTCGAGTTCGTCGGCCGCAGCGACGCACAGGTCAAGCTGCGTGGTCTGCGCATCGAACTCGGCGAGATCGAGGCGGTGCTGAGCCGTCAGGACAGCGTCGTGCACGCCGTCGTGGACGTCTACCGCGACGCCCACACCGGCGAACGGCTCGTCGGCTACGTCGTGCCCTGCAACGGCGCCGAGGTCGATGCCGATGCGCTGCGCAGCGCCGTCGCCGACGTCCTGCCGTCGTACATGGTGCCCTCGCAGATCGTGCCGATCGAGACGGTGCCCGTCACGGTCAACGGCAAGCTCGATCGTAAGGCGCTGCCCGCTCCCGATCCGGTGACCCGCGAGTTCCGTGCCCCCACCAACCCCGTCGAGGAGACGGTGGCCGAGATCGTCGCCGAACTGCTCGGCGTCGAACGCGTGGGCCTCGACGACGACTTCTTCGCGCTCGGCGGCAACTCGCTCATCGCAACGCGCCTGGTGGCCCGCATCGGGGAAGCGCTCGGCACCACGGTGCCGGTGCGCGTGGTGTTCGAGGGATCGACCGTGCAGGCGCTCGCCGAGACCGCCGGCTCGCACATCGGTACGGGGGAGCGGCTGCCGCTCGTGCCGCAGGAGCGTCCCGCGCGGGTGCCGCTGTCGTACGCGCAGCAACGCATGTGGTTCCTCAACTGCTTCGACCCGACGTCGCCGCTCTACAACATCCCGCTTGCAGTGCGCCTGCACGGCGACCTCGACGTCGACGCCCTCACCGCCGCCGTCCGCGACGTGCTCGACCGGCACGAAGCACTGCGCACGGTGTTCCCGGAACACGAAGACGGGCCGTCGCAGCACGTACTCGCCACCGGCGACGTGCCGCTCGACCTCACCCCGATCGACACCCCCGACACCGGCGCACTGCACACCGCGATCGCCCGAGTGGTGGGACGCGGCTTCGACGTCACGCGGGAGGTCCCCATCCGCGGCGCGCTGTTCCGCGAGAGCGACCGTACCCACGTGCTCGTGGTGGTCGTGCACCACATCAGCGCCGACGGCGCGTCGACCGTGCCCCTGGCCCGCGACGTCCTCGTCGCCTACTCCGCGCGCCTCGACGACGCACAGCCGTCTTGGGAGCCGTTGCCGGTGCAGTACGCCGACTTCGCGCTGTGGCAGCGCACAGTGCTCGGCGACCCGCAGGATCCGCGGGCCCCGATCGCGCAGCAACTCGACTACTGGACCTCGGTCCTCGCCGACACCCCGGCCGTGCTCGAACTGCCCGCCGACCGGCCGCGACCCGCGGCGGCGTCATACCGGGGTGCCAACACCGGTTTCCGGATCGCCCCCGAGGTCCTCGCCCGCGTCGACCGTCTCGCGCACGCCCACGGCGCGACCCGCTTCATGGTCCTGCACGCCGCGCTCGCCGTGCTGCTCGCGCGTCTCGGCAGCACCGAGGACGTGTCGGTGGGCACGCCGGTCGCCGGTCGCGGTGATCGTGCCCTCGACGACCTCGTCGGCATGTTCGTCAACACCCTCGTGCTGCGCACCCGTATCGATCCCGCGGCGTCGTTCGCGGAGTTCCTCGAGCAGGTCCGCACCACCGACCTCGCGGCGTTCTCGCATGCCGACGTGCCGTTCGACCAGGTGGTCGAGGCCGTCGATCCGGTGCGTTCGCAGAGTCACTCGCCGCTGTTCCAGGTCGTGTTGTCGCTGCAGAACCAGGGCATCGGCGAGCTCGAACTGCCCGGGCTGCGGGTCGAACCGCTCACAGCGGATCTCGCCATCGCCAAGTTCGACATCGACATCGCGCTGCGTGAGGACGAGAGTGGCGGACTGGCCGCCGAACTCACCTACGCGACCGACCTGTTCGACGAAGTGACCGCCGTCGATCTCGCCGCGCGGTGGGTGCAGCTGCTCGACGCGAGCACGGCCGACCCGACGGCTGCCGTGGGTGACATCGCCCTCCTGTCGGACGCCGAGACCGGTCGGGCACTGTCGTACTCGGTGCCGGCGCCGTTGCCGCAGAGGACGTTCCCGCAAATCCTCGCGGCCGGTGTCGCCGCGCACCCGGACGGTGTCGCGGTGGTGGACGGCGAACGGCAGCTCACCTACACCGGACTCGACCTCGCGTCCAACCGGCTCGCGCACAAGCTGATCGACCACGGTGCCGGACCGGAAACCGTGGTGGCGCTGTCGTTCCCGCGCAGTCTCGACGCCGTCGTCGCCCTATGGGCCGTGGTCAAGACCGGCGCGGCGTTCGTGCCCGTCGATCCGGCACTGCCTGCAGCGCGTATCGCGTACCTGCTCACCGACTCCCGGGCCATCCTCGGGCTCGGCGACGGACCGTCGCACGTTCCGTGGCTGAGCGTCGACGCCGACGACTACTCTTCTGCACCGGTGACGTCCGCGGTGAATGCGGAGTCGGCGGCGTACATGATCTACACGTCCGGTTCCACCGGCACGCCGAAGGGCGTCGTCGTCACCCACCGCGGCCTCAACGCCTTCACTGCCGACCACCGCCCCGAACTCGGATTGAGCACCGGCTCGCGGATGCTGCGGTTCTCGTCGTCGAGCTTCGACGCGTCGGTCTTCGAGCAGATCTCGGCGTTCTCCGCCGGTGCCACCGTGGTGGTCGTGCCGCCGCACATCGTCGCCGGTGCCGAACTGGCCGACCTGCTGCGCCGCGAACGCATCACGCACATCATCACCGCGCCCGCCGCGCTCGGCACCGTCACCCCCGACGACCTGCCCGACCTCGAATCCGTGGTGATCGGCGGCGACGTGTGCCCGCCGGAACTCGTCGAGAAGTTCGGGCCGGTCTGCAGTTTCGTCAACAGCTACGGTCCCACCGAGACCACCATCATCATCACCGAGACCGCGCCGCTCACTCCGGGCGATCGCATCACCATCGGCGCGCCCATCGAAGGTGCCGGTGCCGTCGTCCTCGACACGCGTCTGCATCCCGTACCCGACGGCGTCATCGGAGAGCTGTACCTGGCGGGTGCCGGTCTCGCGCGCGGCTACAACGCGCAGCCGGGACTCACGGCAGCGCGGTTCGTCGCGAACCCGTTCACCGGTGGGCTCATGTACCGCACGGGTGATCTCGTGCGCCGCACCGCGACCGGCGAACTCGACTTCGTCGGCCGCAGCGACGCGCAGGTGCAGGTCCGCGGCCTGCGCATCGAACTCGGCGAGATCGAAGCGGCGCTGAGCCGCGCCGACGAGGTGGCCCAGGCCGTCGTCGTCCTGCACACCGACGCGCGCACCGGCGAACGCCTCATCGGCTACGTCGTCCCGGCGACCGGCACCGCAGCCGACCCGCAGGTGCTGCGCGACCGCCTCGCCGACGAACTGCCGTCGTACATGGTGCCCGCGCAGATCCTCGTCCTCGACGCGCTGCCCATCACCGCCAACGGCAAGCTCGACCGGAAGGCACTGCCCGTCCCTGGTTTCGAGGCACGCGCCTTCCGCGCACCCGAGACACCCGTGGAACAGACGGTCGCGTCCGTCTACGCCGACCTGCTCGGTGTCGACCGTGTGGGCCTCGACGACGACTTCTTCGCGCTCGGCGGCAACTCGCTCAACGCGACCCAACTCGTCGCGCGGCTCGGTGCCGCCCTGCACACCACCGTGCCCGTGCGCACGGTGTTCGACGCTCCGACGGTTGCCGCGCTGACCGCCGCCGTGGCGCGCACCGCCGGTTCCGGCGGTCGTCCCGAGCTCGTGGCCGTCGAACGCCCCGACCGCATCCCGCTGTCGCTCCAGCAGCAGCGCATGTGGTTCTTCAACCGCTTCGATCCCGGCTCGGCCGCCTTCAACATCCCGATGGTGCTGCGCCTGAGCGGCGAGCTCGACGTGCCTGCGTTGCAGGCCGCGCTGCTCGACGTCCTCGACCGGCACGAAGCGCTGCGCACCGTCTTCCCCGACAGCGACGCCGGGCCCGCCCAGGTGATCGTGCCCGTCGGCGAGGCCGCGTCCGATCTCGGACCGCAGGACGTCGCGGCCGACGACATCACCGGCGTCCTCACCGACTTCGTCACGCGCGGTTTCGATCTCACCGTCGACATGCCGGTGCGCGCCCGGCTGTTCCGCATCGCCGACGACGAGCACGTCCTCGCCGTCGTCGCCCACCACATCGCGAGCGACGGCGGGTCGCAGGCACCGCTGTCGCGCGACGTCGTCACCGCCTACCTCGCGCGTCGCGAAGGTGCCGAGCCCGGCTGGTCGCCGCTGAGCGTCCAGTATGCCGACTACGCGCTCTGGCAGCAGAAGCTCCTCGGCAGCGAGTACGACCCGCAGTCGCTGCTCGCCCGTCAGCTCGCGTACTGGACCGACACCCTCGCCGACCTGCCCGACCTGGTGGAACTGCCCACCGACCGGCCGCGTCCGCCCGTGCAGTCGTCGCGGGGCGCGACCGTCCCGATCGCCCTCGACGCCGAGCTCGCCGACCGCGTCGCACAGTTCACCCGCGAACGCGGCATCACGCTGTTCATGCTCGCCCACGCGGCCGTCGCGGTGCTGCTGGCACGCTGGTCGGGGAGCAGCGACATCCCGATCGGCACCCAGATCGCCGGTCGCGGCGAGGAAGCCCTCGACGACCTCGTCGGCATGTTCGGCAACACCCTCGTCCTGCGCACCCGCATCGACGCCGGCGCCACCTTCGACGAGATCCTCGACCAGGTGCGCGACGTCGACCTCGCGGCCTTCTCGCATCCGGACGTGCCGGTCGAGCGACTCGTCGAACTGCTCGATCCCGTCCGCTCCACGGCCTATTCGGCGCTGTTCCAGACCCTGCTCGTGGTGCACAACTTCACGCGCTCGGAGATCGACCTGCCCGGGCTGCGGCTGAGCACCGTCGAACCCGGCGCGACCGGCGCCAAGCTCGACCTCGAAATCCACCTCGGGGAGACCTTCGACGCCGACGGCCGACGCCTCGGCATCGACTGCTCGATCACCTACGCCACCGACCTGTTCACCGAAGACACCATCACGCAGGCCGCGCAGCGCCTCATGGCACTCGTCGATGCCGCGGTGAGTGCGCCGGAGATCGCGGTCGGCGACATCGACCTGCGCGACGATGACGAGATCCGCCTGCTGGACGAAATCAATGCGGCCGACGCGGGGTCCGTCGACGAGACCCTGCTCGCCCGCTTCGACCAGCAGGCCGCCCGCACCCCGGACGCGCCGGCGCTGATCTTCGAGGACATGACCCTGACGTACGCGCAGTTCGCGTCGCGGGTCGACCGTCTCGCGCGGCACCTCGTCGGACTCGGTGTGGGTCCGGAGAGCCTCGTCGGCGTGTACACCGGCCGGTCCATCGAGATGATGGTCGCGATCTACGCGATCCTGCAGGCCGGGGGAGCGTACGTTCCGCTCGACCCCGAACATCCCGCCGACCGCACCGAGTACGTGCTCGACCTCGCTCGGCCCGTCGTCGTGCTCACCACCGCAGCCGATCGGGGTTCGTTGCCCGCCGCGGCACCGGTGCTCGAGATCGATGCGCCGTCGACGGTCTCCGACGCGCCGCTCACCGACGCCGACCGCGTCGCGCCGCTGCGACCGGACAACACCGCCTACGTCATCTTCACCTCTGGCTCCACCGGTCGCCCGAAGGGTGTTGCGGTGAGCCATCGTTCGGCCGCGAACCAGATCGCGTGGATGCGCGAACGGTACGACCTCGGCGCCGCCGACGCTGCGCTCCACAAGACACCGATCACGTTCGACGCGTCGGTGTGGGAGCTGTTCTACCCCTTGCAGGTCGGGGCACGCCTCGTCGTCGCCGTTCCGGGTGGGCACCGCGACCCCGCCTATCTGGCACGAGTGTCGCGTGAGGAGCGCGTGAGCATCCTCGAATTCGTCCCGTCGATGCTCGCGGTGTTCCTCGCCGACCCGGCGCTGCAGCTTCCCGAGTCGCTGCGCTACCTGTCCGTCGGCGGCGAAGCCCTGCCGGCCGATCTCGCCGCCGACTTCGCCGCACGATCGACGGCGGCGCTCGACAACACCTACGGACCCACCGAAACCACCGTGACCGCAACGGTCCTGCGCGTCGAAGGCGAGCACGCGGGCAGCGTCCCGATCGGCCGTCCGATCCGCAACACCACCGTGCAGGTGCTCGACGCGCGACTCCGCCCGGTGCCGATCGGGGTGCCCGGTGAGCTCTACCTCGGGGGAGTGCAGGTCGCACGCGGCTACCACGCCCGTCCCGACCTCACCGCCGAACGGTTCGTCGCCGCACCTGACGGCGAACGCATCTACCGCACCGGCGATCTCGTCCGTATCCTGCCCAGTGGTGAGGTGGACTTCCTGGGCCGCACCGACTTCCAGGTCAAGGTGCGCGGTCTGCGCATCGAACTCGGCGAGATCGAGAGCGCCCTGACTGCGCTGCCGGAGATCGCGCAAGCCGTGATGGTCGTGCACGACGGCGACCACGGCCAGCAACTCGTCGGCTACGTCGTCCCGTCCTCAGGCGCGAGTGTCGACATCGAGGCGGCGCGTGCCGCGGTCGGCAGGTCGCTGCCGCGCTACATGGTGCCCGACGTGCTCATGGTGCTCGACGCGTTTCCGCTCAACGCATCCGGCAAGCTCGACCGTCGCGCTCTGCCCGCGCCCCTCGCCGCGATCCGGGAGTTCCGCCCTCCCGTCACCCCTACGGAACAGGCGGTCGCGGCCGCGATCGCCGAGGTGCTCGAGGTGGAGCGGGTCGGTCTCGACGACGACTTCTTCGCGCTCGGCGGCAACTCACTCATCGCGACCCGCGTGATCGCCCGCATCGGTGCCGCGCTCGGCGCGGACATCCCGCTGCGCACGCTCTTCGAACATCCCACCGTCGAAGCGCTCGCCGCCGCGGTGGCCGAGCACGGTGAGCAGGCCGCGCGACCCGCGCTCGCCGCGGGGGAGCGGCCCGAACAGGTGCCGCTGTCGCTCGCCCAGCAGCGGATGTGGTTCCTCAACCGCTTCGATCCGGACTCGGCGGCCTACAACCTGCCGATGGCGATCCGCCTGTCGGGCTCGGTCGACGGCGACCTGCTGCGCATCGCGGTCGCCCACGTCGTCGAGCGACACGAGTCGCTGCGCACCGTCTACCCCGACACCCCGGACGGGCCGGTGCAGGTCGTGCTGCCGGCCGCCGACACCGCTCCGGACATCGAGGTCCACACCGTCGCCGGTGGGGACGACGCCCTGCTCGCGGCGGTCGCGCCGTTCGCGACCGGCCGTTTCGACGTCACCACCGAGGTGCCGCTGCGGATCGGGCTCTTCGAACTCGGCGCCGACGACTACGTCCTCGCGATGGTCGTCCACCACATCTCCGGCGACGGCTTCTCGATCGCCCCGATGGTGCGCGACCTGCTCGTCGCCTACACCTCGGCCCTCACCGGCTCCGAGCCCGAGTGGGCGCCCCTGCCGGTGCAGTACGCCGACTACGCGCTGTGGCAGCGTCGTGTGCTCGGGTCCGAGGACGATCCCGACTCGCTGGTGTCGCAGCAACTCCACTACTGGCGCGGTGCCCTCGCCGGACTGCCCGACCAACTGTCGCTGCCGACCGACCGCCGGCGGCCCGCCGTGCAGTCCTACGAGGGCGGACGCGTCGAGATCCGCATCGACGCCGACCTCCACGCCCGGCTCGTCGACCTCGCCCAGAGCCGTCACGCCACGCTGTTCATGGCCGTGCACGCCGCCCTGTCGGTGCTGCTCGCGCGACTGTCCGACAGCGACGACATCGCCGTCGGCACACCCATCGCGGGTCGCGGCGAACGTGAACTCGACGACCTGATCGGCATGTTCGTCAACACCCTCGTGCTGCGCACCCGGGTATCCGGCGCCGTCACCTTCGACGACCTGCTCGCCGCCGTCCGCGAATCCGACCTGCGGGCCTTCGCGCACGCCGATGTGCCGTTCGAGCGGCTCGTCGAGGTGCTCAACCCGCAGCGCTCCACCGCGCGGCACCCGCTGTTCCAGGTCGGCTTCTCGTTCCAGAACTTCGAACAGGGCACCCTCGCGCTGCCCGGACTCGACGTCGCCCTCGTCGACCTCGAACACGACACCTCGCAGTTCGACCTGCACTGGATCGTCCAGGACCGCTACGACGAGTCGGGTACACCCACCGGCATCGTCGGCTACCTGACCTATGCGTCGGCCCTGTTCGACGAGTCGACGGCCCGCAGGTTCGTCGATCGGTTCGTCCGGTTGCTGGACAGCATCGTCGCCGAACCCGACCGTCCCGTCGGTGATCTCGACATCCTCGACACCGTCGAGCGAACGCGAATCCTGCACGAGTGGAACAACACTCGGCACGACGTTCCCGTCCGAACGCTGGTGTCGCTGTTCGACGCGCAGGTCGCGGCCCGGCCGGACGCCGTCGCGCTCGACCACGAGGGCGGCTCCCTCACTTACCACGAGTTCGACGGACGGGTCAACCGTCTCGCCCGTCACCTGATCGACCTCGGCGTGGGGCCCGAGACGGCGGTTGCGCTGGGGATGCGTCGCTCCGTCGAGTTGCTCGTGGGCATGTACGCCGTCGCGAAGGCCGGCGGCGCGTACGTCCCCCTCGACCCCGATCACCCCCGCGAGCGAATCGACTACATCCTGTCGGTCGCCGACCCCGTCTGCGTGCTGACCGGTCGCGACGACGACTTCGATGCCGGCGGTCGCGCCGTGGTGCACGTCGACGCACCCGAACTCGACGCGCTCGACGACAGCCCGGTGCGTGACACCGAACGTCGTGTTCCGCTCGACCCGCAGCACCTCGCCTACGTCATCTTCACGTCGGGTTCCACTGGACGACCCAAGGGTGTCGCAGTTCCGCATGCGGCGATCGCCAACCAGTTGCTCTGGAAGACAGGGCATTTCGGCCTGTTCCCCGACGACGCCGCGCTGCTGAAGACGGCCGCGACGTTCGACCTGTCGGTGTGGGAGTTCTGGTCGGCACTCGTCTCCGGCGGTCGACTCGTCGTCGCCGCACCCGACGGTCATCGCGACCCGGCCTACCTCGACGCGGTCATACGGCAGAAGTCCGTGACCACTCTGCACGTCGTGCCGTCGATGCTCGAGGCGCTGCTCGACACGGCCGGCGATGCGCTGAGCCCGTCGCTGCGGCGCATCCTCGCGATCGGTGAGGCGCTGCCCTCCGCGCTAGCCCAGCGGTTCCGCTCGGTCCACCCCGACGTCGACCTGGTCAACCTGTACGGGCCGACAGAGGCCGCCGTCTCCGTGACCGCGCACGCGGTGACCGGCGACGACACCGACTCGGTGCCGATCGGCCGCCCGGAGTGGAACACGCGCGTCCACGTCCTCGACGGTCGCCTCCGCCCCGTGCCGGTGGGTGTGACGGGCGAGCTGTATCTCGCGGGCGCCCAGCTCGCACGTGGCTACACCGGACGCCCCGACCTCACCGCCGACCGGTTCGTCGCCGACCCGCTCGGATCCGGCGCGCGCCTCTACCGCACCGGTGACATCGTCGCCTGGAACGAGGACGGCACCCTCGACTACCGCGGCCGCGCCGACTTCCAGGTCAAACTCCGCGGCTTCCGCATCGAACTCGGCGAGATCGACACCGCACTGCGGGCACAGCCGGGTGTGGCGCAGGCCGTGACGGTCGTGCACAGCGACCCGCACACCGGCGACCGGATCGTCGCCTACCTCACCGGCGACGAGACCCTGCACGCGAACACCGTGAAGGACGCACTCGCACAGAGTCTTCCGAGCTACATGGTGCCGTCGGTCGTCATGATCCTCGACGCGCTGCCGCTCAACGCGAACGGCAAGATCAACCGCAAGGCGCTGCCCGCACCGGAGGTCGCGACCCGCGCGTACCGTGCGCCGTCCACCCCGATCGAAGAGATTGTCGCCGGCATCTACCGCGACCTGCTCGGCGTCGACCGCGTCGGCGCGGACGACGACTTCTTCGAACTCGGCGGCAACTCACTGATCGCCACCCAGGTCATCGCGCGACTCGCCACCGCACTCGACGCGCGCGTCCCGCTGCGCGTGCTGTTCGAGGCACCCACCGTGGCAGCACTGGCCGTGCGGGCCGAGGAACACGCCGGATCCGGTGGCCGCCCGGCACTGCAGACGCAACCGCGACCCGACTCGGTGCCGCTCTCGCTCGCGCAGCAGCGGATGTGGTTCCTCAACCGCCTCGACCCCGACTCCGCCGCGTACAACATCCCGGTCGCCATCCGCCTCACCGGTTCTCTGCACCTCACGGCCCTGGAAGACGCCGTCGCGGATCTGTTCGCGCGCCACGAGATCCTGCGCACCGTCTACCCGGAAGCCGATGGTGTCGGCCATCAGGTCGTGCTGCCCGTCTCCCAAGTGCGCCCGGATGTCACGCCCGTGCCGATCGACGAGGCCGACATCCTGCCCACCGTCGTCGAATTCGTGAACGCCGGATTCGACGTCACGTCCGAGGTACCGGTCCGCACCCGCCTCTATCAGGTCGGCGACGACGAGTACGTGCTCGTCTTCGTCGTGCACCACGTAGCCGCGGACGGCTTCTCGATGGGACCGCTGACCCGCGACGTCATGGTCGCCTACGACGCGCGTCGCCGCGGGGAGGCACCGTCGTGGTCGCCGCTCGCCGTCCAGTACGCGGATTACGCTCTGTGGCAACGCGAACTGCTCGGATCCGAGGACGATCCGGACAGTCTCGTCGCACGTGAACTGGCCTACTGGACCGAACGACTCGGTGACCTGCCCGAGCCGCTCGAACTGCCGCTCGACCACCCGCGTCCGCCGGTCGCCACCAACCGCGGTGCACGGCACACCTTCCAGATCGACGCCACCACCGTCGGTGCGCTGCAACGCCTCGCACGCGAACACAACGCGACCACCTTCATGGTCGTGCACGCCGCACTCGCCGTCCTGCTCGCGAAACTCGCCGGCACCCGCGACGTCACCATCGGCACGCCCGTCGCGGGTCGCGGGGAGGCCGAACTCGACGACCTGATCGGCATGTTCGTCAACACCCTCGTGCTGCGCAACGACATCGACCCGGCCCTGCCGTTCACCGAGCTGCTCGCGCAGGTGCGCGACACCGACCTGGGTGCCTTCGGCAACGCGGACGTGCCGTTCGAGCGGCTCGTCGAGGTGCTCGATCCGCCCCGCTCGCAGTCGCGAACACCGTTGTTCCAGGTCATGCTCGTCTTCCAGAACATGCAGCAGTCGGTGTTCGAACTCGACGAGCTGACCATCTCCGCGCTCGACACGGACTTCGCCGAAGCTCGGTTCGACCTGCAGTTGACGCTGACCGATTCGCACAACGCAGCAGGAGATCCTTCGGGGTGGACAGCTGAATTCATCTACGCTACCGACCTGTTCGACGGTTCCACGATCGATGCATTCGGAGATCGGTTCCGTCGGATACTCGGTGCCGTCACTGCCGAGCCCGAGGTAGCGGTCGGTGACATCGACATCTTGGAACCCGCCGAACGGGCACTCGTCCAGTGGGACCGTGGCGTCATACCCCTGCACAGCGAGACTCTCGTCGATCTGTTCGACCGTCAGGTGACGCGGACCCCCGATGCGCCGGCACTGTCGGCCGACGGCGTGACCCTGTCGTACGCGCAGTTCGATGCGCAGGTCAATGCGATGGCCCGGTACCTCGTGTCCCGCGGGGTCGGTCCCGACACCTTGGTCGCCCTGGCGCTGCGTCGATCGGCGAACCTGTTGATCGGTATGTACGCAGTGGCCAAGGCGGGCGGCGCATACGTTCCTGTTGATCCCGATTTGCCGCAGGACCGCAACGACTACGTCCTCGGGACCGCCGACCCACTCCTGGTCCTCTCGACGTCCGGCGACGATTTCGCCACGGACCATGATCTCGAGATCGTTCAGATCGACACCCTCGAGCTCGGAAACTACTCCGAACGGACCGTTTCGGACGCCGACAGGAACGCGCCTCTGCATGTCGAGAACATCGCCTACGTGATTTTCACGTCCGGTTCGACCGGGCGGCCGAAGGGTGTTGCAGTTCCCCACAGTGCGGTCGTTGCTTCATTGTCGTGGCGACAGAATGCCTACGGCCTGGGCACCGATGACACAGTCCTGCAGAAAACACCGTTCACTTTCGATGCGTCGGTTCGCGAGTTCTGGTGGCCCCTCACATCGGGCGCCCGACTGGTCGTCGCCGCACCTGACGCGCACCGCGATCCTCGACGTCTCATCGAGGCAATTGTCGAGAACCAGGTGACATCTGCACACTTCGTCCCGTCGATGCTCACCGAGCTGGTTGCGTCCGCCGAACCGGGCGAACTCGCCTCCCTCCGCCAGGTGTTCTGCGGTGGAGAAGTCTTCACCCCCAAGCTCGCCGGGGCCTTCCGCACTGTCAACGCCGCGACGGCGCTGTCGAACGAGTACGGTCCGACCGAAGCGGCAGTATCCGTCAGCCGCCACGCAGTCTCTGCCACCGACCTGAATGTAATTCCGATCGGGGCGGCGCAGGGTCCCGTCGGGATGTACGTATTGGACGCGCATCTCCGTCCGGTGCCCGTCGGCGTGACAGGGGAGCTGTACCTCGCCGGAGTTCAGCTTGCCCGCGGCTATGTGGAACGCCCCGATCTGACAGTCGAGCGGTTCGTCGCCGATCCGTTCGGTGGCGACGGCGGTCGGATGTACCGTACCGGTGACCTCGTTCGATGGAATCGGGCATCGGAACTCGAGTACGTCGGACGCTCGGACTTCCAGGTGAAGTTGCGGGGCCTTCGCATCGAACTGGGCGAGATCGAGTCGGCGCTTCTCGGTGATGCGACGGTCCGTCAATGCGTGGTCATCGTGCACTCCCACCAAACACTCGGAGACCATCTCGTTGCCTATGTCGTGCCGGAAGACGGCGCGGATATCGATACGGACTCCCTCGCCGTGGCAGTTGCATCGAAGGTTCCCCGCTACATGGTGCCCTCGAGCATCATCGCGCTGCCGAGGATGCCGCTGAACACATCCGGAAAGATCGACCGCCGCGCGCTCCCCGATCCCGTATTCGGTAGCGGCGACTTCCGCGCTCCGACTACGGTTGCAGAAGAGATTGTTGCCGGCGTATTTGCGGAGGTCCTCGGCCTGGAACGAGTCGGTGCCGACGACGACTTCTTCGATCTCGGTGGCAACTCGCTCATCGCCACACGTGTCGCTGCCCGTCTCGGCAACGCATTCGAAGCGCAGATTCCAGTGCGCCTGTTGTTCGAATCCTCGAAGGTCTCCGACCTCGCAGCTGCTGCGGAAAGGCGAAGTGGTTCCGGCAACCGGCCTGCACTCACAGCGAGGACCAGACCCGAACATGTGCCGCTGTCCCTCGCTCAGCGGCGGATGTGGTTCCTCAACCGCTTCGATCCGGCGTCCGCGACCTACAACATTCCGCTGGCGATCCGGTTGTCCGGTGACCTGAACGTGCCGGCACTCCAGCACGCCGTCGAGGACCTTCTCGACCGTCACGAGATCCTGCGCACCGTGTATCCGGAGATCAACGGAATCGGCGTGCAGAGAATCCTGCCGGCATCGGACGTCGACGTGGACCTCTCTCCCATACCGGTGAGTGAGAGCGAGATCCTCGGTCGCCTCGCCGAATTCGTATCCACCGGTTTCGATGTGACGACCGAAGTGCCGCTGGCCGCGCGACTGTACAAACCTGCAGAGAACGAGTTCGTTCTCGTATTCGTCGTGCATCACATCGCAGGTGACGGCTTCTCTGCCGGGCCGCTGACGCGGGATATCATGCTGGCGTACGCATCTCGGGATCAAGGGACCGTACCCACGTGGTCGCCCCTGGCCGTGCAGTACGCAGATTACGCATTGTGGCAACGTGAGATGTTGGGTTCGGCCGATGACGCGAGCAGTGTCATGGCCGGTCAGATTCGCTTCTGGATCGAGACGCTCACGGGTGCCCCCGAGCAGTTGGAGTTGCCGTGGGACCGGCCTCGGCCGGCGATCGCAACCCACCGCGGCGCGACACACACCATCACGGTCGACCGAACGGTCCACGCCGGGCTGACACGCTTGGCGCGAGAACGCAATGCAACTCTCTTCATGGTGCTTCACTCCGTGTTGGCAGTCGAGCTTGCAGCACTGAGTGGCAGCACCGACATCGTCATCGGCACACCTGTCGCCGGACGTGGCCACGCCGAGCTCGACGATCTCGTCGGCATGTTCGTGAACACTCTCGTACTGCGAACCGAAATCGAACCGAGTGTGCCGTTCCTCGAGTTGCTCGACTCGGTCAAGAGTATCGACCTGAAGGCGTTCTCCCACGCGGACATCCCGTTCGAGTCGCTGGTCGACGTGCTCGCGCCCACTCGATCGCAGTCTCGGAACCCGCTGTTCCAGGTCATGCTGACCCTGCAGAATGCACAGACCACCGACTTCCGTCTCGGTGGAGTCCGCATGTCGCCGGTCGAAGTGCCGCTCGGTCATGCGATGACCGACCTTCAGGTCACAGTGCACGAAACGATATCGGATGCCAACGAGCCCGCAGGTATCGCGATGGCGTGGACGTATGCCACCGACCTGTTCGACGATGCGACGGTCGGCGCGATCGCGCAGCGTTTCCTGCGAATACTCGACGCCGTCGTCACCGACGCAGCAGCGGCGGTCGGTGACTTGCCGTGGATGCTACCTGCGGAGACGGAGAAAGTACGCGCACTCGGTGAGTCTGCGACACGTGAACTCGTGGGGCCGATGACTGTCCCCGAATGGTTCAGCGAAAGCGTAGCGGCAACCCCCGACGCTGCCGCGGTCTCCGCTCAGGACACGACTCTCACCTATCGCGAGTTCTCAAGACGAGTCAATTCTCTTGCTCGGTATCTGATTTCGGTCGGAGTTTCTCCGGACTCCACCGTCGCGGTCGCAATCGGGCGGTCTGTCGATCTCGTGGTGAGCATCTACGCGGTCCTCGCGGCCGGCGGCGCCTACGTGCCCGTGGATCCCGAACAGCCGTCGGAGCGTGTCGGCTACGTTCTCGACATCACCGATCCGGCGGTCGTTCTGACGACTTCTGGAACAGACTTCCGTACCGATCGTGAAGTGGTTGTGGTCGACACCGTCGATCTTTCCGGCTTCGATTCCGAGCCGTTGGCGGCCGATGAACGTCGCGGAGAGTTGCGGCCGGAGAACGTCGCCTACGTACTGTTCACGTCGGGCTCGACAGGGCGGCCGAAGGGCGTCGCGGTTACGCACGCCGCTGTGGTCAACCAACTTGCCTGGATGCAAGAGCAGTTCGATGTCGGACCCTCCGATGTGGTGTTGCTCAAGACTCCCGCGACCTTCGACGCTTCGGTGTGGGAGTTCATGCTGCCGCTGATCTCCGGTGCCCGCCTCGTGATCGCATCGCACGACGGACACCGCGACCCCGCCTATCTCGCTCGGGCGCTGGTGGACTTCGACATCACGATCGCACAGTTCGTACCGATCGTGCTCGACGCCGTGCTCGATGAGTCGACGGAGCCGACCCCGGCATTGCGAGCGGTGTTCGCCGGCGGAGAAGCATTGTCGTCGGCGACCGTCGAGCGTGCCCGTTCGAAGTTCGGCGCGGACGTGCACAATCTCTACGGCCCAACCGAGGTGACGATTCAGGCGACGCACCGTGAGGCGAGCGCCGACGACGACGTCGTGGTTCCCATCGGTACACCTGTATGGAACACGCACGCGCGTGTTCTGGACGCGCGACTGCGCCCCGTGCCCGTCGGCGTGATGGGCGAACTGTATCTGTCGGGCATCCAGGTCGCGCGTGGATACGAGGGACGTGCGGGACTGACTGCCGAACGTTTCGTGGCCGACCCGGCCGGTGGTACCGGCGAGAGGTTCTACCGCACCGGCGATCTCGTTCGGTGGAACCGCGACGGCGAACTCGAATACGTCGGTCGCAACGACCTGCAGGTCAAACTGCGCGGCCAGCGCCTCGAGATCGGCGAGATCGAAGCGGTGCTGCGCGGCACGGATCGGATCGCGGCAGCAGCGGTCGACGTCCGGTCGGATCAGCTGGTCGGTTACATCGTTCCGGTGGGTGACGTCGACGCGACCCAGCTGCGTGGCGCTCTAGGCGAAGTGCTGCCGTCGTACATGGTTCCGACACAGTTCGTCGTGCTGGATTCGTTGCCCCTCAATGCGTCCGGAAAGCTGGATCGGAAGGCGCTACCGGCTCCGGAGCTCGAGGAGCGGGAGTTCCGTGCCCCGGTCACGGAAACCCAACGTGCTGTCGCATCGGTGTTCGCAGACGTACTCGGTGTCGAGCAGGTCGGCCTGGACGACGACTTCTTCGCCCTCGGCGGCAACTCCCTCGTGGCGACCCAGGTCGTGTCCCGTCTCGGAGCGGCCGTCGAGGCGCGGGTCCCGTTGCGTTCGTTGTTCGATGCGCCGACCGTCGAAACTCTCGCTGCGAACCTCGAAGGACGGGCCGGTGCCGGTGCTGTGGTTCCGCTGGTGGCACAAGAACGTCCCGATCAGATTCCGCTCTCACTCGCCCAGCAGCGGATGTGGTTCCTGAACCGGTTCGATCCGGAGTCGGCGGCGTACAACATTCCATTTGCAATTCGCCTGAGCGGCGACCTCGACATCGAGGCCCTCGAGAGAGCGATGCGGGAAGTGATTTCCCGGCACGAGGTGCTGCGCACGGAGTATCCGGAAGTAGACGGCGTGGGCACCCAGAAGGTGCTTCCTGCAGGTTGGATACCGGCCGGCCTCGAACCTGTTCGGGCGGCTGATGAGGACGAGCTACGACTCCGCGTCACCGAGCTTCTCACCAGTGGTTTCGACGTCACGAACGCGCCGCCGATTCGTGGTGCACTACTGCGGATCGACGAGGACGAACACGTCCTTGCGCTGGTTGTGCACCACATCGCTGCCGATGGGGTTTCGATCGGACTGTTGGCGCGGGACGTCGTCGTTGCCTACACCGCTCGCATCGCAGGGCAAGCTCCCGCATGGCCACCGCTCGAGGTGCAGTATGCGGACTTCGCACTGTGGCAACGTGCCGTGCTCGGTGACGAATCCGATCCGGACTCGATGATATCCCGACAACTCGATTACTGGACCGGGTTCCTTGCGGATCTGCCGGACGCATTGGATCTTCCTACCGATCGGCCACGCCCGGCGACTCGGGGCGGGTTGGGCGCACGCGTCGATTTCACGGTCCCGCCGGAAGTCGTGGCTCGCGTCAGGCAGCTCGCCGCCGCGCAGCACGCTACTCCGTTCATGGTGGTGCACACGGCCTTGGCGGTGCTGCTGGCCCGATTGTCAGGTACCGCCGATATTGCGATCGGCACTCCGGTGGCCGGTCGTGGTGAGCGCGCGCTGGATGACCTGGTCGGGATGTTCGTCAATACTCTGGTGTTGCGGACCGAGGTCGACCCGAGCTCGTCTTTCCGTGAGTTGATGACGGCCACGACCCGGGCGGATCTCGAGGCGTTCGCGCATGCGGATGTACCGTTTGAGAAATTGGTGGACCGGATCAACCCGGTACGGTCCCAGTCGTTCTCTCCATTGTTCCAGGTGATGCTGGCCTTCCAGAACTACACCCAGTCTGCAGTCGAAATCCCCGGACTTTCCCTTTCGGCGTTGGAATTCGATCGCAAGTCCGCGCAGTTCGATTTGTCCTTCAGTCTTGCCGAGACGCCGGGCGGTGACGGGTACCTCGGTCAGATCGACTACGCCACAGACATTTTCGATGCAGACACCGTCGATCTGATGGCGGAGCGCCTGGTCCGGCTTCTCTCGACGACGACCGCCGATCCGGATCTCTTCATCGGTGATGTGGACGTAATGGAGGATGCCGAGCGGCACCGCATCCTGACAGAGTGGAACGACACCGCGGTACCGGTAACCGATGCTCTCCTGCTCGACGGGTTCACCACTCAGGCGCAGCGCACGCCGCACGCACCGGCAGTTGTGTTCGGCGACGGTGTCCTCGACTACGGCGAGTTCGATCGTCGGGTCGACGCGCTCGCCGGGTACCTCATCGGACATGGGGTCGGGCCCGAAGTGTTGGTCGGCGTCTGCATGAGTCGGTCGCCGAACATGCTGGTCGCGATCTATGCGATCCTGCGTGCAGGTGGGGGATATCTACCGATCGATCCGGAACATCCGCTCGACCGGACGGCGTACGTCCTCGCGACCGCAGCACCGTTGCTGACTCTCACCACGGCAACGGATGGAGCTTCGCTTCCGGCGTCTGCAGTCGCGGTGGACGTCGAGACGATCGATCTCGATGCGCACGACGTGAGCTCGGTTCTCCCGGTTGCGCCGCACCCGGACAACACGGCGTACGTCATCTTCACGTCGGGATCGACGGGGCGACCGAAGGGCGTCACCGTCTCGCACCGATCGGTCGTCAATCAGATCGCGTGGATGGCGGAACGGTACGGCCTGGGTCCGGGAGATACCGCGCTTCACAAGACACCGATCACGTTCGATGCCAGCGTGTGGGAGCTGTTCTACCCGCTGCAGATGGGTGCGCGTCTCGTGATCGCGGAGCCCGGCGGCCACCGGGACCCGGAGTATCTGGTGCAGGTCGCACGTCGGTGGGATGTGTGCATCATGGAGTTCGTCCCATCGATGTTGGCGTTGTTCGTTGCGGACGAAGGACTCGAGCTTCCGTCGTCGCTGCGGTATCTTTCGGCGGGCGGTGAGGCGCTCTCGCCGGATCTCGTTGCACGTGTCGTGTCGCGTTCGGATGCGGTACTGGACAACACCTACGGCCCGACCGAGGTGACTGTGACGTCTACGGCGTTCCGATGTGTGGGCACGGAATCCGTGTCGGTTCCGATCGGTGTACCGCTCCGCGGTGTCCGTGCCTACGTGCTCGACGGACGTCTGAACCCGGTCCCGGTCGGAGTGCAGGGCGAGTTGTACCTGTCGGGCGTCCAGGTGGCGCGCGGGTACATCGGACGAGCCGACCTGACGGCCGAGCGCTTCGTCGCGGACCCGTTCACGACCGGAGGTGGCCGGCTCTACCGCACCGGTGACAGGGTGCGATGGAACGCCGACGGCATGCTGGAGTACCTCGGCCGCACCGACTTCCAGGTCAAGGTGCGCGGTCTGCGGATCGAACTCGGGGAGATCGAGACGGCTCTGACGGGCCTGCCCGAGATCGGACAGGCAGCCGTCGTGGTGCACGAAGGTGAATTCGGTCCGCAGTTGGTGGCCTATGTTGTTCCTGCTGCGGGCATAACCGTCGAACTCGACAGCGTTCGTGACGCACTGGGAGCATCCCTTCCCCGGTACATGGTCCCGGCGCAGTTCGTCGTTCTGGATGCGCTACCGCTCAATGCGTCCGGGAAGCTCGATCGCAGGGCATTGCCGGAGCCCGAACTCGCGGCGCGGGAGTTCCGGGCGCCGGTGACGGACAGCGAGCGTGCCGTGGCATCGGTGTTCGAGGACGTGCTCGGAGTCGAGCGGATCGGCCTGGACGACGACTTCTTCGGACTCGGTGGCAATTCGTTGGTTGCAACCAAGCTCGTCTCCCGGTTGAACGCGGAACTCCCCACGCGAGTACCTCTGCAGTGGCTGTTCCGGGAACCCGGCGTCGAAGGACTCGCGGCGCTCATCGATCGTGAAAGTGCCGGTGACGTCGAAGAGTCCGTGGCCCCGGTCCTGCCGATCCGGAGGCAGGGTGCGGGTACGCCGCTGTTCTTCGTCCACCCGATCGTCGGATTGTCGTGGTGTTACACCGCCCTCGCGCGTCAGCTCGATCACGACGCACCCGTCTACGGTCTGCAGACCCCGGCCGTCACCGAGGACGACTTCGAGCCCGCCACCCTCGACGAACTCGCGGCGCGCTACGTCGATGAACTGCGGGCCGCGCAGCCCGAGGGGCCGTATCGGTTGTTCGGCTGGTCGCTCGGCGGCGTGATCGCCCACGCGATGGCCGTTCGTCTGCAGGCGGAGGGGGAGCGTGTCGACACGTTGGTGATGCTCGACAGCTTCGCCGGCAACGGTGCACGGACGGGCGAGTCGAGCGATGTGTCGATGAGCGAGCTGCTCGCCGGATTCGGACTCGACGATGCAGACGCAGCCGGCGCTGAGGACATCGACGACCTCGTCACGTCCGTCGCCTCACTTACGGGCAACACCGAGGACGACACGAGACGTGTGATGACCAGGCTGGTCGCGGCGGCACAGCGGAACTCCGAGCTGATGGCGGGCCATCGGCCGGGGACGTACGACGGCGACATCGTCTACTTCACCGCCGCAGCCGACGACCCGACCGGAACACGCGGCGCGTCCGGCTGGAACGCGGCCGTGACGGGTGCCGTCGACAACCATCAGGTGCCGGCGACGCACTGGCAGATGACCTCACCCGACGCGCTCGACGTCATCGTGCCCGTGCTCGACGCGGTGCTCTCCGAGCGGGAGAGCTGAGGTGCTGTCAGTCGACGCAGCCGGTCGGCGCCGGAACGGTCTCGTCGAGGGTGGAGAGCACGAGCTCCGCGGTTAGCCGGTCGGCGAGCATCTCCAGGTGCGTGGTCTTCGCGGAGGAGCACACGTCCTGCAGAACGATGTCGGTGACGTTCGGGTCCTCGCCCAGGCCGCTCGTGTACGGCTGCACCACGTCGTCGTGGGCGGTGAGGATGTTCGTGTACTCCACCGACTCGACGAAGCGGCCGGTCGCGGCGAGATCCTCGAGGAACTGCGAGCCGGGAAGCATGTCGGCGCAGGCGGGGCAGGTCGCGTATTCGAAGTCGCGCATCATACCGTCGCTGGTGACGATGGTCGTTCCGTCCCACAGGGGAGCGAGCGACACGAGCCGGTCGACCTTGCCGGCGCCGCCGTCACCGATCCACTTCGACGCGACCAGCGTGCCCTGCGAATGGCCGACGATGTCGACCTTCTCGGCGCCGGTCTGCGCGAGCACCTCGTCGACGAATGCGGAGAGCTGATGTGTGCTCGGCTCGAGCGGCGCCATCCCACCCAGAGCGCTGACGGGCCACGGACCGGGGAACGCGCCGAAGGTCGGAGCGAAGACGCAGTAGCCGGCGTTGGCGAGCAGAGGCGAGAACGTCTGCCACGCGACCTGCCGGTTACCGCTGGTGTTGTGGACCAGCACAACAGGATTGGGCTTGTCGGGGGTCGGGCGGCAGTTCGGGTCGTTCGATCCGGGAGCCGAACCACCCGGATTCTCGAGCTCCAGAGCCACCGTGTCGGGAAGTTCGTACGGCACGGGCAGCGTGGCAGGCGAGGCGGCCGCCGTGCCGGAGCCGAGAAGACCCGCGGCGAGAACGGTCAGCAGGAGCGATCGGCCAAACACGGGTCATCCTTCGAACAGTGACGACTATCGGTAAGTGCACTGCGGCCCTATAAGGTGTTCCGGGGGCTGCGCAGGGGAACGGAATCGGAGTATATCTATGCGGCGGATATCCGCGTTGGCTGTCGTGACGACCGTCGTGGCGTCGACCTGGGGACTCGGAGCGTCGACGGCGTCCGCAGAACCCGATGAGGCCCGGCTCGTGAGCACTACGGTCGTCGACGACCAGCAACTCGACATCGAGGTCTACTCGCCGTCCATGGACGAGAACATCGAGCTGCGGATCCTGCGCCCCACCGACACCGTCACTCCCAGCCCCACGCTGTACGTGCTGAGCGGCGTCGACGGCGGGTCGTACAACAACAGCTGGATGGACCAGTCCGACATCGTCGACTTCTTCTCCGACAAGCACGTCAACGTCGTCATCCCGAAGGGCGGCGAGTCGAGCTACTACACCGACTGGAAGCACGACGACCCGAACCTCGGCCGCTACAAGTGGGCCACCTTCCTCACCGAGGAACTACCGCCCGTCGTCGACAGCACCTACGCGACCACCGGCACCAACGGCCTGATCGGCTTCTCGATGTCGGGCACGTCGTCGCTCAATCTCGCGATTGCCGCACCGGATCTGTACGACGCGGTGGGCAGCTTCAGCGGCTGCGCACGCACAAGCGACCCCCTCGGCCAGGCCTTCGTCACCACGACCGTCGTCAACTTCTTCGGCAACCCGCTCAACATGTGGGGTCCGTTCGACCACCCCACCTGGGTCGCCAACGATCCGTACATCAATGCGGAGAAGCTGCGCGGCACCACCTTGTACCTGTCGTCGCGCACCGGCCTGCCCGGCCGCTACGACAATCTCGAATCCGAGTGGATCAAGGACGAGGAAGACCTTACCGACGTGGTCATCAAGGGCGGACTCATCGAAGCCGCAGCGGCCGACTGCACCCGACGCATGGCGACGCGCCTCGACGAACTGGGCATCCCCGCCACCATCGACATCCACGACGACGGCACCCACAACTGGGGCTACTGGCAGGACGACCTGCACAACTCGTGGCCCGTCCTCGGTCCCGCGATCGGCGCGTCCTGACGGTTCATCCACAGGCGGTCGGTTCATCCACAGATCCGGCCGATTCGTCCTCGTAGGCACCTGCGGCCCGGGGCGACGGGCGATGCTAGGCGCCATGGGGGAGTTGATTCTGCGGCGCGAGGCAAATGCGCGCGGCGTCACCGATGCGGAGATCCGACGTCTGGTGCGGAACGGAACGTGGACTCGGCTCGCGTCGGGAGTCTTCGTCCAGTCCGACCAGTATGCGGGGGCCGACGATCACGCTCGACATGCTCTTCGGGCACGGGCGTTCATCGCCAATGCAGGACCGACCTCGGCGCTGAGCCACGTATCGGCCGCGGTGCTGCACGGGCTCGACGTCTGGCAGATCCCACTCGACGATGTGCACCTCACCCGCAACGCGCCGAGTGGAGCGCGGAGGACGCCCGGCCGCGCCATGCACGCGGCGCTCTTCCGTGAGGCGGACGTCGTGGATCGGAGGGGAGCGCGGGTGCTGTCGGTCGCACGGACGATCACGGATGTGGCCGCAACGGTGCCGGTGGAGCAGGCCGTCGTACTTGCCGACAGTGCGCTGCGAGCGGGGCTGGTTGCCTCCGACGAGCTGACCCGTTCCGTGGAACGGATGGGGAGTCATCCCCGCATCGCGCATGCGCGTCGTGCCGTGCAGCTGTCGAGCGGGTGCAGCGACAGCGCCGGCGAGTCGCGGAGCAGGGTTCTGTTCGTCCGTGAGCAGATCCCGATGCCGCTCACGCAGGTGGACGTCTTCTGCGCCGACGGCAGGTGGCTCGCTCGCGTCGACTTCCTGTGGCCGGAGCACGGTGTGATCGGCGAGTTCGACGGTCGGATCAAGTACCGCCGCGACGGGGTCGCGACCACCGCCGCCGAGGACGTGGTCTACCGCGAGAAGCTGCGGGAGGACGCACTGCGTCACGCGGGGTGGACGGTGGTGCGGTGGACGTGGCAGGACCTCGGGACCCGCGGCGCCGTCGCAACGAAGGTGCGGGAGGCGTTCGCACGGGCGGCGCGGGGGAGCGGGCCGACGGGGAGGTACGCAACAAAGAAGTAAGGCTCGCAACGCCAGCAGTCACTGCCAGCGTTGCGAGCCTCAACCTCGCGTTGCGTACCTACTTGCGGCCGGGTGCCTTCGCGCCGGGCTTGAAGCCGAGCGCGCCCGGCTTCGCCTTCGGTGCCTCGACCTCCGGCTTCGCCGGGGTCGCGGGCGCCTCGGGCTCAGCCGGAGCCTCGGCGACCGGCTCGGGTTCCGGCGTCGGCTCCGCCTTCGCCGGAGCGGCAGGCGCAGCCTTCTTCGCGCCCGGACCCTTCAGACCGCTCTTGAGCTGCAGTCCGCCCGGCTTCGCCTGCGGGATCGCCGACTCCTTCGGCTGCTCCGCAGCAGGCGCCTCGGCCGTAGACGACTCCGCCGCGGGAGCCTCGGCAACAGGTGCCTCCTCGGCAGGTGCAGCCGGAGCTGCGGACGCCGCCGGAGCCGCCTTCTTGGCGCCCGGTCCCTTCAGGCCGCTCTTGAGCTGCAGTCCGCCCGGCTTCGCCTTCGGCACCGTGGGTGCTTCGGCAGCGGGAGCTTCCGACGACTCGGCAGGAGCGGCGGGAGCAGCAGGTGCGGCCGGCTTCGCAGCGCCCGGGGCCTTCGCGCCCGGTGCCTTGAGACCGCCCTTCATCTGCAGCCCACCCGGCTTCGCCTTCGGCGCTGCCGGTGCCTCGGCCTCAGGAGCAGAAGAAGCCTCGGACGACGCGGCCGGAGCCGCAGCCTTCTTCGCGCCCGGACCCTTCAGGCCACCCTTCATCTGCAGTCCGCCCGGCTTGGCCTTCGGCGCTGCCGGCGCCTCGGCAGCCTCGGCAGCAGGAGCCTTCGCGCCCCCGGGAGCCTTCGGTCCGCCCGGAGCCTTCAGACCGCCCTTCATCTGCAGGCCGCCGGCCTTCGGGCCACCGGTGGTCTTCGGAGCAGCCGGCGCTGCCGCTGCCGCCTCGACCTCCTCGACGCGCTCCTTCTCGACCTCTTCCGCGGTCTCCTCGACCTCGACCGGAGTCTTCGGCTGCTGGACCACCTTGAGGTTGTCGCTGAGCTTCGCGGCCTCGACGCGAGAGATCGACTCGAGCATGAGCTGCGCAACGTCGATGACCTCGACGCCCTCGCCCTTGCCCTCTTCCTGACGCGCCGTCACACCGTCGGTGAGCATGACGCGGCAGAACGGGCAGCCCGTCGCGATCTTGGCGGGATTCGTGGTGAGCGCTTCGTCGACACGGTCGATGTTGATGCGCTTACCGATCTTCTCCTCCATCCACATGCGGGCACCACCGGCACCACAGCACATGGACCGCTCGCCGTGACGCGGCATCTCGACGAGCTTCGCACCCGACGCCGCCATCAGCTCACGCGGAGCGTTGTAGACCTTGTTGTGCCGTCCGAGGAAGCACGGGTCGTGGTAGGTCACGTCCTGGCCGACGGCCTTGACCTGGACCAGCTTCTTCGCCCGCACCAGACGGTTGAGCAGCTGCGTGTGGTGGACGACCTCGTAGCTGCCACCCACCTGCGGGTACTCGTTGTTCAGCGCGTTGAAGCAGTGCGCGCAGGTCACGACGATCTTGCGCTTGCTCTGCTCGACGCCCTCGAACACACCGTTGAGGACCTCGATGTTCTGCTGCGCCAACTGCTGGAACAGGAACTCGTTGCCCGCGCGGCGAGCGGAGTCGCCGGTGCAGGTCTCCTCGGCGCCGAGGACCATGAACTTCACGCCAGCGGTCGCGAGGAGCTCGGCGACGGCCTTCGTGGTCTTCTTGGCGCGGTCCTCGTAGGCACCGGCACAGCCGACCCAGAAGAGGTACTCGTAGCCGTCGAAGCTGTCGGCATCCTGGCCGAAGACCGGGATGTCGAACTCCATCTCGTTGATCCAGTTGAGACGGTCCTTGGCGTTCTGCCCCCAGGGGTTGCCCTTGTTCTCGAGGTTCTTGAACAGACCCGCGAGCTCGGACGGGAAGTCCGACTCGATGAGCACCTGGTAGCGACGCATGTCGATGATGTGGTCGACGTGCTCGATGTCCACCGGGCACTGCTCGACGCACGCACCACAGTTGGTGCACGACCACAGGGTCTCGGTGTCGATGACGGGAGCGAGCTCGCCTGCTTCCAGCAGTCCCTCGGTCTCGCCGACGAGCTTGCGACCCGACTCCTCGCGAGCCGACGCCGGGATCTTCGCCAGCTTGGCCTCGTCCGGGTTGCCCTCGGCGTCGACCAGGCCGACCTCGTCGCCACCGAGATCGGTGCGACCACCGGCGAGCAGGTAGGGAGCCTTGGCGTAACCGTGGTCGCGCAGCGACGTGATGAGCAGCTTCGGCGACAGCGGCTTACCGGTGTTCCAGGCGGGGCACTGCGACTGGCAACGACCGCACTCGGTGCAGGTCGTGAAGTCCAGCCAGCCCTTCCACGTGAAGTCCTCGATGCGGCCGGCACCGAAGGTGTCCTTGTCCGGATCGGCGTCTTCCATGTCGACGGGCTTGCCGCCGGACATCATCTGACGTGCGGCACCGAGGGCGGGACCGCCGTCGTCCTCACGCTTGAAGTAGATGTTGAAGAAGGCCGAGAAGCGGTGCCATGCGACACCCCACGTGATGTTGCGGCCGACGATGTAGAGCCACACCATGCCCGACATGAGCTTGATGAACGCGAAGACCGACACGAGTTCAGGGCTCTCCGGAAGGATCCGGGCGACCTGCATCGTGAAGAAGTCGGTGTAGGCGTTGTGGTGGTGGTAGGTGGCGATCTTGCCGGCCTTCACCAGGATCATGCCCAGGCCCTCGAGCAGCACGACCGCTTCGACGAAGTAGGCGGCCTTGAAGTTCGAGCCGCTGAAGCGCGACATCCGACCGGGCTGACGTGGATGATTGCGCTGGCGGATGTAGATCAGCGTCAGGATGCCGATCACCGTGCCGAGGCCGAGGATCTCGTCGATGAAGTGATAGACGACGGTGTCACCGATGAGGGGCCAGTGGAAGCTTGGGTCGAACGTCTGGCCGTAGGCCTCGAACCAGACGATCGCGCCGAGCATGAAGCCGACCATCACCAGCCAGTGCGCCCAGCCGACGGTCCGGAACTTGACCATCTTCGTGTGCGCGAGGAATTCGACGACCATCTGCTTGAAGCGCGGGAAGAACGGCCGCCAGCGGTCCGGGGCCGGCTGGCCGACCCGGATCGTGTTGACCATCTTCAATGCGCCGCTGATGAACGCGAACCAACACACGAGGCTCAGCAGCACGCCGATCGTGCCCAACGTAATCGTCAGGGCATTCATACGTGGCCTTTCGTGTCGGGGGCGGCGTCGTGCCGCCTGGTATGAGTCACCGCATCGTAACGCAAGCTAAGTTACCCACCGGTAACTTGGTCTGAACTGGAGTTACCCGCCAGTAGCAAAATCTGCGTCGAATCGGAGACCGTGTGCCCGGACACGCTAGAGGTCAAACGCGATACCGCCGTCGCGCAGGATGTCCTAACTCGCCCGAAACGAGGCGTGTGTCACACGGAGGTCACGACACGCTCTACCGGCCACGATGCGGTATCCATTCGGACAAAGGGGTATAACGCTCCGGATGTGATGTCGGTTATGATTTGCCCGGTACGTGGGGTTCGCACGTGGGATGTACACGTCGGGGGACGTAGAACTCCAGGTCGATACAGCAGAATGGGGGCGTCTTAACAGGCGTGCGCCATGTCACAGAACGGAAAAAGATGAAGCTGAAGAAGCTTGCCGCTGTGGCGACGATGACGATCGCCGCCATGGGCATCACCGCCGGAACTTCGTACGCCGCTCCGGCCGCAGCCGACGAAGACGCGATCAACTACGAGGTCCGGCCCGAGGGTGAGTCCGTCGTGACCGTCATCGACGCAGGTTCCTTCCAGGTCTCCGGAGACGGAAAGAGCGTCGAACTGCAGGACGACGAGGGTGACACCGTCCTCAGCCTGCCGCTCGCGATCCAGCTCGGCGATCTGCAGCTGCCCTTCGAGCGTGAGGTGAGCGAGGACGGCAAGACCCTGACGCTGACCCCGGTCACCGACTTGTCCAAGACGGTCCCGGTTGCTCCCGAGGACAAGGTCGGACCGTCGCTCACCCCGGTGGCGCTGAAGCTCACCGATGTCGCATCGCCCGAAGAGAACCTGAAGTCGCAGCAGAACTTCGTGTCGCAGTTGGGCATGGCCACCGCTATCGGCACTGTCGCGGGCGCGATCATCGGTTGCATCGTCGGAGCGATTCCCGGAACGATCGTGCCGGGCGCAGGGACCATCCTCGGCTGTGGTGCCGGTGCGGGCGTCGGTGGCACCATCGGCGCGTTCACGGCTGGCGGCCCGACGGCTGTCATCGCGGGTATCGCGGTGGTCCAGGATCTGCTGGCGGCTCCGGGAACCACGCAGTGGGCCGAAGGTAAGTAAGCAGTAGTACGAAACGGCCCCGTCGCCCTGCAGGGTGACGGGGCCGTTTCGTATGCAGATCAACCGGCCAGGAAAAGCCTGATCAGATTCCACAGCACCTGCTGATCCGTGAGCAGCACCGCAATGCTGCCCACGATCGATGATCCCAGCACTTCGATCTCCCTCTGTCCCTGCGGTCCACTCGTCCGGTCCGACCGATCGGGCGAGCCTATCCGATTCGATCTTGGTGCCCGAACGACGCTCCGAGAAGGGCGCAATCTGCGGAGATGAGACGAAACGAGGCCCGGCCTCCGCGGTGCGGAAGCCGGGCCTCGTCGTCGTGTGGACTCGCGCTACCAGGTGCGGACCTTCAGGCCCGGGTTCTCGGCCAGGACCGTCTTGATCGGCGTGGCGAACAGCTCGGGGCTCTCACCGAGCAGGCCGCTGACGAACCCGGCGATCTCGCACATGCCGTACTGGCCGACGTTCGAGGCGCTGGAGATGCCGAGGGCGAGAGTGCCGGTGACGAGGGTGCCACCGCTGTCGCCCTGCAGGGCACACAGGTTGGTGGAGAAGCCGTTCTCGAGCACGCGGTGGCCGATCTCGACGTTCTGATTGGCGGCCGTCACGACGCCGCAGCTGTAGCCGGTGCGCAGGCCCGACTTGCAGACCGGAGCGCCGACGACGGGATCCGCGACGCCCGTGATGGTCAGCGGAGCGGCGAACGGAACGCGCACGCCGTTGTTCTCGAAGCGGGCTGCGGCCTCGGCGGAGGGACGGATCAGCGCGTAGTCGCTGCGGTCGAGTACCGTCTTCTCGAACGAGCCGAGGTGCTGACCCAGGTTGTCGCCGACGAGCTGGTGGACCTGGGACGCCCATCGCGTACCGGCCTGGGCGCGGTTGGGGTCGCAGTGACCGGCGGTGATGTTCACAGGACGTCCGCTGCCGTCCTCGGCGTTGAAGCCGAGCGAGCAGCGGAGCCCTTCGCCGGCACCGAGCGCGGCGTAGGCGTCGCCGCCGAAGAGCGCGTCGGGCGCGCCGAGACCACCGGCGATGGGCTGCAGGTCGGTTGCGCCCTCCGGGGTCAGTTCGGCGGGAGCGAACAGCACGCGCACGCCGTCGAGGAAGTCGGGGAGCTCGACGCCGGACACGTTGTCGGTGCGCACGACGACATCGTTGTTGACCACGTCGACGGCGATGCCGCGGATGACATCGGCGACGGCGGGCGGCTGGGTCTCGAGCCAGTCGCCCAGCGCGCCGAGCTGATCTTCGAGGGCGTCCTCGCTGCGCTCGGTCTCGGCGACGGTGAATCCGGCATCCTCGGCGGCCTTGCGGGCCTCCTCGAAGCCGTCACCTTCGGTGAGGCCGACGGTGGCGGTGCCCTGGTCGTCCAGCCACACACCGGCGAAGACGGCTTCGAACTGCTCCCGTGCCTTCTCGGCGAACGCGGCGAGATCCTGGCTGCGCTGCGCATCGGCGAGGAAGCGCTCGGCATCGATGTTCAGGTCGCGCTGCAACGCCTCGACGAGCTCGGCCGGCAGAGACGATGTCTGCGCCGGTTCGGTCTCGGGTTCGGCCTGCGCGATGGCAACGGCAGGGCCGAGGAGCAGCAGTGCGGTCGAACCGATGACGGCCGTCCGACGTGCGAAGGTGCGTCGCATGGATACCTTTCTCGTTCCTTCGCGCATGCACGCGCGAAGGCGCCGTTCCCCCGCGGATCGGCGTCCGTCCGATCCTAAGGGGTGATCGCGGAAGTACGTAGCTACTTCTCGGTTACGTATGAGACTCGTGTGACTGTTGTGACGAACGGCCCAGGTGTTCCGGGCATTATGACGGGTTCGCCGCAGTACGGACTCGGGCGCCGGTGGCGTTCTCGATCTCTTGGATCGGGATGCCGAGGCTGGAGGTGCCACCGTTGGGCGCGAGTACCAGATTCGCCTCGACGCAGTTCGGTGCGCCGGCGCTGTTCGATCCGCTGATCACGCCGAGGGCGAGGGTGCCGGTGACGATGGCACCACCGCTGTCACCCGCGAGGGTGCAGGCGGAGGTCGCGAAGCCGCGGATGGTGCTCGAGAAGCCCGAGTCGTAGGTCAGCTGGGTCTCGATGCGATCGGCGACGACGAGCCCGCACGTGAACGACGACGACTGTCCCGACTTGCAGACGGGCGCGCCGACGACCGGAACGGCCGTGCCGGTGACCGTGAGGGTCGAGCCGTTGCCGCCGCGAACCGCCGGGCGGTCCAGGCCCGCCTCGACGCCTGCCTTGTCGAGCGAGACGATGCCGTAGTCGAGGGTGCTGTCGGTACCGACCGTGGACTCGGTGAACTTGCCGATCCGGACGCTCTCGTCGATGTTGGCGCGATTGGGCAGGTAGACCGCCGAACCACCGTCGGAACGAGCCACCGCGTCGCAGTGACCGGCGGTGAGGTTGACTGCATTACCGTCGGCGTCGACACCGTTGAAGCCGAACGAGCAGATGCCGATGCGCTCGATGGGCGTGGCGCGGACGTCACCGTCGGCGGTGATGTAGGTGTCGCCACCCATCGGGGCCGGATCGTTCGGCGGCATGCCCGGCGACAGCTGGACCTGCACGTTCGCCACCAGCGACGGCAGGTTCAGTGCGCGCCCGATCGGCGAGTTCACGATGTCGAGGACGATCTGGTTGTTGAGCACATCGATCGACGCGGAGTTGATCTGCGACGACACCTCGCGCGGGAGCCCCGCCACCCAGCGGTTCAGTTCGGCGAGGGCCTGCTCGAGTCCGTCGGCCGAGACCGGCGCGACCGTCGCCCGGTAGCCGTCCTGGGCTGCCTTCTCTGCGGCCTCGGGGTTCGTGACGGCGATGACGGGCTTGCCGTCCTCGCCGAGCCAGGCGCCTGCGAACTCGGAGGGACGCTCGGAGCGGAAGTCGCGGGCGTAGTCACCGAGTTCCTGCGCCCGCGCGGCGCGATCGAGGTATTCCTCGGGCGTCAGACCCAGGTCGCGCTGGATCGCTTCGACGAGCTCGGCGGGAAGTTCAGCGGAAGGCAACTGTTCGGCGGGCGCGGCGTTCGCTGTGGCGCTCAGAGGCACAGCCAGCAGAACCGCGGAGGCCGCTGCGACTGCGACGCGGCGGGTGGTGGAACGGACTGCGGCGCGCGACGCCGACGAGAGACGCATGGAGGCCTTTCATGTGTGCTCGATGTGCTCTTGAACAGGTGCTTCGTGGAATCGGCGAGCCGACCCGCGGGACAGCCTACGGGACGGCCCGGCGACCGCCGATAGTGCCGTAGGTCACCACTCGGATAGCCGCGCTGTCTAGCTGCCGGTCTCAGTCTCTGTCGTTTCCGGAATGTCCGTCGAGGGTGGTTCCTCAGAAGGGTCGGGATCGGTCGGGGCGGTCGTCGGCTGGGTCGTCGTGGTGGTGGTACTGCCACCGCTCCCGCCGCTGCCACCACTGCCGCGTCCGCCACCCGAGGAATCATCGGGCTGGTTCCGCCGCGACCAGCCGGTGCTCGAGGTGGTTGAGGACGTGCTCGAGGTGGTCGAGCCGGGCGACGACGACGAAGAGGACTGTTCGCTCGTGCCGGTGGTGGGATCGACCCAGGTCTGCTGCACGACCGGCGGGGCCACCGGGACCGCCTGCTCGGCGGTGGCCGGCTCGGTCGACTCCTCGGTGGTGGTCTCCTCGGTGCTGCGGGGAGCCGGCGGCTTGCTCGACTTCGAGGTCGTCGTGGTTGCGGGAGCGGTCGGGGTCTCGGCGACCTGCGTGCCCGCGGTGGCCGTCGGGGAGTCCCGCAGCCCGAACACCAACGCGCCGACGCCTACCAGCAACGCGATCGCCGCAGCCGCCGCGATGGCCGTGACCTTCGACGAGCGACCCGAGGGCTTCTCGTCGGCGGCATCTCTGGCTGCGACGGCGGCGACCGTCGCCTTCGGCGTGTTCGCCGCGGCGGCAGCGGGCGTGGCGCCCGGAGGGGGAGTCGCGGTGATCTTCGAGATCACCGCGGTGATCTCGGGGTCGAGTTCGCTGCGTCGCGGTTCGGTGAGCTTGGCGGTGGGCAGGATCTGCGTCGAACCGAGGAGGTCGACCGAGCCGGCGGCCGCGGCGAGAGCGGCGCCCCGCACCATCGTCTGGTGCGGGGCGGGCGCCAAAGCACACCGCACACCGAGACCGGTCTTCACCGACTGTGCGACGAGCTGCGCGGCGCTCGGATCGACTGCTTCGTCGATCGTGACGACGATGGCGTCGAGGTTGCTCACGAGCCAGCCGAACGCGCCGAGCGCCGACGAGAGCTGCGCGGCGACCGACGGAGCGTCGTCCTCAGGGAATCGGAAGGCCTTACCCGCCGCGACTCCAGAGCGCACGAGCGTGACGGTCGAGCCCTGCGGGTCGATGTGGTAGACCGCGAGGAGCCGTCCGGTCTGGTGCGCGACCTGCGATTCGAACCATGCCGCGGCGGCCTCGGCGTCGGAGACGAGCGAGACGTGACGCAACCCGACGTAGTCGAGGGCGTTGCGCAGCACCGCGACCGTCGAGCTCGGCCAGTCGGTGGGATGCGTCGCCACAGCCGTGTACGGGGTGTCGCCGATGAGGGAGGCTGCGTCGGCGAGGAGACATTCCATGGCCGTTGCGACCAGGTCTTCGGCGCGGGAGAGTGACCCGTCGTTGGCGCGGACACCGCCGGAGTGGCCGAGGCGGTCGACGAAGCCGGTGAAGGAACTGGTGTGCCCGTCGACGACGTCGTGGTCGCCCAGCGTCGCGGTGCCGTCGGAATGCAGGTGGACGGCGGTGAACCGCTCGATCGGTGCGGGGTCCGGCCGTCCCGGCGTCGGTGAGGTGACCGCAACCGACGACACGGTGGTCCCCACCCTCAGGCCTACGCCTACGGACATGCCGGCTTTCCTCCATTCCGGTCGGAGTGCATGTGACGGGATACATCTGCGCCGTGCCCCATGGCTCGGAGCAGTGACAGGAGCTCCGAGCGGGAACCGGCACCGAGTCGGCGCCGGATACGGGCGACATGATGTTCCACGGTCTTCGCGGAAATGTACAGGTGGTTCCCGACTTCTCGGTAGGTGAGGCCCGAAACCACCAGGTCGGCCACCTGCGCCTCGCGCTCGGACAGTGCACCCGGTTTCTCCCGTGCGCCGAGGGGTGATTCGTCCGGAACGCTCGGGGGAGCGGCGGGGGCGACGTCGACCGGTGCGCGACCGGCCGGGCCGTCCTGCCGGATCGTCCGCGCGACCTGCAGCAATCCGGTGGCGACGGTGGTGTCGTCCGTCCGGAGCGCTGCTTCTCCCGCGAGCTTCGCGCCGTCCCACGGGAGACCCACGGACGCGAGGGACTCGGCCGCCTCGCGGATGCGCGTCGCGTCGACCTCACCGCGCAGCACCGAGAGCCATGCATGCCCGGCCCGCGCGAGCACCGCGGCGTAGGCAGTGGTCTCCGCGGCCAGGGCGAGCGCGCGGGCGTGCGGGACAAGGTCGGCCGGACGGTCCGCGGCGATCGCGGCCTGCACTCCGTACCAGTGCAGCGCCGCACCCCACAGCGGTGGCTCGCCGAGGGTGGTGAGCAGCGCACGGGCACCGACGACGAGGTGCGCGACCCGCGCGGACTCCCCGAGGCGGACGGCGGCCAGCCACAGTTCACCCAGGGGCAGCAATCCGAACAGGTCGACGGAGTACTCGGCGACGACCGCCTGCGCAGCCTGCCATCGCACCGTCAACGCTCCGAGGTCGGCGTTGCGTCGCGCCAGCCCGACCTGCAGGGCGTGGAAGAAGAGGAGATTGCGTTGCCCGGTCACCTCGGGAGCGACGGCTTCGGCGGTCGCCGCGGCGGCGGTGAGATCACCGCCGAGCATCTCGGTCCACGCCACCAGGATGCGATTGCGCACGGTGGGAGTCTCCGGACGGTCGAGGATCGCGCGTGCGTACCCGAGTTCGCCCGAGTGCAGACACAGCAGTGCGGCGACGGCGTCGACCGTGTCGGGCCAGGCGCGCAACGAACCGTCGGATCCGAGGCTCGTCAATGCGCGGGCGAGGTGATTCATCGCGATCCGGCCGTCGCCTCCGACGGATTCGCGCAGGCCCTCCTCGAGCAGTCGTGCGGCGGAGGCCGCAGAGGTCGGCGCACCCGAGACGGCGGCACCGCGGAGACGTTCTGCGGCCGAGGGGCGTCCGGCGGCGAGCAGCACTGTGGCGGCGAGAGGAGCGTCCGTACCGACCCGTTCGGGGCCGAGCCATTCGAACAGGTCGGCGCTGCGGTCGAGCATGCCGCGATGCGCGGCGATACTCGCGGAGATCCGGGTGGCGGCGCGCACGTCGTCGACGTCCACCGTGTCGGCGCGGTCGAGCAGCCGGTCGGTGACCTGCTCGGCTCGCTCGAGATCCCCTGCCGCAAAGGCGACTTCGGCGCGTCGCACTGCGAGGGCATCGGGATCGGCTCCCGCCGGTACCGCGGCGTCGAGAAGATCGGCGGCCTCGCGCGGCGTTGCGTCAACCGCGAACTCCACGAGCCGTCGGGCGAGATGCGGATCGGTGAGGCCGATCGTGGCGAGCCCCCGGGCGAGGTGCGGCGTGAGTGTTCCGGCGTCGATGCGTGTCGCAAGGAGGCGGCGGGCGACGGCGAACAGGTTGTGTCTCCCGAGGACCGCGGCGGGCACGCCGCTCGCTCCCGCAGTGAGACTCGCTGCATCGGCCCCGAGCAGACCGCTCGCGCGGGCCGCGTCGACGAGATCGAGGGCCCGCTCGGCGGGTACCTCGAGTACGGCGGAGAGTTCGCCGGGATCGAGCGCCGCACCGAGATCGACGAGCGCGAGGGCTGCGGTGAGATCGAGATCGGCGAGGAGCTGCCGGCGGATCCCCTCCTCGACGGCCTGCCGGACATCGGCCTCCGTCCGCACGGCTTCGAGGGCGGTGTCGACGAGATGCGGTACGCCGCCCGTCAGGCGGTGCAGGGCACGCACCTGGGGTGGCGCGAGCCGAAGCTCGAACGATGCCGCGCGACCGGCGATCTCACGGGGCGTCCACGAGCCCAGTTCCACCACTGTCCCGTTTCCCGCGAACGCTGCGGTCAGCGAACGCATCTCGGCTCGGTGGGGTCGAGCTTCGGTGGCCACGACGATTCCGGTCGGCGCATTCCGGACGTGGTCGACGAGCTCGTGCAGTTCCGCGGCGGTCATGCGGTGCGCGTCGTCGACGGTGCGGGTGTCGCCGAGATCGGTTCGGAGCGAAGCGAGTACGGCGGACTTCCCGCTTCCGGTGCCGCCGACGAGCAGCAGTCGCGGGGGAGCGGCCGCGGTCAGGGCACGCGTGACCTCCCGGGGGACCGGGCGTCGCGGAGGAGCGGGAGCGGACGTCATCGGGATCGGTCAGCGTCCGGTTCCGAGCAGTCCGCCGACGACCTGCCCCGTGCCGTCGAGGACACCCCCGACCACGTTGCCGGTGCCGTCGAGCACCCCGCCGACGCCGTTACCGACACCCTCGACGACCGCACCGGCACCCTGACCTGCGCCGGACAGGGCGTCGCCGACGCCGCTGCCACCCGTGCTCGGCGGGGTCGGTTGCGGCGCAGGCTGAGGGGCGGGCGCCGGGGCCGGAGCAGGAGCGGGTTGCGGCGCAGGCCGGGGTGCCTGCGGGCTTTGACCGGGTGCTACCGGCGCGGGTGCGGTCGGGTCCGGCGCAGGTACAGCGCCGGTGGGTGCGGCGCCGGAAGCGGGCGTCGCGGCGACCGGAACAGCGGTCACGGTGCCGTCCGGTCCCTGCACCCCGATCGGGACGGTGGTTCCCGCCTCGGACGGCTGCGCGCCAGTCGTGCCGGGAACGGTCGTACCGGGGACGGTCGCGGTGGTGGTCGAGTTGCCGGCCACGACCTCGCTCGACGGACCCACCTCCGAACCGGGTGTCTCGGCCTCCGACGACAGGGTGCCGATCGCCAGTCCACCCCCGGCGAGGACGACGACGGCAGCGACAGCGGCACCCACCAGCGCGAACGAGCGGGCACGGGCGCGTGAGGGTGTGCCGGACCCGGTGTCGACGACCGCAGGCCGATGCGCGGCGGCGACCGGCGGCGCCTCAGCGGCGGGCACCACCGGGAGCGCGACGGTCTCGGGCTCGTCGTCGACGACAGGTGCAGGAGGCGCCATCGGCACCGCGGCAGTCGGGGCACCGTCCGCGGCTGCTGCAAGCGCGGCCCCATGCGCTGCGGTGAAGGCCGGTCGCGCCGACGAGACGATCGGCAGACCCAGCTCCGACGAGATCAGTTCGGCGACGAGCGGGGTGGACGAGCCACCACCGATCAGCAGTACGCGTCCGATGTCCGCACGATCGAGCCCGGCCCCGCGGATCGCGTCCTGCACCACGGCGAGCGACGCCCCGAGCGGTTCCCGGGCGAGTTCCTCGAACTCGCTGCGCACCAGACGCAGGTCGCGGTGCAGGCCGGGCAGCGCGACCGGCACCACCGTCTCGGTGTCGCTGGACAGTGCCTCCTTCGCCGCGCGGCACCGACCGCGGAAGTCGGCGAGTGCCGCGACGGTCGCGGAATCGAACGGATCGAGGCCGGTCGAGTCCCCGCCGAGCGTTTCCAGCAGATAGGTCGTGACGAGATGGTCGAAATGGTCGCCGGAGACGTCGTCGCTGCTCAACGGGCGGCCCAGCAGCATGGGATGGGCGCCGCCCTGCACGACGGTGACGTCGAGGCTGCGCGCACCGAGGTCGTAGACCACCGTCACGTCGTCTCCCAGCGGCCCGTGTGTGGCGTCGAGCCAGCGCACCGCCGCGATCGGTTCGGGGATCGTCCGTGCGGTCACGCCGGCGCGGACGAGTGCCGCCTGTAAGGTCTCGACGGTGTGAGCCGACCACGCGGCGGGATGTGCCAGCATCGTCGGCACATCGGAGGTGCCGGTGCGGTACTGCAGGCAGGCCACGGTCGACGCGACGAGATCCTCACCGAGATAGGTGGAGCCGTCGTCGGCGAGGATGCCGACCGGATCGCCGACCCGGGCCGCATAGCCGGAGAACACCTGCGCACCGGGGGCCGGGGTACCGGCGCCGAGGACGAAGGCTCCGCCCTCGGGGAGGTGGAGTTCGGTGGGGACCGACAGAACGCTGGGATCGCCGGCTCGGGGCTGGTCGAGCACGGTGAGGGCCACCGAGTTGACCGCCCCGATCGTGACGCCGAGTCCTGAATACATGCACGCTCCCGTGTTCTGGGCGGACATCGGTCCGCGATCTCGTTCCACCGTTCGGTCTCGATGAGCCTGTCGTTCCCGCCGCGCGGCCCGTTAGCGCCCACGCCGCCACCGGCCCGATCGTAGGGACTGTCCCCTAACGACCCCCACGCCCCCGAACCCCGATCCCCTAACGGGTGACGGCGGACAGGGGGGCCGCACCCCCTGTGCCCGCGACCGGCCGTTTCGTAGCGTCGTCCGTAGATCCCGACGACTCAGGAGACACGCGATGGCCACCAACGCCGTACTCGACTTCATCCTCAGCCTGTTCCGTGACGAGAAGGAACTCGCCCGGTACTGCAACAACCCCGAGGCCGTCCTCGCCGAAGCCGGATTGGACAGCGTGTGCCACGCCGACATCGTCGCCGTCGCCCCGCTCGTTGCGGACAGTGGTCTGTTCGCCGGAACCGCCGCCGAACTGACCGCAGCGCTGAACGGTGCGGCGAACGTCGGGGCGTCGATCGCAGGCACCGCCGCAGCCGGTCTGGGCGGAGCAGCGGGCCTCGGTGGCGCAGTGGGCCTCGGTGGCGCCGCCGGCCTGGGCCTCGGTGTCGGAGCAGGCCTCGGTGGGGGCCTGGGTCTCGGTGGTGGAGTTAACCTCGGCGGCGGACTGGACCTCGGCGGGACCGTCGGCGCGCAGACCGGGATCGTCGTCGACCTCGGTGCGCAGCTCGGAGCGGCGCTCGAAGCCGGTGGCGAACTCGGCGCTTCCCTGGGTGCAGCGCTCGGTGGTGCTCTCGACGCAGGCCTCGAACTCGGCGGATCCTTCGACGTCGGAGGTGCCGTGGCCGGAGCGCTCGAAGGTGGGCTCGGCCTGGGCGTCGGTGCCGCTGCAGACCTGGCCGCGGCGATCGACGCGGCCGTCGAGGCCTCGGGCGGCCTCGGCGCAGATCTCGCCACGACCCTCGAAGGAGCCTTGGGCATCGGCGGCACCCTCGGCGCCGACATCGGGCTTGCCCTCGGTGGCCTGCTGGAATCGGCCGTCGGCGTCGGCGGCACCTTCTCGACCGAACTCACCGCGGCCCTCGAGGGCGGCGCCGAACTCGGTGCCGCACTCGGCACGACCCTCGGTGGCGTTCTCGGCGTGGGCACGGAACTGACCGGCGCGCTCGGCACGAGCCTGGGCGGCGTCCTCGGTGGTGTGGCCGATCTCGGCGCCGGACTGGGAACCGACCTTTCCGCCGGTCTCGACGCCGGTGTGGGCGCGACGCTCGGCCTCGGTGCGTCCCTCTCGGCCCTGCTCGGAGCGGGCGGTGGAGCTGCGGCCGATCTCGGCGCCGCGCTGGGGACCGTCATCGAGAACAGCGCGCAGGGCGGTCTGCTCGGCGGTGTCGACCTCGACGCGGTCCTCTCGGGTGGTGGTGAGATCGACGCTGAGGCCGGGGCGGGCGTCGAACTCGGCACGCTGGTCGGCGGGGTGCTCGGAGGTGCGCTCGGCCTCGAGACCACCGCGGCCACCGAACTGTCGTCGGCGCTGAACGTCGCCATCGGCTCGACCACCGGTATCGGCGCGACCGTCGATTCGACCGTGCAGGCGGGGACGAACCTCGGATCGGATCTGTCGTCCGTCCTCGGCTCGACCTTCGCGACCGGCGGCTCGGCCGGCGCCGAGCTCGGCCTGCAACTCGGCAGTGCACTCGAGACGGCCGCAGGGTCGGCGTCCCTCGATGCGGGGGCCGATCTCGGCACGCAGCTCGCGTCGACGATCGGCGGCAGCCTCGATGCCGGTGCCGAAGCCACCGGTCAGCTCGGCTACGCCCTCGACGGCGCACTGGACGCGGCGGCGGAACTCGGGGCCGGAGTGAACGTGGGAGCGGACCTCGGCGCGGCGATCGGCTCGGGGATCGGCGCGGCCGGTGGACTGGGAACGTCCGTCGATCTGGGTGCAGCCACCGATGTCGAGAACGGGTTGGATCTCGGTGGTGCAGCAGACCTGGGCGCGGCTGCCGACCTCGGTGTCTCCGGCGGTCTGGAGAGCGCAGCCGACCTCGGTGCCGAGCTGTCCACGCAGGTGGGGACGGCCCTGTCGGGCGGGGTCGATACGGCCCTGTCGGGCGGTGCGGACAGCTGGGCATCGGTCGGCGAGGACGTCTTCGGCTCTGCCTCGGGAGCTGCGGGCTTGTTCGGCTCTGCCTCGGGAGCTGCGGGCTTGTTCGGCGAGGGTGGTCTCACCGCGACCTCCGGTCTCGGCGGCGACTCCTCTCTCGGCGCCACCGACTCCACCGAGCTCGACGAACTGCTGCCCTGACCCGCAGCGGTGCGGGCTCCGGGACATAATGTCCGGAGCCCGCACCGACGGAAGGCGAGTCGACGCAGCCCATGCAGCATTCACCGGATACGCAGCATCCATCCGATCCTTCGAGACGCCGAGCGCTCCTCGACCTGATCGACTCCGCGATCGCGCGATCTCGCAGCGCCAGGCGCAACGATCTCACCGACCGGTTGACGGCCGCCCGTACGAAGGTCTCCGACCCGCGACTGCGGGTGGTCGTCGTCGGGGGTCTGAACCAGGGCAAGAGCCGGTTCGTGAACGCTCTGCTCGGCCTCGAGGTGTGTTCCGTCGGCGACGACGAGACCACCGCGGTCCCCACGCTCGTGCAACACGGGCAGGAGCCGTCCGCCGAACTCGTCCCGACCGGTTCGGCGCCGCGCATCGCCGTGCCCTTCGACGACCTGCAGCAGGTCGCGCCGCGCAGCGCCGGCCGGGACGTCGACCGGCTCGAGGTGAGTGTGCCGAGTCCGCTGCTCGCCGACGGACTCGTGTTCGTCGACACCCCGGGTGTGGGAGGCCACGGAAATCCGCACACAGCAGCCACATTGACGCTCCTGGCCACCGCGGATGCGGTCTTCGTCGTCTCGGATGCGAGTCAGGAGTTCACCGCACCGGAGATGTCGTTCCTGCGACAGGTGCAGACGTTGTGCCCGGCGTCGGCGGTGCTCGTCACCAAGACGGACGTGTATCCGCACTGGCGCGCGATCGTCGACGCCGACCGCGAACACCTGCAGCGAGCGGGGATCGACCTGCCGCTGCTGCCCGTCTCGTCCCTGCTGCGCGAGTACGCCCTGCGCACCGAAGACGCCTCGCTGCAGCAGGAATCCGGCTTCGACGCGATCTACGACTTCCTGCGCGAACAGGTGGTCGCGCGCAACGCCGACTCGGCGCGACTGTCGGTGGCGCACGACGTGAAGACCGTCGTCGACCATCTCGCGCTCGGATGCGAGAGCGAACTCGCCGCCCTGCGCGACCCCGACTCCGGGAACGCCGCGATCGAGGACCTGCACCGGGCACGCGCCGCGACCGAGGCATTGCGGACGCGGGCGGCGCGGTGGCAGATCACGTTGTCGGACGGCATCGCCGATCTCGCGGCCGACATCGACCACGACCTGCGCGACCGGCTGCGCACGGTGACCCGCGACGCCGAAGCGTCCGTGGACGACTGTGATCCGGGCAAGGAATGGCCGCGGCTGGGGCAGTGGCTCGCCGAACAGGTCGCCGAATCCGTCGGTGACAACTTCGTGTGGGCGCACGAACGCGCCGAGGCGCTCGCAGGCAAGGTCGCCGAGCACTTCGCACTCGACGACGACTCCTTGCCGTCGTTGCATCTCGGCGACCTGTCGAGACTGCTCGAGCCCGTCGAGAACCTGTCCGATCTCGAATCGGGCCGGATCGGTATCGGTCAGAAGGTACTCGTCGGCATGAAGGGTTCTTACGGTGGCGTGCTGATGTTCGGTCTCGTCACCACCCTGATGGGGATGGCGCTCGTGAACCCGATCTCGGTGGGAGCCGGAGTCGTCCTGGGTACCAAGGCGTATCGCGACGACAAGCAGGTGCGGCTCGCCAAGCGCCGCGTCGACGCGAAGAGCGCGATCCGCGCCTTCACCGACGACGTGAGCTTCCAGGTCGGCAAGGAATCGAAGGACCGGCTCCGGCTCATCCAGCGTCAGTTGCGCGATCACTTCACCGAGATCGCAGAGCAGACACTACGTTCGCTCGACGAGTCGCTCGAAGCGGCCCGCCAGGCCGCGACCGTGCAGGAACAGGAACGCCGCCGTCGGATCGGTGAACTCGACACGCAGGTCGCGGAACTGGGCCGATTGCGCGAGCGCGCCGCGGAACTCGCGGGAGTGTCGGCGTGACCCCGACTCTCTCGCGCGCCCGCGACCTGCTCGACCGGGCACGCGCGTCGTACGGCGGGAACCCGGCCGTCGCGGACCGGCTCGACCACTGCGCCGCGCGACTCGATCAGCCGTTGCGGATCGCGCTCGCCGGATCGCTCAAGGCCGGCAAGTCGACCCTACTCAATGCGCTTGTAGGACAGGACATCGCGCCCACCGACGCGACGGAGTGCACGCGCGTCGTCACCTGGTACCGCAACGGACCCGTGCCGACGGTGAACGCCTGGTACGACGGGAACCGCCGCATGCCGGTGCCCGTGCAGCGTCCCGACGGCCGTTTGACCTTCGACCTCGGCGAACTCACCGCCGACCGCGTCGACTTCATCGACGTCGAATGGCCGGCCAGCGCGCTGGCGCAGACCACCATCATCGACACCCCGGGCACGTCGTCGTTGTCGCAGGACGTGTCGGCGCGGACCCTGGCGCTGCTCACCCCGGAGGAATCGGCCTCCGGTGCCGACGCCGTCGTCTACCTGATGCGTTCGCTCGGAGCCGCCGACGTCGAGTTCCTCGAACGGATCGGCCGGCACGTCGGCGGGGGATCGGGACCGCTCGGCATCGTCGGGGTGGTGTCGCGCGCCGACGAGGTCGGTGCGGGTCGTGCCGACGCGATGATGTCGGCGAAGCAGGTCGCGGCGAGGTTCACCGACGAACTCGAACGCACCGGACTGTGCCAGGCGGTCGTGCCGGTCGCCGGGTTGCTCGCCCTCGCCGCACGGACCCTGCGGCAGAACGAGTTCGCGGCCTTCGAGGCGCTCGCACAGGTGCCGGTGGAACAACTGCAGGTCGCGATGCTGTCGGCCGACCGTTTCGCGCGGCCCGACGTCGACCTGCCCGTCGACCCCGGGATGCGGGCACGTCTCGTCGACCGGTTCGGTCTGTTCGGCATCCGCACCGCAGTGCTGCTCGTGCAGCTCGGCGCGCGCGATTCACCGTCCCTCGCCGCCGAACTCGTCGCGCGCAGCGGGCTCGACGAGCTGCGTCAGGTCATCGACGTGCAGTTCGGTCAGCGTGCCGATCAGCTCAAGACCCATTCGGCGCTGCTGGCGCTCGAGCGGGTGTTGCACGCGTGCGGCGACCACGAGCTGCTGGGAGCCGTGCGACGCGAACTGGCCGACGACCACGGCTTCGCCGAACTCCGCCTGCTGGGCAGACTGCGGTCGTCGTCGGTGTCACTGCCCGACGAGGAGGTCCAGGCGCTGCAGCGCGTGGTCGGTGGATCCGGGATCGGCGCCACCCGGCGCCTCGGTCTCGCCGACGGCGCCTCACCTGCCGAGATCCGCGCTGCGGCCGTCGATGCGGTGCGGCACTGGCGATCCCGCGCCGAACATCCGCTGCTCGATCCGTTCACTGCGAAAGCCGCAGCGGTGGCAGCGCGCAGTGCGGAAGGGCTGGTCGCGGGAGCCGGCCGACAGATGTGAGCTGTAGCCGAACGATTCGGCTTGCACCTCACGTAACGTGAGGTCATAGCGTCGATCGTGCCGGCGCACGGAGTGCCGGTGGAAGTGGGTGGACGATGCCGGCGACTGGTTCCGGGCAGCAGACACGTTCCGGACAGCACTGGAAGGTGGGGCGTCTCGCAGCGGAGACAGGCCTGACCGTGCGGACCCTGCATCACTACGACGACATAGGCCTCGTGCGGCCGTCGGGTCGGACGGCGTCGGGCCATCGGCTGTACGAGGAGTCGGACGTCGAGAGGCTGTACCAGGTGCTGGCGCTGCGTCAGCTCGGGCTGTCACTGGACGCGATCGCCACGGTCACCGACGGCGACACCTCGCTGTCGGAGATCCTCGACGCGCACCGTGCCTACCTGGACGATCAGCTCGCGGCGACCCGCACGCTGCGTGCGCAGGTCGAGATGCTCTCCCGCACGGTCCGAACGTCGCCGGATGCATCGGTCGCCGACTTCCTTCACGTGATCCGAGGAGTGATCGAAGTGGACGACATCTTCGAAAGGTATTTCGACAAGGGACAGATCGCAGACCTCGCGGAACGACGCGCGATGCTGGGCGACGACGTCATCACGGCGGCAGAGACGTCGTGGCAGGAACTCATCCCGCGTGTCGACGCTGCGCTGAGTTCGGGGATGGATCCGGCCTGTTCGGAGGCCCAGGAGATGGCACGGCAATGGATGGATCTGCTCGAGCAGTTCCACGGCGGCGACGAGGGCCTACGCGACAGCCTCTACCGCATGCACGAGGACAACGCGCAGCAGATCGAGCAGGAGTTCTGCGGGCCGAGTCGCGAACACATCGAGTTCATCACGAAGGCGAACGAGGCGCGATCTACGTAAGCACAGGGACGGATGCTCGATGTCGTCATCGAGCATCCGTCCCCGAATCGTGCAATCAACGTCGACGGGCTCTGCCGGCGGCGCGAACCAGGCGGGCGTGGACGGCCTCGAAGCGGAACAGATCCGCCCACGTCCATCGCACGACCTCGAAGCCCAGAGCCCTGATCGCATCCTCCCGCAGCTTCTCGCGATGGACGGTCTCGGCCGTCGCGCCGGGCTCGTCCGAGCCGTACTTGCTCCTTCCGTCGAATTCACCGACCACGCCTTCGTCCTCCCAGAGGAAGTCGGGACGAGCGACGAATGCTCCGGAAGGGGTCCGCAGCTCGTGCTGCAGCTTCGGCGCCGGTAACCCCGCCGACCGGATCCGTAGTCGGCTGAGCGACTCGCCGGGACTTTCGCTGCGACCGTCGAGGAAAGCAACGGTCCGCCGGGCAGCGGCGATCCCGTGCCGCATGCCGGACGATGCCAGCGCATCGAGGAGCAGGGGCGCGATATGGGGATGCGCCCGCAGCGCCGCGTCGCCGGCGATGACTGCCGAGTCCACCGACAGTGTTCGTGCCAGGTCGACAACCGTCCGCGCGACGGTCGTGGTGCGCAGACCCGCGACGACGCAGACCTCGTCGGGTTGGTAGGTGCACCTGTGTACATGGAGGGTCGGGGTGCGGCGTCCGCTCGACGGCCGTTCGCGGCTGATGTGCACCGGGGAGAGGTCGACGTCCCAGAGAGGAAGGCCGTGCAGCACCGCAGCGGAGACATGGCTGACGACGGCGTCCGGGGTGATCCGTCCTTGTCGCGCCAGTACGCGCGCATGGTGCAGGGTGAGCGGGTCGAGGTCCGCGCCACCGTCGACGTACACACCGCGCGTGACGTTCCGCAGTCGTCCCACACGGACAGCCTGACGGATCTCGTCCGAGGTCGTCCCGCCGGCCAGCAGGTCGGAGCGCAGAAGGAAGTTCGGTTCGTCCATGCAGCGAGGGTCGTGTACGGCGACGACGGACCCGGAGCATCGAAGCCCTCGACCCGACCACCTGTGGATCGACGGGGTCCCTGTGGACAACCCGTCCTTGCGCACCGGTGCGGACAGTGGCGCCTTGTCGACATCGGGTATCGGTCCTCGAATCGAGCAGATGCGACCGATCGAAGTGATGTGCGCCACCCTCGGAACAAAAGTCCACGACCTGCCGTTGGATGAGTCAGACAACTTGAGCGCATAAGACTCAACTTCACTTGACGGCGTGGACCGCTCGGGTGCAGGCTTGAGTCGACCGCGCTCACCTGAGCCGAACGGGCTCAGGTCGGGCATGGAACGTTTTCGCGGCGCGCACGCGTCGCGGCAGGAACATTGGAGGAAAATTATGGCTCGTGCGGTCGGCATCGACCTCGGAACCACCAACTCGGTCGTTTCCGTTCTGGAAGGCGGCGAGCCCGTTGTGGTCGCCAACGCCGAGGGGTCCCGCACCACCCCGTCCGTCGTCGCATTCGCGAAGAACGGTGAGGTTCTGGTGGGTCAGCCCGCCAAGAACCAGGCGGTCACCAACGTCGACCGCACCATCCGTTCGGTCAAGCGCCACATCGGCACGGACTGGACCGTGGCCATCGACGACAAGAAGTACACGCCGCAGGAGATCAGCGCCCGCACGCTGATGAAGCTCAAGCGCGACGCGGAGGCCTACCTCGGTGAGGACATCACCGACGCGGTCATCACCGTCCCGGCGTACTTCAACGACGCCCAGCGTCAGGCCACGAAGGAAGCCGGCACCATCGCCGGTCTCAACGTCCTGCGCATCGTCAACGAGCCCACCGCGGCTGCCCTCGCCTACGGTCTCGACAAGGGCGAGAAGGAGCAGACCATCCTGGTCTTCGACCTCGGTGGCGGCACCTTCGACGTCTCCCTCCTCGAGATCGGCGACGGCGTCGTCGAGGTCCGCGCGACCTCCGGCGACAACCACCTCGGTGGCGACGACTGGGACGAGCGCATCGTCAACTGGCTCGTCGACAAGTTCAAGGCACAGCACGGCGTCGACCTGACCAAGGACAAGATGGCCATGCAGCGTCTGCGTGAGGCTGCCGAGAAGGCCAAGATCGAGCTGTCGTCCTCGCAGTCGACCTCGATCAACCTGCCGTACATCACCGTCGACGCGGACAAGAACCCGCTGTTCCTCGACGAGCAGCTCACCCGCTCGGAGTTCCAGAAGATCACCGGCGACCTCCTCGAGCGCACCCGCGCTCCCTTCCAGCAGGTCGTCAAGGACGCCGGCATTTCCGTCGGCGACATCGACCACGTCGTGCTGGTCGGCGGCTCGACCCGTATGCCCGCCGTCACCGACCTGGTGCGCGAGCTCACCGGTGGCCGCGAGCCCAACAAGGGCGTGAACCCCGACGAGGTCGTCGCCGTGGGTGCAGCCCTGCAGGCCGGCGTCCTCAAGGGCGAGGTCAAGGACGTGCTGCTGCTCGACGTCACCCCGCTGTCGCTGGGTATCGAGACCAAGGGCGGCGTGATGACCAAGCTCATCGAGCGCAACACCACGATCCCCACCAAGCGGTCGGAGACCTTCACCACCGCCGACGACAACCAGCCGTCGGTGCAGATCCAGGTCTTCCAGGGCGAGCGTGAGATCGCGGCGCACAACAAGCTGCTCGGCTCGTTCGAGCTCGGCGGCATCGCGCCGGCTCCGCGTGGCGTCCCGCAGATCGAGGTGACCTTCGACATCGACGCCAACGGCATCGTCCACGTCACCGCCCGCGACAAGGGCACCGGCAAGGAGAACACGATCAAGATCCAGGAAGGCTCCGGCCTGTCCCAGGAGGAGATCGACCGGATGGTCAAGGACGCCGAGGCGCACGCCGAGGAGGACCGCAAGCGTCGCGAGGAGGCCGAGGTCCGCAACCAGGCCGAGTCGCTCGTGCACCAGACCGAGAAGTTCATCAAGGAGAACGAGGACAAGGTCCCGGCCGACGTCAAGGAGAAGGTCGAGGCTGCGATCAAGGAAGCCAACGACGCCCTCGCCGGCTCCGACATCAACGCGGTCAAGGCCGCCGTCGAGAAGCTCGCGACCGAGTCGCAGGCCCTCGGCCAGGCCATCTACGAGGCGCAGGGCGCCGAGGGTGCCGCTGCCGGTGACGGCGCGGCCGCAGGTGCCGACGACGTCGTCGACGCCGAGGTCGTCGACGAGCCGAACGATTCGGAGAAGAAGTGAGTGCCGACAAGCCCGAGCAGGAACCGGTGACCGTCACCGACAAGCGACGGATCGACCCTGAGACCTTCGAGGTGCGCGACCCCGCCGAGGAGCCGCGCGCCGAGGAGGGCGAGGTGATCGAGTCGGTTCCTGCGGAGGGCGACGCCGAGAAGGCCGAGCGGACCGAAGGACAGTCGCAGGAGGCGAAGGAACTCGCCGAGCGCACCGCCGACCTGCAGCGCGTGAGCGCGGAGTACGCGAACTACCGTCGCCGCGCCGAGGCGCAGCGCACGGCGATCGCGGAGGAGGCCAAGGCCTCCGTCGCGGCGAAGTTCCTCGACGTCCTCGACGACCTCGACCGGGCACGCGCCCACGGCGACCTGGAGACGGGTCCGCTGAAGGCACTGTCCGGCAAGCTGACCGGTGTGTTCGACAGTGTCGGACTCGTCGCGTTCGGTGAGGAAGGCGACGCCTTCGATCCCGAGTTGCACGAGGCCGTCCAGATGGAAGGCGACGGTCACCACCCAGTGCTCGGGACGGTGCTCCGCAAGGGTTACCGCTTCGGCGACCGCATCCTGCGGCACGCGATGGTGACGGTCACCGACGGCGATCCGGCGGACACGCCGGGTGACGCGCGGTCGGCGGAGCCGGGCACAGAGTAAGAACAAGAAAACGCGAGAGGAGGAGACGCCCGGTGAGCCAGCGGGAGTGGATCGAGAAGGATTTCTACAAGGACCTGGGCGTCTCCCCCGACGCAACGCAGGACGAGATCAAGAAGGCCTACCGGAAACTGGCGCGGGACCTGCATCCCGACGCCAACCCCGGTGACGCCAAGGCCGAGGAACGCTTCAAGGCCGTCAGCGAGGCCAACGCCGTCCTGTCGGATCCCGCCAAGCGCAAGGAATACGACGAGACCCGGCGCCTGTTCGCCTCCGGCGGCATGCCGGGTGGCTTCCGTCCCGGCGCCGGCGGATTCTCCGGTGGTACCGGAGCGACCTTCGACATCGGCGACCTGTTCGGCGGTGGCGGCGACGGTGGGCTCGGCGACCTCTTCGGTGGCCTGTTCAACCGCGCCGGTGGCGGCACTGCTTCCACCGCCGGCCGTTCGCGTCCACGCCGCGGATCAGATGTCGAGACCGAGACGACGCTCGACTTCCGCGATGCCGTCCAGGGCGTCACGGTTCCCCTGCGGATGACCAGCCCGGCGCCGTGCACCACCTGCCACGGCAGCGGTGCCCAGCCGGGAACGAGCCCGCGGGTCTGTCCGAACTGCAACGGAAGCGGTGTGGTCTCCCGTAACCAGGGCGCCTTCGGATTCTCGGAACCGTGCGACGACTGCCGGGGCAGCGGATCGATCATCGACAACCCCTGCAGCGACTGCCGCGGTACCGGCGTGCAGAACCGCACCCGCACCATCACCGTGCGGGTCCCCGCAGGCATCAAGGACGGTTCGCGCATCCGCCTCGCCGGTCAGGGCGAGGCCGGTCTGCGCGGCGCCCCGTCCGGCGACCTGTTCGTGACGGTGCACGTCCGTCCCGACCGCGTGTTCGGGCGTGAGGGCGACGATCTGACCCTCGTGCTGCCCGTCAGCTACGGCGAACTCGTCCTCGGCGGCACCGTCTCGGTGCCGACCCTCGACGGCCGCGTCGGGCTGAAGATCCCGCCGGGAACGGCCGACGGCCGGGTCCTGCGGGTCCGCGGACGCGGCGTCCCCAAGCGCGGGGGCGGCGCCGGTGACCTTCTCGTCACGGTGAAGGTCGCGATCCCGCAGAATCTCGACGAGAAGGCGACGGAAGCGCTGCACAACTATCTTCGTGCAGAAGAGGCAAGCGGTTTCGATCCTCGAGAGGGATGGGCAGGTGCGTGATGAGCGAGACGAGAATGCCACGGAATCTGTCACCGGATCCCGATGCGCGCGTCTACGTCATCTCGGTGGCAGCAGAACTCGCCGGGATGCATGCGCAGACGCTGCGTAACTACGACCGGCTCGGACTCGTCACCCCGCACCGCACCAGCGGCGGCGGCCGCCGGTACTCGCCGCGCGACGTCGAACTGCTGCGCGAAGTGCAGCGCCTCTCCCAGGACGAAGGTGTCAACCTCGCCGGGATCAAACGGATCATAGAGCTGACCAACCAGGTCGAGGCACTGCAGCAGCGCGTCGCCGAACTCAACGCCGAGGTCGCCCAGTTGCGTTCGACACGCGGCGATCTGGTGCCCATTCCGCGCAGCAACGCCCTCGTCGTGTGGAAGCCGCGCAACAGGCGCGACTGACCGCACCGCGGTCGAGCGGGACTGATCCGCCGGATCGGTCGAGAACGAAAATCTCCCGCCCAGCGAGACGATCGCCCTGTGGAGCCTCGACGTCTGCCTAGTGTGGCGTGTTCCACACGAACGGTCGACGGAAGGCAACAGTCATGGCGGAGTGGGCGGAAGAATGCGACGTCCTCGTGGTGGGGTCGGGAGCCGGAGGGTGCTGCGGTGCGTACACCGCTGCGCGCGAAGGACTGTCGGTGATCCTCGTCGAGGCATCCGAGTACTTCGGCGGCACCACGGCGTACTCCGGGGGCGGCGGCGTCTGGTTCCCCACCAACGCGGTCCTGCAGCGTGCCGGTGACGACGACACCCTCGAGGACGCACTGACCTACTACCACGCGGTCGTCGGCGACCGCACCCCGCGCGAACTGCAGGAGGCGTATGTCCGCGGCGGCGCCCCGCTGATCGACTACCTCGAGTCCGACGACGATCTCGAATTCATGGTCTACCCGTGGCCCGACTACTTCGGCAAGGCGCCCAAGGCCCGTGCCCAGGGACGTCACATCGTCCCGTCGCCGCTGCCCATCGCCGCCGATCCCGAGCTCAACGAGTCGATCCGCGGCCCGCTCGGCCGCGAACGCAACGGCGAACCCCTGCCCGACATGCTCATCGGAGGTCGCGCGCTCGTCGGACGATTCCTCATCGCCCTGCGCAAGTACCCGAACGTGGAGCTGTACCGGAACACCCCGCTCGAAGAACTGATCGTCGAGGACGGTGTGGTCGTGGGCGCGGTCGTCGGGAACGACGGCGAGCGACGGGCGATCCGCGCGCGCAAGGGTGTCGTCCTCGCCGCCGGTGGCTTCGATCGGAACGACGAGATGCGCAGCAAGTACGGGGTGCCCGGCGCCGCGCGGGACTCGATGGGCCCGTGGTCGAATCTCGGCAAGGCCCACGAGGCGGGCATCGCCGTCGGCGCCGACGTCGACCTGATGGATCAGGCCTGGTGGTCGCCGGGACTGACCCACCCGGACGGACGCTCGGCGTTCGCGCTGTGCTTCACGGGCGGCATCTTCGTCGACCAGGACGGTGCGCGGTTCACCAACGAGTACGCACCCTACGACCGTCTGGGCCGCGACGTCATCGCCCGCATGGAGCGCGGCGAGATGACGTTGCCGTTCTGGATGATCTACGACGACCGGAACGGTGAGGTCCCACCGGTCGGGGCGACGAATGTGCCGCTCGTCGAAACCGAGAAGTACGTCGACGCGGGACTGTGGAAGACCGCCGACACCCTCGAGGAACTCGCCGAGCAGATCGGTGTGCCAGCCGAATCCCTGAAGGCGACCGTCGCGCGGTGGAACGACCTGGCCGCGAAGGGAGTCGACGAGGACTTCGGCCGCGGGGACGAGCCCTACGATCTCGCCTTCACCGGCGGTGGGTCCGCGCTGGTCCCGATCGAACAGGGCCCCTTCCACGCGGCACAGTTCGGCATCTCCGACCTCGGCACCAAGGGCGGTCTGCGGACCGACACCGTCGGGCGGGTGCTCGACAGCGAGGGTGCTCCGATCCCCGGCCTGTACGCGGCGGGCAACACGATGGCCGCACCGAGCGGCACCGTCTACCCCGGCGGCGGCAATCCGATCGGCGCGAGCGCACTGTTCGCGCACCTGTCCGTGATGGACGCTGCGGGACGCTGACACACAGAGGCGGGACGCCGACGCACATACGAACCGGGCCCGGAGGATACGCAGGTATCCTCCGGGCCCGGTCCGTCGTCTCAGGGTCGGGTGACGGCGAAGTCCGCTGTCATGAACGGATATCCGTCCTCCACAGTGGTCGCGACCTCGAAGCGGTGCCGGTTGGCACCGCCGATGTGGGTGCCGTCGCCGTTCGCGACGCCCGTGCCGTAATTGTTGGCCATGAGCGCCACGGTCGCGTCGCCGGGCATCGTGTAGTCGATCTGGATGCCGAACCCGCGCCGGTCGGCGCTGCTCGCCGAGACCGTCTCGGTGGAGCGGGCCGACACCACGGTGGCCGGCTCGTCCACCCATGTTCCGTAAGGGTTCTCGGTCGACGTGAGCACCATCGGCGCATCGGTGTCGTTGCGGATCGTCAGCGTGATGGTGGGCCCGTCGGTGGGCAGGGAATCGGCGGCCGCAGTGGCGGGTGCGGTGATCGCCGCTGCAGCGGTCAGAACTGCCGCTGCGACAGCGCGGGTGCGGTACTTCATCGTGCTCCTGGCGGTTGACGACTCGTGGTTCTCAGCCGTGCCTGGCCGGCCGCTGAAGTGTACCCGTCGGTAGCCCGATCCGTCGGTCTTCGGCGATCAGGCCGGGACGAGGTCGCTGACCTGCGCAACAAGCTCCAGCGAACGCAGCCACGCGTCGCGTCCGGGAGCCGACGACACGACGATCAGCTCGTCGGCCTGCGCGCGCTCGGTGAACCGGTCGAGGTAGTCGCGCACCTCCTGCGGCGTACCCACGGCGGTGTACCGAAGCATCTCGAGCACCTGCATGCCGGCGGGGGAGTCGAGCAGCATGTCGATCTCCTCCTCGCTGAACGTGCGCCCGCGTCCGACCATCTGGACGACCCGCGCCCGCTTGGTCGCCTCGAACAGCGACTGCGCCTCCTCGGCGGTATCGGCGGCGATCACACCGACACCCGCGATGACGTACGGCTCCGAGTGGTCGGGGGAGGGCTGGAACTCGCGGCGGTACAGCCGCACCGCGTCCTCGAGGGCCTGCGGCGCGAAGTGCGACGCGAAGGCGTACGGAAGACCGAGCAGAGCAGCGAGTTTCGCGCCGAACAGCGACGAGCCCAGGATGTACAGCGGCACATCGGTGCCCTTACCGGGGATCGCGTCGACTCCAGGGATCCGCGACTCACCCTTCAGGTAGGCCTGCAGTTCGAGGACGTCCTGCGGAAAACTGTCGGCCGACGTCGGGTCGCGGCGCAGCGCCCGCATGGTCTTCTGGTCGCTGCCGGGAGCGCGGCCGAGACCGAGGTCGATGCGGCCGGGATGCAGCGTGGCGAGAGTTCCGAACTGTTCGGCGATGGTCAGCGGCGAGTGGTTCGGCAGCATGATGCCGCCGGCGCCGAGACGGATCGACGAGGTGTGCGCGGCGACGTGCGCAATGAGTACGCTCGTCGCCGACGAGGCGATCGTCGGCATGTTGTGGTGTTCGGCGTACCAGATGCGCCGGTAACCCCACTGCTCGGCGAGCTGGGCCATCTTCACGCTGGCGTCGAAGCTCTCACGGGCGGTCTCGCCCTTGCCGATGTGTGCGAGGTCGAGGATGGAGAGGGGAACGGTCACCGGTAATCCTTCGCGTCGGGGCCCGGTATCGGCCGCCGGGCACACCTTCGGAGCAACCTCGACCGGTGACCGTCTATTCCCTCACCTGTCGTTCGGCGTCACCGCCGTTCGAAACCGCCGTAGGTGCCCTGGAAGAACAGGAGCGGACCGCGGGAGTGCAGCGACGTCAGCCCCGTGACCCGTGCCAGCACGATCGTGTGGTCGCCGGCCTCGTACTCGGTCTCCACGGTTGCCTCGACCCGCGCCAGGGCTCCCTCGATCGCCGGAGCGCCGTTGTCGCCCGGCTCCCAGCGCACCCCGCGGAACTTGTTGCCGCCGCTCACCGCGAACGCACCGCACAGGGTGCGCTGGCTCTCGGCCAGGACGTTGACGGCCAGGTTGCCGACCTCCCGGATCTTCGGCCAGGTCGTCGACGTGCGGGCGGGACAGAACGAGATGAGCGGCGGGTCCAGCGAGACCGACACGAACGACTGACAGGCGAATCCCAGCGGTTCGTCGCCGTCGAGCGCGGTGATCACCGTGACACCCGTGCAGAAGTTGCCCATCACGTCGCGGATCCGTCGGGGATCCAGTACCGCGTGTTCCGCTGTCATCGAAACTCCAATCGATCGGCGTTCGTTCCAGTGTCCGTCACCGACGACACAGTGTGCGAACCCTGTCCCGCCGACCGGTCAGCGAACACGCATGTCGCTGGGAGCCCAGACCGCCCGCATGCTGGTGATGCGTCCCTCGTCGTCGAACGTCATGACGTCGATGGGCTCGATCTCGTAGGTCTGCTCGCCCGCCTTCGTGACCACACGGAAGTGGAAGGCCGCGGTCGACCCGGCGATCCGGAGCGTGAGCAACTCGGTGGTGTTCTCGGTGGCCTCGACACCCTTGTAGAACTCGGCGATCGCTGCCCGGCCCACGCGAGGCTCGCTTCCGGCAGGATCCTCGAGGGTGGCGTCGTCGGCGTAGAGGGCGGCGATGTCGGCGGCCACGCCTGCGGCCACGGCATCGAGATAGGCGTGCACGGTGGTGCGGATGCGCTGAGTGCGGGCGTCGGTGTCGGAAACGGTCACGGTCGCTCCTGTGTGGTGCGGGACGAAAGGTGTCGCGTCGACGCTGGCTAGCGACCCGCTGGCGCACCGCATCGCCGTTCTCCCGGCCAGCGGGAGATGCCGACCTCACCCCACCCCGAGATCGCCGAATTCCCTGCCGAACAGGTCGGCGAGGGCGACGAGCTGGTCGCAGTAGTGGTCGGCGGATCCGGCGTCCACACCGGCACCGACGATCGTCGCGCCCGCTGCGATCGCGCGGCCGAGTCGTCTGCGCGTCGCGTCGGGGTCACCGAGCGGGTCGAGCCGCGTCACCGACAGCACGACCTCGAAGCCGGGCGGCGGCTGCCTCTTCGCGAGCATCGTTTTCACGTCGTCGAAGGGGAGCCCGAAAGGTACCCAGCCGTCCCCGAACTCGCACGCGCGTCGCAGCGAACGCGGGGTGCGGCCGCCGATCCATAACGGAACTCGCGGCTGCACGGCGCAGGGATCGACCACCACATCCGAGTACTCGAAATACTCTCCGTGATAGGAGGGTTCGCGTGTCGATAGAGATGCGCGCAGGGCGGCGAGAGCATCGTCGGCGCGTGCGCCGCGATCAGTGAAGGGGGCTTCGAGCAACGCGAACTCCTCCTCGAGCGAACCGACGCCGAGACCGAGGGTCAGGCGTCCACCGCTGACCGTGTCGAGCGTGCCGTAGCGCTTCGCGATCTCCAGAGGATGGTGGTAGCCGAGGACGAGAACCTGGGTGACCAGTCGGATCCGGTCGGTGCGCGCTGCCAGGAAGCCGAGGGTCGCCAGCGGATCCCAGTACGTCCCACCGCGCGTCGCGGCCACGGGCGCCGGTACGGCGACGTGTTCACTGCAGGTGAGGTGGTGGAATCCCGACCGATCCGCGGTGACCGCGATCTGCGACAGTTCCTCGATGCCCGCGCCGGCCTCCCAGTCGCCGGAGGCCCCGGGGACCCGGGTGACGACCGGGCTGGTGATCCCGATGCGTACTGCCGGCATGCGGTTCGATCCGTCGGTCATACGCTCTCCTTCGTCGATCGGTCCGTCAGGAGTGTGCGCTCGGACGGGCTCGCGGAGCACGTCCGGTCCCGCTCGCCGATACACGACCAGTGAGGTACACGATCTCGTCGTCGACGGACCGGGAGGCGGCCTCGCGTTGCGCCTCTACCGTCCCGAGTCCTCCGAGGCCGCGCGCCCGGTCGTCGTGTTCGCGCACGGTGGAGGGTTCGTCTTCTGCGATCTCGACAGTCACGACGAGTTCTGCCGGTCGATGGCGGAGGCTGTCGGGGCCGTCGTCGTGTCCGTCGATTACCGCCTCGCTCCCGAACACCCTGCCCCGGCCGCGCACGACGACCTGTACGCCGCGCTCGAATGGACGGCCGCGACCGTCGCGTCGTACGGGGGAGACCCGGCGCGCATCGTGCTTGCCGGCGACAGTGCCGGTGGAAACCTCGCCGTGACCGTCGCGATCGCCACCTGCGACAGGGGCGGACCGGCGGTGCTCGGTCAGGCGTTGTTCTATCCGGTGATCGACGACGACTTCGACACCGAGTCGTACCGGAAGTACGGGGTGGGCTACTACAACTCCGCCGCGGCGATGCGGTGGTACTGGGAGCAGTACGCACCGGACGGCACCGACGATCCCCGCCTGATCCCCACCCGCGCCGAGTCGCTCGCCGGGCTGCCCTCGGCGGTCGTCGCCACCGCCGAACTCGATCCGCCGTGTTCGTCCGGCGACGACTACGCCGACCGTCTCGCCGCGGCCGGGGTGTCCGTGCAGCACCGCAGATTCGACGGCCTGTTCCACGGATTCCTGACCTTCCCCGCGTTGTCGCTCAGCGAGCCGGCGCGGCAGGAGGTGTGGAAGATGGTGCGCGCCCTGGTCGACGGGCCGGATCTCCCGGTGACCGGGACGAGCGGCTTCGCGTCCTGAGCAACTGTCCTAGCGTCCCGCAGACAACGACGAGAAGGAGACTGTCGATGGCGCCGACATCCGTACCGCCCGTGGCACCCGCCCAGGACACCACCGTCGACCTGCTCGTGATCGGGTCCGGTACCGGCATGGCCGCCGCACTCACCGCGCACGAGGCAGGACTGTCCGCCCTCCTCGTGGAGAAGTCGGCCTACGTCGGCGGATCGACCGCCCGTTCCGGCGGTGCGTTCTGGGTGCCGGCCAATCCGGTACTCACCGCGGCGGGAAGCGGCGACACCGTCGAGCGCGGCCACACCTACGTGCGGACGGTCGTCGACGGCACGGCGCCGGTCGAACGGGGCGAGGCCTTCGTCGACAACGGTGTCGCCACCGTCGAGATGCTCCAGCGCACCACCCCCATGAAGCTGTTCTGGGCTGAGGGCTACTCCGACTATCACCCCGAACTGGCGGGTGGTTCGGCGGTCGGCCGCAGCTGCGAGTGCCTGCCCATGGACCTGTCGGTCCTCGGTGAGGAGCGGGGTCGACTGCGTCCCGGCCTCATGGAGGCGAGCCTGCCGATGCCCACCACCGGTGCCGACTACAAGTGGATGAACCTCATGTTGCGCGTGCCGCACAAGGGTTTTCCGCGTATCTTCAAGCGGCTCGCACAGGGGGTCGCCGGTCTCGCCGTCAAGCGTGAATACGTCGCCGGTGGGCAAGCGATCGCCGCCGGCCTGTTCGCGGGTGTGCTGAAGGCCGGTGTGCCGGTGTGGACCGAGACGTCGCTGGTGCGTCTGCTCACCGACGGGGATCGTGTCACCGGTGCCGTCGTAGCGCAGAACGGACGTGAGGTGACGGTGACCGCTCGTCGCGGGGTGGTGCTTGCCGCGGGGGGGTTCGACCACGACATGGAGATGCGGCGCAAGTTCCAGTCCGAGCGTCTGCTCGACCACGAGAGCCTCGGGGCGGAGACCAACACCGGCGACGCGATCAAGGCGGCCCAGGAGGTCGGTGCCGATCTCGCCCTCATGGATCAGGCATGGTGGTTCCCCGCCGTCGCGCCGACCCGTCCGGGCAAGCCGCCGATGGTCATGCTCGCCGAGCGTTCGCTGCCCGGCTCGTTCATCGTCGACCAGACGGGACGCCGGTTCACGAACGAGTCGTCCGACTACATGTCGTTCGGACAGCTGGTGCTCGAACGCGAGCGTGCCGGCGATCCGATCGAGTCGATGTGGATCGTCTTCGACCAGAACTACCGCAACAGCTACGTGTTCGCGGCCGGGGTGTTCCCGCGCCGGCCGCTCCCGGAGGCCTGGTACGAGGCGGGCATCGCCCACCGCGGCACCACCGCTGCGGAACTCGCGGCGTCGATGGGTGTGCCGGTGGACACCTTCGCCGCGACGTTCGGAAGGTTCAACGAGGACGCCGCGGCGGGAACGGATTCCGAGTTCGGACGTGGCGGCAGTGCCTACGACCGCTACTACGGTGACCCGACCGTCCAGCCGAACCCGAACCTGCGACCCCTCACGCACGGCCCGCTCTACGCGGTGAAGATGACGCTGAGCGATCTCGGCACGTGCGGTGGCGTGCGCGCCGACGAGCGGGCGCGGGTCCTCCGCGAGGACGGCAGCCCCATCGCCGGTCTCTACGCCATCGGCAACACCGCGGCCAACGCGTTCGGCCACCGCTATCCCGGTGCCGGTGCCACCATCGGGCAGGGCCTGGTCTTCGGGTACATCGCGGCACGCGACGCAGCATCGTCGGACGCACCGGTCGCCTGAGTGGACGATCCGAAAGGTAGGGAGGGCATGTGACGATCACGAACGGGGACGTCCGTTCCCTCCCGACCGTGCTGTCCCTCTGGGGAGCCGGGCCCCGTCTCGAAGACGGCCCGGTGGACGAAGTGGACATCGTGTTCTTCGCGCCACCCACCACCGAGGCGCTGGCCTGCCGGTCCCGCGACAACCGCGACGAGGCGTCCGGTCGGCTCGACCGGACACTCGGACACGTCGATGAGATCGGGCGGTTGGTCGCCGAGGTCTACGTGTCCGGATCGGCGCGTCCGGTCGGTGAGCACGGTGCGTCCGTCCCGCTCGCCGACGAACTGCTGCATTCGGTTGTCGAACGGTTCGACCTCGCCGATGTGCGGCGACTCCGGATGCGGTTCTACGGACATTCCGCGGGTCCCGGATCACAGACCTGGTCGGTGACCGTGTTGCAGCGTTACCGCACCGATCACGAGGACGTCGAGGACGTCGCGCTCATCGGCACGGATCCTTCCGGATCCGTCGTCGCTCGTGCCTGGGTGACCGTCGCAGCCGATCGCTGAAGAGCCGGCCGGACGTCGGGCGCACTCAGTACGGGTCGTAGCGGATGTTCTCGACCGGGGTGCCGGTCTCGATCAGCCGCTGAGCGGTGGTGCGCACCATGGCCGCCGGGCCACACACGAGCACCTGGTGGTCGCCGAACGCACCGTAGGACGTGACGACCTCGTCGACGCTGCCCTCGAGCAGTTCGTCGGGGTCGGGTCCGAACTCGTCGATGCGCGGGGCGATGCGATCGAACCAGGGGTCGGGGATGTCGGGGATCTCGAGGGTCTCCACGACCGGCACCACCGTCAGCCACGGCAGCGCCTCGGACAGGAGCATGAGCATGTCGGCGGCGTACAGGTCGCGCGGGTTGCGGGCGCCCGTGAACAGGAAGGTGCGGGGCGGATCCGGGTGACGCGCCGTGTCGAGGATCAGCGACCGCAGCGGCGCGAGGCCCGTGCCGCCGGCCACCATGATGACGATGCGGCCGGTGTCGTCGATGTGGAGGTCGCCGCCGCGGGCGGCGCCGATCTGCCACACGTCGCCCGGTTGGGTGTCGGCGACGATCGCGCCGCTCACCCAGCCACCCGGGACCGTGCGCACGTGGAACTCGAGCTTGCCGTCCAGCGACGGTGGCAGCGCGGGGGAGAGGCGACGCGGCAGCGTGGGACGCTGCGGCACGGCCACGTCGACGTACTGCCCGGGGCGGAAATCGACGATCGCGTCGTCGCATTCGAGACGCACGACGGCGAGGTCGTGCCGGAGCCGATGATGTTCGACGACGGTTGCGGTGACTGCCGTTTCGGTCTCGCTCGGTGACGGCGTGGCCGACTGCATGCGTGATCCCCCGGTGGTGTGCTGTGACGTGCCCAAGACTCTAGGCGAGAAGTCGCCGAAAAGGCAGAGTGGAACGTGTTTCAGTTTTCGGCCTCGGGCGGTTATCGTGACGAACGGCAGGTGATGGTCACCACAGCGGAGAACGCCAACCGGTGACGTCACACAACGGACCGTCACAGCACACCGGAAGGACGACCATGCCCGAGGAGTACGCCGACCTCTACCGCCCCGCATTCACGCCCGATCTCCTCATCACCGCGCTCGACCGCAGCGCCGACCGGCCCGCCCTGCACCTCGGTGACGTCGTCCTCACCGGAGCCGAGATGCGCGCCGCCATCAGCCGGTTCCAGCAGGCGCTCGCGTCCGTCGGGGTCGGCCAGGGAACGGCGGTCGCGATGCTGTCCAAGAACCGGCCCGAGGTGCTCATCTCGATGGGCGCCACGATGGTCGCCGGCTGCCGCACCACGGCCCTGAACCCGATGGGCTCGCTCTCCGACCACCTGTACATCTCGACCGACGCCGAGATCGAGACCCTGATCTTCGATCCCCGCCACTTCGAGGAACGCGCAGCGGAGCTGCGCGAGCAGGTGCCGACCCTGAAGAACCTGTTCTCCCTCGGCCCGTCCTCGGTGGGCACCGACATTCTCGCCCTGTCCGAGGAGTTCACCGAGCAGCGCCTCGTGTCCGCGCCCGTCGACATCGAGGACACCTCCTCCATCGTCTACACCGGCGGCACGACCGGGAAGCCGAAGGGCGTGATGGGCTCGTTCCGTTCGGGCGCGGCCCTGAACCAGATCCAGATGGCCGAGTGGCAGTGGCCCGAGCAGCCGCGCTTCCTCGTGTGCACCCCGCTCTCGCACGCCGGTGCGGCGTTCTTCGTCCCCACGCTCCTGCGCGGCGGATGCCTCTACGTGCTGCCGCACTTCGATCCTGCGCTCGTGCTCGAAGCGATCGAGAAGCATCGCATCAACGCGACCATGCTCGTGCCGACGATGATCTACATGCTGCTCGACCATCCCGATTTCGACAGCCGCGACCTGTCGAGCATCGAGACCCTGTTCTACGGTGCGTCGGCGATGTCGCCGTCCCGCCTGCGCGAAGGGATCGAGCGGCTCGGCCCGGTCTTCTTCCAGTTCTACGGCCAGTCCGAATGCGGCATGACCATCTCGGTGCTGCGCAAGGAAGAACACCTCCCCGACGATCCGAGCCGCCTCGCGTCGTGCGGCCGCCCCGTGCCGTGGCTCGACGTCCGCCTGCTCGACGACGACCTGAACGAGGTGCCGCAGGGCGAACTCGGCGAGATCTGTGTGCGCGGCCCGCTCGTGATGAAGGGCTATCTGAACAAGCCGGAGGAGACCGCCGAGGCGCTGCGCGGCGGATGGCTGCACACCGGCGACGTCGCGCGCGCCGACAAGAACGGCTTCATGACGATCGTCGACCGCAAGAAGGACATGATCGTCACCGGCGGCTTCAACGTCTTCCCCCGCGAGATCGAGGACGTCATCTCGTCGCACCCGGCGGTCGCGTCCGTGGCCGTCGTCGGTGTGCCGGATACCAAGTGGGGCGAGGCCGTCAAGGCGTGTGTCGTGCTGCGCGACGGTCAGTCGGTGCCGGTCGAGGAACTGATCGAGAAGGTGCGTGCCGCAAAGGGTTCGGTGCACGCCCCCAAATCGGTCGACTTCCTCGACGCCCTGCCGTTGACGCCGCTGGGCAAGCTCGACAAGAAGACGCTGCGGGCGTCCTATCGCTGACCTCGTTCGCGTGGCGGTCGGTCCCGGCAACCGGTCGTGGTTGCCGGGGCCGGCTGTTTGTCACCAGGACTCGTGGATTCGGAATGCCGCTGTCCTGCCTCACCACTGGTGCGCGACGTCCAGCACCACCCGTGAACCGCTACCGGGACCGTCGAGGGTGAACACCCGGAACGGCAGCCGGGCCCGTACCCCGACACCGAGGGTGGTCTGGCCTTCGAAACTGTTGGCCCACGCCACCTGTCGCAGGGTGCGGTATCCGCTCACGTCGACGACCTCGCGCCGGTTCGCCGGTACGTAGTAGGCGGGCGCGAGGACGACCACCTGGAGGTAGGCGCCTCCGCGCAGCGGGACCTCGAACCCCGATCCGTCCTCGTGGACGGCGGGGACGTAGCCGACGCGGTAACCCGCGGCCGGCCCGGCGAGATCGACGACGGTCCGGTCGAAGCACTCGTGCCGTCCTGCCCGCACGGCGGTGAACGGTGAGGCGACCATCGTCGGGTTCACCTTGTCCAGCGAACCCCAGTGGATGCCGCAATAGGGCGTTGCGGCCGACGCGGTCGGGCCCGTCAGCCCGATCCCCGCGATGACGACGATCATCGCGAGCCACACGTGAATCCTGCTCATGTCCGTTCCTCTGTGTGTGGCTGATGATGGATCATCGCGAGGAGTGTGAGCTGCGTTACATTCGAGGGTCGGGACGCTCCTCGACGAGGTCCTCGAAGGTCGTCTCCTTCAGCGACTCGAAGACCGGGGCGACCAGACGGTCGAGCATCGACGAGAACACTTCTGTACCGGCGAGTTCCCGCACCCCCAGCTCACCCGACGTCACCTGCTCGACGAGCTTCGCGAAGGCCGGGTCGCCCGTGGCATCGGCGATCGACCGCAATGACGTGACGATCTCGCGGGACAGGGTGGTATCGCCGCGCGCGACGTCGACGACGATCTCGGATTCGTCCATGTCTTCTCGATTCCTGTGCGGCACCGTGGTGCCTAGACTGCGGGGAGGCCGGGGATCTCGATGTTCTCGATCTTCGCGAGATTTCCGGTGAGCACACCGATGAGGCCCTGGATGGACGTCCACACTGTGGTGTGGACGTCGATCGCCTTCCTCCACTGGTCGCTGATGATCACCAGGTCCACTACGGAGGACGCTGCAATGGCCGCCGAGCCCAGAACTCCGACATCGCCGGGCTGCCCGAAGAACTCGTCGCCGCGATCCTGATCAGAACCCTGATGGCTGCATCGGTTATGACCGAGAGGATTTCGGCGAATGCTTGGTTCAGTTCGTACATCGACACGGCGATCTTCTCCAATTGCTCAGAGATCCCGTGAACGGCCCGGGCCTGTTCGTCGAGGGCGTTCTGCAGATCGGTGAGATAACGACCGGCGGCCCCGCCCGCCGATCCGTCCCACGGGGCAACCGTGCCGTGGACGTCGTCTACGGCCGTCGCGTACGCACGGTGGAAGGTGGCCAGCCTGTTCACGCCATCGCTCGTGCGCAGCACCGACTCCCAGTCGCCACCGCAGTGCTGGGCCGCGTACACCCACGGATCCGTGCCCACCACGAACTTGCAGAGTTCGGCGACGTAGAAGCTCGGGGAGAGGTAGTACATCCCCAGGGTGCGTTCGATCAGGTCCGGTATGGGATCGGACGCGGTGGGTTCGACGAGCGCATCGTCCGGACGAGCGCTCACCGGCCGATGTCCGGACCGGTGCGCTCGAACTGTGCCGAAGTGCCCAGTTCGGTGTCCTCGTATGTCCGTGCGGATTCGGTCATCGCCGTCGCCGCTCGGTCGATCGCCACACCCAGCTCGTCGTAGAGAGCCGTCAGCCGGGCACGGGCCGTGTGCACCCGTTCGACGACATCGAAGTAGATCAGTCCCCCGGTCTCAGGAGGCGTCAGCCAGCGATCGGCGTAACGGCGTGCACCATCCGCCTGGTCGGCCAGATCGCGCAGATCATGTGTTGCAGCGCGCAGGTCGTCCGGGTCCACATACAGATTCGATCGTGTCAAGACATCCCCCAGTCGTGATCGGACGAGAGTGTAGGCCATCGCAACGGCGTTTGCGACGCCCGCTACAGTGCACGACGTGACAACCGGGGGGAACACGAAAAATGTTCTTGCGCATGTGCGTTTCGAGACACAGGACCGTGACGATGCGATACCGACACGACTGGGGGGCCGACCCGTCCAGCTGACGGTGAAGGATGAGCTTCCACCCGTGTGTCCTGTGCACGGGGTGCCGGAGGTCGAGCGCGTGCACACCTGGGTCACCACCTATCGCAAGATCCGGCACAGTCGCGCGCAGATCCGCATCATCGGTACCGAAGCTGCGGCGAAGGCCAGTACGTGGCGTGCACGTGCGCAGCACAAGCCACACGTGATCGCGTTCGATGTACCGATGTGTGCGCGGTGCGTCCGGATCGATCGGCTGACACGGTGGGCGATGTGGCTGTGCATGCTGGGCGGACTGGTCTGCCTGCTCGTCGCGGTGCAGATGGCGGCCCTCGGCTGGGCCCGCGAGTACATGGCCCTGTGGTCGCTGCTCGTGTTCGGAACCTTCCTCGTTCCGACCCCGGCGATCTTCGTCAGACAGATGCGTCAGGGCTGGTGGGGTTTCGAGGCTCCGATCGACGGGTCGGCCCTCGTTGTCGCGTACGCCCACCCGAACTTCGTGGCCGAGACGGAGAGGCGACGCGGCCGATAGATCCTCGGCTTTCACCGGGGAGTGCGGCCTGACATACTCCCTCGCATGGTGAACGGGGACGTCCAGCGGGTCGAGGTGCGGTTGGCAGTCGAATATCCGGGCTCGGGAGCGACGAGCACGCTCGGAGACGGTTCGATGCGACCGATCGATCCCATCCCCCCGATCTGCCCGCGCCACGGAGAGCCCGAGACCGGACGTGTCCGGGTGACGGTCGCGGCCGACGCATCGGAGCCCCGCCAGGGATCGAACCGGTTCGGTTCGGCGCTCGAGGCAGCCTACACGGTGCAGGTCGCCGCGGTGGACTGGCCCGTGTGTGCTCGCTGCGTCGCCGTCCGCACGCGCTGGCAGATCGCCGCCGCCGCGACCTGCACGGTCCTCGGCGTCATCTTCCTCGCGCTGGTGTTCGCGCTCGTGCAGGGCGCTCCCGAGATCTACGGTCTGGCGCTGCTCGGTGTCTTCGGTCTGTCGTTCCTCCCGATCTACGTCGCCTTGCGGGTGCTCGAGCCGAAGCGGGCCTCTCTGGGAATGTCCGTGACCGAGGACGGTTCGGAACTCGTCATCTCGCAGGCGCATCCGGAGTTCGCGCGGGCGGTCGCGGCGCAGCGGATGTAACCACCGTTCCCTTCTCCTGCGGCGTTGACTTCTGGACCGGCCGGTTCATACTCGAACCGGGGGTCGATCGTCTCGTTTCACAGGCAGGAGAAGTGCCGTGAAGATCGAACATTCCACTCCGGCGTCCACCCCCGGAACTCGGATCCGAGGAGAAGAAATCTCTCGCCGTGCGGGCTCTGATGATGATGGCCGACGGTGATCGCAGCGTTTTCGGCGAGGTGCTGTCCGCGGACGCGGTCAATCGCGAAGCAAAGAGTGAACCGCCTCCCACCAGAGTCCACGGACCCGACGGTTTCTTCGCGACTGCACTGTGGTTGCGTGACGCCTTCGCAGATCTGAAGTTCGAGGTGAAGAACGTTGTGGAGCAGGACGATCTCGTCGTCCTCGACACCGTCATGTCGGCGCGACACGAAGGACCCTTCGCCACCTACGACGAGCAGGGCCGCGTCGATCAGGTGTTCGCGCCGACGGGAAAGAGTTTCACGGTGCGTCAGGCCCATTGGATGCGGGTGGCCGACGGCAAGATCGTCGAGCATTGGGCCGTGCGCGACGACCTCGGAATGGCAAAGCAGGCGGGATGGGTGCCACCGAACCCGATCTCGCTGACGCGGAACGTTCTCGCAGCACGGAAGCTGCGCAAGCAGATCAGAGCGGGTCGAAGCTGATGTTCTGACGCGGGGTGCCTGCCGCCGACAGCGCGTACAGCGTCGTGCGGATCATCGACGGCGACCCGGCGATCTGGATCTGACGGTCGGCCCACGTGCCGAACTGCCCGGCGACCTTACCGAGCTTGCCGTACATCGGCCGGTTGAGGCCGGTGGGCGGTTCCTTCGCGGGAACCGGGTGCCACCAAGGGTTCTCCTTCTCCTCGAGCACCGGCACGATGGTCAGCCACGGGTTGGTCGTGGCGATCTGCCACAGGGTCTCGAGGTCGTACAGGTCGCACGGATACTTGCCCCCGTAGAACAGGTGGACGCGCGGGTTGTCGCCGCGCATCGCCATCTCCATGATCTGGGCGCGCATGGGTGCGAGACCGGTGCCGGACGCGATCATCAGCACGTCCCGGCCGCTCTCGCGGTCGACGTGCAGGCCACCGAGCGGTGGGCCGATCGTCCACCGGTCGCCGACCGCGGTCTCGCCGACGAGCGCGGGGCTCACCCATCCGGTGGAGACCCGTCGAACGTGGAATTCGATCTGCCCGTACGGATTCGGCGGGATCGCTGCCGACAGGTATCGCCACATGTGCGGGCGCTGCGGGATCTGCACGCTCATGTACTGGCCCGCGTAGTAGGGGATCGAGCTGTCGGCCTCGAGCCGGATGATGGCCAGATCGGGGAGCACGCGTTCGTGGCCGACGACGGTGGCCCCCCACGAGGCAGGCAGGTCGTCGGTGGCCGCGGCGGTCGCCATCGTCTCGACGACTCCGTCGACGACCTCGGCCCAGGTGCGTTCGAGCGCGGCCGTCCACAGGATCAGGGGAGTGCATTCGCGGACCGCGGCGAGCAGTGCGTTGCCCGCGACGCGGTAGTGCAGCGGCTCGACCCCGTACTTACGGTGGTCGCGCGCGAGCTGGGCGAGGAACCTGTCGACGGTGCCCGGTTCGTGGAGGCGGGCGACGACCCAGCCGACCGCGGTCGCGAACCGCTGTCGCATCGACTCCATGCCGGCGGGGAACAGTGAGCGGATGCCGGTGGACTCGCTCCACATGGCGTTGTAGAACGCCGTCGCGAACCGTTCGGCTCCGGTGGGGGTGGCGATGATCGACGCGAAGCTGAGCTGAACCCGGGCGATGGCGAAAGCCTCCACGCCATCCTCCCTGTATCCGTGCTGCGCGAACGCCGCCACTGTAGTCGGTTGCAGGGCGCCCGGCCACTGACCGCCGGGTCCGTCACAACCTGCGAGCGGTTTGTGAGCAGAATCACTGCACTCAGGAAAGTTGAGTGGAACAAACTCAACTTATGATCCGTTGAAGAATTCGACATCACCGAGACCTGCCCGAGGCAGGGAATCGGCTGCAGAATCGACATGGGGCACTCGCCTGCGCGTGGGGTGCACCGAGAAAGAAAGGGGCGCGCAGTGGACTCGTTCAATCCGACGACCAAGACCCAGGCCGCACTCACCGCTGCACTTCAGTCGGCGTCCGCTGCGGGCAACCCGGAGATCCGTCCGGCACACCTGCTCGTGGCACTGCTCGACCAGACCGACGGCATCGCCGGCCCGCTGCTCGAAGCGGTGGGCGTCGACCCGGCCGCGGTGCGCAGGGAAGCCGAGGACCTCGTCCGTCGTCTTCCGCAGACCAGCGGGGCGACCACCACACCACAGCTCGGGCGTGAGGCGATCGCGGCCATGACCGCGGCACAGAAACTCGCCACCGAACTCACCGACGAATTCGTCTCCACCGAGCACGTCCTCGTCGGCCTCGCCGGTGGCGACTCCGATGTCGCGAAGCTCCTCGCCGGGCACGGCGCAACGCCGGCCGCCCTGCGCGACGCCTTCACGACCGTCCGCGGCAACCGCCGCGTGACCTCCGCCGATCCCGAGGCCAGCTATCAGGCCCTGGAGAAGTACTCCACCGATCTGACGGCGCGGGCGCGTGAAGGCAAGCTCGACCCGGTCATCGGTCGCGACAACGAGATCCGCCGTGTCGTCCAGGTGCTCTCCCGCAGGACCAAGAACAACCCGGTCCTCATCGGTGAGCCAGGCGTCGGTAAGACCGCCATCGTCGAGGGCCTCGCCCAGCGCATCGTCGCCGGGGACGTGCCCGAGTCGCTGCGCGGCAAGACCGTCATCTCGCTCGACCTCGGCTCGATGGTCGCGGGCGCGAAGTACCGCGGCGAGTTCGAGGAACGCCTCAAGGCCGTGCTCGACGAGATCAAGGAATCGGCCGGGCAGATCATCACCTTCATCGACGAGCTCCACACCATCGTCGGCGCCGGCGCGACCGGCGAGTCGGCGATGGACGCCGGCAACATGATCAAGCCGATGCTCGCCCGCGGTGAGCTGCGGCTGGTCGGTGCCACGACCCTCGACGAGTACCGCAAGTACATCGAGAAGGACGCGGCCCTCGAACGTCGTTTCCAGCAGGTCCTGGTGGGGGAGCCGAGTGTCGAGGACACCGTCGGCATCCTGCGCGGCCTCAAGGAGCGCTACGAGGTGCACCACGGCGTGCGCATCACCGACTCCGCGCTCGTCGCGGCGGCGACGCTGTCCGACCGGTACATCACCTCGCGCTTCCTACCCGACAAGGCGATCGACCTCGTCGACGAGGCAGCCTCGCGCCTGCGGATGGAGATCGACTCGCGTCCCGAGGAGATCGACACCGTCGAACGCGTCGTCCGTCGCCTCGAGATCGAGGAGATGGCGTTGCAGAAGGAGAGCGACGAGGCCTCGAAGGAGCGCCTCGAGAAGCTGCGCGCCGAACTCGCCGACGAGCGGGAGAAGCTCAACCAGCTCACCACGCGCTGGCAGAACGAGAAGACCGCGATCGACTCCGTGCGGGAGATCAAGGAACAGCTCGAATCCCTGCGCGGTGAGGAAGAACGCGCCGAACGCGACGGCGACCTCGGCAAGGCCGCCGAGCTGCGCTACGGCCGCATCCCCGAGCTGGAGAAGAAGCTCGAGGCGGCAGCCGCCGCGTCGGGTACCACCGCCGGTGGCGCCCTGATGCTCAAGGAGGAGGTCGGCCCGGACGACGTCGCCGACGTCGTCGCGGCATGGACCGGCATCCCCGCCGGCCGCATGCTCGAGGGCGAGACCTCCAAGTTGCTGCGGATGGAGGACGAACTGCGCAAGCGGGTCGTCGGCCAGGACGTCGCGGTGCAGGCCGTCTCCGACGCGGTGCGTCGTGCACGTGCCGGTGTCGCCGACCCGAACCGTCCGACGGGGTCCTTCCTGTTCCTCGGCCCGACCGGTGTCGGCAAGACGGAGCTGGCGAAGGCGCTCGCCGACTTCCTGTTCGACGACGAACGTGCCATGGTGCGGATCGACATGTCCGAGTACAGCGAGAAGCACTCGGTGGCACGCCTCGTCGGTGCGCCTCCGGGCTACGTCGGCTATGAGGCCGGCGGTCAGCTGACCGAGGCCGTGCGGCGTCGCCCCTACACGGTGGTGCTGTTCGACGAGGTCGAGAAGGCACACCCGGACGTCTTCGACACGCTGCTGCAGGTGCTCGACGACGGTCGTCTCACCGACGGCCAGGGCCGCACGGTCGACTTCCGCAACACCATCCTGATCCTCACATCGAACCTCGGTGCGGGTGGCGATCGGGAGCACATCATGGCGGCGGTGCGGGCGGCGTTCAAGCCGGAGTTCATCAACCGGCTCGACGACGTCGTGATCTTCGACCCGCTCTCGGAGGAGCAGCTCGAGAAGATCGTCGACATCCAGCTCGACCAGTTCGCCGACCGCATGTCGGCGCGGCGACTGACACTGGACGTCTCGAGCACCGCGCGGTTCTGGCTGGCGGTGCGCGGCTACGACCCGCAGTACGGTGCACGTCCGTTGCGCCGCCTGATACAGCAGGCGGTCGGCGACCAGCTCGCCAAGAAGCTGCTCGCCGGTGAGATCAAGGACGGAGACACCGTCCACGTGGGCGTCAGCGAGGACGGCGACCACCTCGTGATCAGCGCCTGACGGCGCCCGTGCGCGGCCTCGGCGGCAGGAGCTGCCGGGGCCGCGCGCGCCTACTCTGGAAGGCGCTATGAAGAATCCCCAGGATCCGCGCACCCCGCAGGAACGGGCCTACGCACTCGACGAGTCGTCGAACGGGACGGACCCCGACGCGACCCGCGTGCTGCACACCGACGACGCGACCGAGGCGTACGGGCGGCCGGTCACCAACCCGACGGTCGCGTACACCCGCTACGAGCAGTGGGGCGCGCAGGGGAGCGAGTACCAGCCCACCCAGGCCTATCCCTCCCCGCAGGGTCCTCCGTCGCAACAGGGTTCTCCGTCGCAACAGGGTCCTCCGTCGCAACAGCCGTATCCGCCTCAGCCGGGCTACCCGCCCCCGCACGGCTATCAGCCCACACAGGTGCTCCCCGGATACGACCCCGGTAACCCGCAGACGGCGATGAATTCGGGACCGGGAACGCGGGGGCACGGAATCCCCGGGCAGCCACCCACGGGTCCGGCGCCCGGCACGGATGCCGGGAAGCCGCGCGGCCCGCGCTGGGGACTGATCACGCTCGCCGCGGTGGTCCTCATCGCGCTCGGCGGCACCATCGGGTTCCTGCTCAGCCGGCCCGACGACTCCACCTCGCGGGTCGCGTCGGATCGCGCCCCGGCCACCGTCGCGCCCCCGCCGACGGCGACTCTCCCGCCGGCACCCGAACCGACCACACCGGGACTGCCGCTCGACCGGATCCCCGGCGGACTCGGCGAGGTCATGGGCGACGCGGGCGCGGTCGTGGGCACGATCACCGCTAACGACGGCGGCAGCATCACCCTCGGCGTCATCGGTGGTTCGACGGTCACCGTCGTCCTCACCCCCGACACCGAGATCATCACCCTGACCGGCGACACCGCCGACAGCCTCGAGGTCGGAGCGACCGCCGTGGCGACCGGCAGTGCCGTCGAGCAGGGACGGATGACCGCCGAGACCGTCGTCAGCGCGTCCCTCCCATCCTTCGGTGGTTCGGGCCGCTGACCCGCTAGGCTGACTCGACGATGACTGCCATGTGGTTCTCTCTGGCCGCGGTCGCACTGCTGGGTGCGGTCGCGCTGCTCTACGTCGACCGGACGCGGCGAGAACAGTCGGGTCGTATCCGGGAGATCTGGGCCAAAGCGCAGGGCTACAAGTACACCTCCGCCGAGGACCACCTGCCGTCCACCTGGCACCGCGCGGCGCTCGCCAAGCAGGAATATCTCGGCGCGATCGACATCGTCCGTGGGGTTCGCCGCGGCGAGGAGTTCGTCCTGTTCGACATCGAGGAGACCGCGACGATCATCGCGGTCCGGCGCAAGGTCGGCTCCGACGTCGACATCGATCTGCGGCTCAAGTCGACGCCGCCGCCGAAGGACCCCGACATGAACCTGCTCGGTTCGATCGGCCCGCGCATCGTCTTCGCCACCGACCTCGAGATCGCGCGACGCGTGTGCGACCAGCGGATGGTCGCGTTCACCGAGTCCATCCCCGACCACTTACAGATGCTGTGGAGCGAAGGCGAGTGGACGCTCGGCTCGATCCCCGTCGGCAGCTCCGGACGCGAATGGGACTCGGCCATCGAGACCGTCGCGCGTTTGTCGGGCATCCTCCACGTGCTGCCGCCCGTCGTGGAACCCGAGGAACTGGACCGGGGTTCGCAGGATCCGGGCCGGCCCTCCGCCCGTCACTGAGGCGGAACGCCGAGAATTGTCACTGAGGCGGAACGCCGAGGATTGTCACTGCGGCGGAACGCCGAGAATTGTCACTGAGGCGAAACGCCGAGAATTGTCACTGAGGTAAGTCCTCGGGAGGTGGTCGCGCGCGTCGCGTGTCGTTAGTGTGGCGGCCATGACTTCCGTCCGCCCCGTCGCGCTCGTGACCGGACCCACCTCGGGAATCGGTGCGGGTTTCGCCCGCACCCTCGCGAGTCGCGGTTACGACCTCGTGCTCGTCGCCCGCACCCGTCCCGCCCTCGACGAACTCGCCGCCGAGCTGAAGCAGAAGTTCGGGGCGGCATCGGAGATCATCGTCGCCGATCTGGCGGCCGTCGACGGTCGCGATCTCGTCGTCGAACGCCTCGGTCGCGGTGTCGAGATGCTCGTCAACAACGCCGGCTTCGGCACGACCGGCGAGTTCTGGACCGCCGATCCGGGCCTGCTGCAGGCGCAGCTCGACGTCAACGTCACCTCGGTCGTCGCGTTCACCCGCGCCGCGCTCCCGTCGATGATCGAGGCGGGCAGAGGCGACATCGTCAACGTCGCGAGCGTGGCCGGTCTGCTGCCCGGTCGCGGTTCCACCTACTCCGGCAGCAAGGCCTATGTCGTGTCGTTCACCGAAGGGCTGGCCGGTGGCCTCGCCGGCACGGGCGTGCGGGTGCAGGCACTGTGCCCCGGCTTCGTGCGCACCGAGTTCCATCAGCGTGCCGGGATCGACATGTCGTCCACCCCGAACCTGATGTGGCTCGACGTCGACGAGGTGGTGCGCACTTCGCTCGCCGACCTCGACAAGGGCAAGGTCCGCAGCATTCCGGGGCTGCAGTACAAGGTGCTCGCCACGGCGGGACGACTGGTGCCGCAGAACCTCGTGCGGAAGCTGACCAACACCTTCGGCAACGGTCGCGGCCGCACCTGATCGGCTGCGGCCGCGACAGCACCCGATCGCCACGGACGAACTGACGGCGGGCGTTGCCAGATCACGGTACGGATACACCGCGCAGGACACGCCGGGTGCAGTCTTCGACGGGGTTCGTGCGCTCGGTACATTTCTGCGCGTGACGTCTGTGGCTGTGGTGCTCTGTGTTGCTGTCGTGGTTGCGGTGGTGCTGTGGTTGCGCGCAGGCGTGCGCCGTCTTCGGACGTTGCAGCAACGCCACCGGGAGAGCCTGCGCCTGCTCCTCCACGAACTCGACGACCGCTACGATCTCGTGCCCGCGCTCATCGCGGCGTCGGCCGGCGCCGGTGTAGAACGTGAGCGCATCCGGCCCGTCGTCGGCGCCCGCTCGCTCGCCATCGGTGTGCGCGACCAGCGCCTGGGTCTCACCGAACGCGCCGGTGCGGAGAACGCGCTGTCGGCGACGCTCCACGAGCTGATCGGTGGACTCGGAGGGGTCAACCACTGGCCGTTCATCCGGGTCGCCCGGGAACTGCAGACCCGCGAGCAGCGCATCGCCGGAGCCGTCCGCGTACACAACGACCTCGGTGGCGCACTGAACACCGCGGTCGGCGGATTCCCCACCTCGCTGTTCGCGAAGCTCGCGGCCGTCGGACCTGTCGTGCTGTTCGAGGCGCCCGCGCCCGTCGCCGCATCCGAGCCGGCCCGCAGGCACGAGACCGTCGATGCGGAGGTTGTCGAGAACGACGTCCGGTCGGAGTCCGAGGCGACCTCCGACACCGTCGCTGCCTGACCTGCGACCCGCAGCGACTAGGCTCGTTCCCCGACACGAGCGCGACCGCACCGGCGTCGCGCCGCCGAACGACGGGTGAGGACGCAATGAGTGACCGCGACGAACTGGCAGCACTGGTACGCGAGCTGGCGGTGGTACACGGCCGCGTGACCCTGTCGTCCGGTAAGGAAGCCGACTATTACGTCGACCTGCGCCGCGCGACCTTGCACCACAAGGCCGGCCCGCTCATCGGCACGCTCCTGCGCGAACTCGTCTCCGACTGGGACTTCGACGCCGTCGGAGGCCTGACCATGGGTGCCGACCCCGTCGCCCTCGCCGTCATGCACGCCCCCGGCCGGCCCATCGACGCCTTCGTCGTCCGCAAGGCCGCCAAGGCCCACGGCATGCAGCGGCAGATCGAGGGACCGGACGTCACCGGCAAGCGCGTGCTCGTCGTCGAGGACACCACCACCACCGGCAACTCGCCGCTCACCGCCGTCAAGGCGCTGCGCGATGCCGGCGCGATCGTCGTGGGTGTCGCGACCGTCGTCGACCGCGCGACCGGCGCCGACGAGGTCATCGCCGCCGAGGGCGTCGAGTACCGTTCCCTGCTCGGCCTCGCCGACCTGGGTCTGGACGACAAGTAGCCGCGTGGGGGCGCGGGTCCGGCAGACCGTCACGCATCTCGCGGACGGCCGGGAACTGATCTATTTCGACGACACCGAGCCGTTCGTCTCCGGTGCCGCGACCCGCGACCTCCACGACCGCCGCGACCTGCCGCCGGTCGCGGCGACCTCCGAGATGCGCGGCGACCCGCTGACGGGGGAGTGGGTCACCTTCGCGGCCCACCGCATGGACCGTACCTTCCTGCCGTCGGCCGTCGACTGCCCGCTGTGCCCGAGCAGGGCGGACGTGTGTACCGAGATCCCGGCCGACGACTACGACGTCGTCGTGTTCGAGAACCGTTTTCCGTCGCTCGGGGCGCCGTCGGCCGGTGAGGATCTCGTCGACGACGAAGGTCTGTGGCCGCGACGACCGGCGACCGGCCGCTGCGAGGTCGTCGCGTTCACCCCCGACCACGACGCCCGATTCGCCGACCTCTCCGTGCCGCGGGCGCGCACCGTCATCGATGCGCTCGCCGCCCGCACCGCCGCGCTGTCGAAGCAACCGGATGTCGAGCAGGTCTTCTGCTTCGAGAATCGCGGCGTGGAAATCGGTGTGACACTGCAACATCCACACGGGCAGATCTACGCCTACCCGTTCGTCCCACCGCGCTCACGCGCCCTGCTCGACCGCGCCCGTGAGTATCGGCAGCGGACCGGCAGGTCGCTGCAGGGCGCCATCCTCGACGCCGAACGACGCGCGGGCACCCGACTGGTGGTCTCCGGCGACGCGTGGTCGGCCTATGTCCCCGCCGCGGCACGCTGGCCCGTCGAGGTGCACCTCGTCCCGCACCGCGACATCCCGGATCTCGCCGCCCTCGACGAACACGAACGCGACGAACTCGCCGCCGTCCAGCGCGACCTTCTCGGCCGCGTCGACCGGTTCTTCCCCGGCGTCGACCGCGCCCCCTACATCGCTGCCTGGCACCAGGCGCCGGTCGGTGCACCTCGCGGGGACATGCGGCTGTTCTGCCAGATCTTCTCGTTGCGGCGGGCCCCGGACAAGCTGAAATATCTCGCAGGGTCCGAATCCGCGATGGGCGCGTGGATCAGCGACACCACCCCCGAACGGATCGCCGAACGCCTGCGTGAGGTGGCGCCATGACGTTCGCAGAGACCGCCCGCGCACTGTTCGCGACCGAGTTCGGCACCGAACCCGAGGGCTGCTGGTGCGCCCCCGGGCGCGTCAATCTCATCGGCGAGCACGTCGACTACGCCGGGGGTCTGTGTCTGCCGATGGCGATCCCGCAGATCACCGTCGTCGCGGTGCGTCGGCGCTCCGATCATGTACTGCGCGTGCGCAGTTCCGGTTTCGACGGCGTCGACCTGGATCTGCGCGACCGGCACGTCGACGGCTGGGCCGCCTACGTCGCCGGCGTGATCTGGACGCTCGACCCGCCGGGATTGACCGGTGCGGACATCGCGGTCGCGTCGGACGTGCCCGTCGGAGCGGGACTCTCGTCGTCCGCGGCGCTCGAGACGTCGGTCGCGGTGGCGCTCGCCGACCTGTGCGGGCTGCCCCTCGGCGACGACGGCCGTGATCGACTCGCCGCGGCGTGTGTGCGCGCGGAGAACGATTACGCCGGTGCCCCCACCGGTGGGCTCGACCAGCGGATCGCCCTCCACGCACGTCCGGGCCACGCGCTGCTCCTCGACTTCGCCGATGGCAGCAGCGAACACATCCCGTTCGACGCGGAAGCCCGCGGGCTGACCGTGCTGGTCGTCGACACCGGGGCCGGACACGAGCTCGCCGACGGACAGTACGGACAGCGTCGCCGTGAGGTCGAGGACGCCACCCGGTTCCTCGGCGTGGAGAGCTTGCGCGACGCCTCGTCGGCGGACCTGATCGACGATCCCGTCCTACGTCGCCGCGCCCGGCACGTGATCGACGAGATCGCCCGCGTTCAGAAGGCTGCGGAGTTGTTGCGGGCAGGGCGGATCCGGGATCTCGGACCATTGCTCGATGCGTCGCACCGCTCGTTGCGCGACGACTTCGAGGTCAGCTGCCTCGAACTCGACACCGCAGTCGACGCGGCCGTCGCTGCCGGTGCACTCGGCGCCCGGATGGTGGGCGGCGGTTTCGGCGGGTCGGCGATCGCGCTGTGCGAGGACGACCGCGTGGACTCGGTGCGGAAGGCCGTCGCCGACGCCGCTGTGCAGCGCGACCTGCCGGCGCCGACCTTCCTGCGCGCCACGGCGTCCGGCGGTGCGCGCCGTTGCTGAAGCTTGCGGGACGATCGATGCAGCCGGGTACTGTGCGCGCATGGGTTGGTTCAGTCGCAAGAGGTGGGGCGTCGAGCACGCGGTGTTCGCGGCGGCGTCGGCCGCCACCGTCGTCGGGGGAGTGTCGGGGAACGAGAAGTTGCAGCAGATCGCCAAACCGCTCATCGCACCCGCGCTCGCCGTGCGGGTGCTGCGCCGCTCCCGCGACACCGATCGCGCCGACACCGCCCTGCTTGTCGCAGGTCTCGCAGCCGCCACCCTCGGTGACATCGCCATGATCCGCTCCGACGAGGACCGCCGGATCCTGAGCGGTGCAGCCTGTTTCGGTGTCATGCAGACCGCCTACTCGAGCATCCTCGTCCGGCGCGGTGCGCGGGTGTCGAAGCCGGTCGCGGTGCAGCGTGCCGGTGCCCTGGCCGGTGCGGCCGGTCTGCTCGCCGCCCGCAACCGCTCGGTGGCCGCGCCGCTGACCGGATACGGCGCCCTGCTCGCCACCACTGCGATCCTTGCCGGAGACCCCGCCCTCGCACCCGGTGCGCGAGTGCGCGCAGGGCTGGCCGTGCCGGGTGCCGACAGGCGTAGTCGGCTCGGTCTCGGCGGCCTGATCTTCACGCTGTCCGACGGATCGATCGTGGTGCGCCGCACCCTCCTGAAGGACGAGAAGATGCGCGCGGCAGCGGAAGGGTTCGTGCTCGCCACCTACACCGTGGCCCAGCTGTTGCTCGTGGAAGGGCTCCTTGCTCTCACGAGCCGGAACAGTCAGGGATAGAGGACGATCCGGTCGCGGTCGAGCGGGTCCACCCAGATGCTCACGACCTCCCCGGGCGCGTAGCGCTGCAGGTTGCGACGGTCGACCTCGTAGACGACCGTGCCGCGATAGGACTCCGAGCCGGGCACCGTGAGCTCGAGATCGAGCCGGGTCAGCTGACCGGTCGAGGTCAGATCGAGCGGGGTCGCGGAACGGATGGTCGCCCATCCCTCGTACCCTTCGCGTTCGATACGGCGCATGACCTTCGAGCGGCGACCCGCGAGCGCCATCGACAGACCGAGCACGGTGCCGTACAGGCAGACGAGGAAGACCACCTGGAAGCCCTCGGTGCCGGGTTCGGAGATCGGCAGGAACAGGTGCATCCACAACGCGAGAACGACGACATATCCCACGGTGACGAACGCGACGGTGGCAACGATACGACGATTCACAGCTCCTCCGATCCCAGCCTATCCCCGCTGTGCGCCGTCGGCTCCCGCCCGTGACTAGGGTGATGCCATGTCTGCCCCCAGCGTGGTGATCACCGGAGCCGCCGCCGGTATCGGCCGCTCCACAGCTCTGTTCTTCGCCCGTCACGGTTACCGCGTCGGCGCCTTCGACATCGACACCGCGGGGCTCGCGAGCCTCGCCGAGGAGGGCGCCTCGGTCACCGCGGGGCAGATCGCCACCGGTGCCCTCGACGTCACCGACACCTCCGCGTGGACCCGCGTACTCGAGGAGTTCTGCACCGACGGCCGGCTCGACGTCCTCGTCAACAACGCCGGGCTGCTGTCGTCCGGGCCGTTCGAGGACACCCCGGCGAGCCGGCACCGGCAGCTCGTCGACGTCAACGTCACCGGTGTCGTCCTCGGCTGCCACGCGGCCTTCCCGTATCTCCGCGACACCCCCGGCGCGCACATCGTGAACATGTGCTCGGCGTCGGCGCTCTACGGACAGCCCGAGCTCGCCACCTACAGCGCCACCAAGTTCGCGGTGCGCGGCCTGACCGAAGCACTCGAACTCGAGTGGGCACGCCATGACATCAAGGTGCAGGCGTTGTGGCCGCTGTTCGTCGACACGAACATGGTCGACGGGATGGACATCGGCTCGCGACGCTCCCTGGGCGTGAACCTCGGCGCCGACGACGTCGCCCGCGCGGTGTTCGACGCGACTCGTCCCACGCGGCGCTCGGGACGGGTGCATCGGCCCGTGGGCCGGCAGGCGACCGTGCTCGCCACGCTCGCCCAGGTGTCGCCCGGATGGATGAATCGCCTGGTGAACCGGCGCCTGACCGGCCACTGACGCCGCTCGATAGAGTGACACCCGCACGTCGTCGGGAAGGGTGTTGCGTGAGAATTCGGATGTGGCCGGTCGCAGTCGTCGCGGGTGTGGCACTGTTCGTCGCAGGATGCGGAGGCTCCGCGGACGGGCCGGAGGCCGACTCCGAAGCGACGTCGACGACGACCTCCGCGGCTGCCTCGACGACCCCCTCCACGACGGTCGCTGCGAGCACCACCGAGGAGGCGACCCCGTCGACGACCGAACCGGCTCCCGAGCCCGAGACCTCCCCGGAGGAACCGGCTCCGCTCGCGCAGGTCGAGTACCAGCGCAACGAGTCGTACTACTTCAGCAGCCCCGACGGCACCTTCGAATGCGGCATCGTCCGGCTGCCCACCCGCACCGAGGCGGGCTGCGAAGGACCGACCGATCCGATCCCGCCGCGCCCCGAGGACTGCATGGTCAACTGGGGACTCGGCATCCGCGTACAGGACTCCGGAGAAGGCGAGTTCGTGTGCTCGGGCGGACCGGTCTACCTCTCGCCCGACGGGGCGAGCCCCGTCCTGCCGCCGGGATCGTCGTTGTCGCAGCTCGGCTACACGTGCGCCACCACCGCAGCCGACGTGACCTGTACCAACGACGCCACCGGCCACGGTTTCCGTGTCGCAGCAGGTTCGAACGAGACGTTCTGACGGTGACCGACACGCATTCCGAACCGGCCGTCGAGGACGTGGCGGGCCCCACCGAATGGGGTGAGCACCCGCACGGCGTCGGACCGTGGATCGAGGAGTTCGGCACCGAGCCGCCCACCGACCCGCGCTACGACCCCGAGCTGCTCGCCCACGGCGACCGGCGCAACGTCGTCGACGCCTACCGCTACTGGACCCGCGAGGCGATCGTCGCGGACATCGACCGTCGCCGGCACCCGCTGCACGTCGCCATCGAGAACTTCGCCCACGACGCGAACATCGGGACGGTCGTTCGCACCGCCAACGCGTTCGCCGTGGGCACCGTGCACATCGTCGGGCGACGCCGATGGAATCGGCGCGGAGCGATGGTCACCGACCGCTACCAGCATCTGCTCCACCACTCGGATGTCGACGCGCTCGTCGCGTGGGCGGCCGAACAGGACCTCGAGATCGTCGCGGTGGACAACACCCCCGGCTCGGTCCGGTTGGAGACGGCGACCCTGCCGCGCCGCTGCCTGCTGCTGTTCGGGCAGGAGGGTCCCGGCGTCACCGAAGCGGCCCGCAACGTCGCCTCGATGACGGTCTCCATCGCCCAGTTCGGCTCCACGCGGTCCATCAACGCGGGTGTCGCCGCGGGGATCGCAATGCACGCGTGGATCCGGCAGCACGCCGATTTCTCGGACGCCTGGTAACACCTGCCCCGCAATCCGGGATGAAAGTCGCGCGGACCGTCGTCGGGGCGGCCGCCGGTCGGGCAGTGTGGAGGGTGATGAACACCGCAGCAGGACAGCGTTCGGACGGAGTCGAGGCCGCCCGGTGGTCGGAGCGGGCCGACGCCGCGGAGGGTGCGATCGTGTCGCGACACATCCGTCGTCTCTGGGCACTGCCCGGCACCGCGCTCGGGGTGGTCGGATGGCCCGCCGTCCGACGTGAGCGACTGTTCCTCTCCTGGCACTACTGGTGGCAGGCGCACCTGATCGACGCCGCCGTCGACGCCGCCGAGCGCGACGCCACCCCGCGCCGCCGGCGCCGTGTCGTGCGGCTCGCACGCACCCACCGCATCCGCAACCTCACCGGCTGGACCAACAACTACTACGACGACATGGCGTGGCTCGGCCTGTCGCTCGAACGGGCCGAACGGCATCTCTACGTCGACCACCGCGGCGCGATCGCGACCCTCGTCGACGAGCTCGTCGACGCCTGGCAACCCGAGAGCGGCGGCGGCATCCCGTGGCGCCGGCGGGACACCTTCTTCAACGCCCCCGCGAACGGTCCGGCGGCGCTGCTGCTCGCCCGCACCGGCAAGGTCTACCGCGCCGAGGAGATGGCCGACTGGATCCACGACGTGCTGCTCGACCCCGAGACGGGCCTCGTCCTGGACGGCATCCGTGATGGCGTGCACGAACGCGCGATCTACAGCTACTGCCAGGGGGTGACGCTCGGCCTCGAGACCGAGCTCGCCCTGCAACTCGACGACCCCAGGCATCGCCGCAGGGTCCACGCGCTCGTCGCCGCGGTCGACGATCACCTCACCGAGCGCAGCGTCGTCACCGGCGGGGGAGGCGGCGACGGGGGACTGTTCAACGGGATCCTGGCCCGCTACCTCGCGATGGTCGCCACGACACTGCCCGTCGTCGACCGCGACGACATCCGCGCCCGCAACGTCGCGGCACGGATCGTGCTGGCGTCGGCGGAGGCCGCCTGGGAGAACCGGCTGCAGGTCGAGGAGCTGCCGGTCTTCGGCCGCGACTGGTCGCGGCAGGCGCGGCTACCCGGCCTGGGCACCTCGGTCGCGCGGTTCGCGGGCGGCACCGTCCGCGAGTCGGCCGTCGCCGAACGTGACATGTCGGTGCAGCTCGGCGGGTGGATGCTCATGGAAGCGGCCTACGCTGTCGCGGCCTCGCGGTCCTGAAACGGAAGAAGGTGGATTCCGACCCGTTCGTTCGACGGGCGGAAGCCACCTTCTGTGGTGCCAGGTTCGTTCCTACGTGCTCTCGATGCGGTTGATCGGCATCGTCGCGGCCTCGGCGGCCGGCGCCTCACCGTTCTTGGCCGCACGACGCGAGTTGAGCACGCGCTTGCCGACCTCCGTGATGATCGGGATCACCGAGACGAACACGATGCCCAGGAAGATGATGTCGATGTTGTCGGCGATGAAGCTGATCTGTCCCAGCAGGTAGCCGAGCAGCGTCACGCCGGCGCCCCACACGATGCCGCCGATGATGTTGTAGGTGATGAACACGCGGTAGGGCATCTTCGCGGCGCCCGCGACGAGCGGGGCGTAGGTGCGCACGATCGGCACGAAACGTGCCAGGAAGATCATCGCGGGTCCGTGGCGCAGGAAGAAGCGGTGCGCTTCGTCGATGTAGGCCTGCTTGAAGAGCTTCGAGTCCGGCTTGAACAGCCTGGTCCCGCCCTTCGCGCCGATGAGATAGCCGACCTGGTCGCCGAGGACCGCCGCGATGGGGATCGTCACCATCAGCACCCACAACGGGGCGAACGGTTCGACCTCCGCCGACTTGGCCGCCGCGATCAGGCCCGCGGTGAACAGCAGCGAGTCGCCGGGCAGCAGCGGGAACAGCAGACCGGATTCGATGAACACCACGAGCAGCAACCCGATGAGCATCCAGGTACCGAACGAATTGAGTAGATTGACAGGATCCAGAAACCCCGGTAGCAGGGCCAGATTGGTCACGGACTCCGAGGCTTCGAACACAGTCACGCGATCCAGGGTACCGGCGGCGTCCACCTCCCCCCGAATCCCGACACCCACCCCGGACGGCCCGAGTATCGAACGGACGTGTCACTTGACATACTGCAAGGACAACCGGGCACCCACCACATCCCGGTGGGGTGCCAATCGACTCTCATCTGGAGGACAGCCGCTGTGCCTATCGCGACTCCCGAGGTCTACGCCGAGATGATCGCCCGCGCGAAGGAGCACTCCTTCGCGTTCCCGGCGATCAACTGCACGTCGTCCGAAACGATCAACGCCGCCATCAAGGGCTTTGCGGACGCCGGCAGCGACGGCATCATCCAGTTCTCGACCGGTGGCGCCGAGTTCGGCTCGGGCCTGGGTGTGAAGGACATGGTCACCGGCGCCGTGGCACTCGCCGAGTTCGCCCACGTCGTCGCCGAGAAGTACGACGTGACGATCGCTCTGCACACCGACCACTGCCCGAAGGACAAGCTCGACGGCTTCGTCCGCCCGCTCATCGCGATCTCGCAGGAGCGCGTGAACAACGGACAGAACCCGCTGTTCCAGTCGCACATGTGGGACGGCTCGGCCATCCCGATCGACGAGAACCTCGAGATCGCGCAGGAACTCCTCGCTGCCGCCAAGGCCGCGAAGATCATCCTCGAGATCGAGATCGGCGTCGTCGGCGGTGAAGAGGACGGCGTCGAGAACGCCATCAACGACAAGCTCTACACCACGGTCGAGGACTTCGAGAAGACCGTCGACGCGCTCGGCGCCGACAAGGGCCAGTACCTGCTCGCCGCTACCTTCGGCAACGTCCACGGCGTCTACAAGCCGGGCAACGTCAAGCTCAAGCCGTCCGTCCTCGCCGAGGGCCAGGCCGCCGCGTCGAAGAAGCTGGGTCTGCCCGAGGGGTCGAAGCCGTTCGACCTCGTCTTCCACGGCGGTTCGGGCTCGCTGAAGTCGGAGATCGACGAGGCGCTGAGCTACGGCGTCGTGAAGATGAACGTCGACACCGACACGCAGTACGCGTTCACCCGCCCGATCGCGGGACACATGTTCACCAACTACGACGGTGTGCTCAAGATCGACGGCGAGGTCGGCAACAAGAAGGCCTACGACCCGCGCAGCTACCTCAAGAAGGCCGAGGCGTCCATGACGCAGCGTGTCATCGAGGCCTGCAACGACCTCAAGTCGGCGGGACGCTCGGTCTCGGCCAAGTAAGGCCCCACCGATACCAGGAGGGCGCCGACGTTCTCGTCGGCGCCCTTCGTCGTCCCTACGGTGTGCAGAAATCCTCGCGACACGCCGAGGGCGAACGACGACTTCTGCACACTCGTGGTCGCTGTCGTCCCGTTATTCGCTGCAGACCTTCCACTGCTCACCGTCGAGCGTGAGGTCGAAGGTGCGGTCGGTGACATCGTCGGGATCGTTCACCGTGTGCGCGGTGACCTGCGCGATGGCGGTGCCCTCGGTGATCTGGATGCGATCGACGCTCGTCACCACCGGGATCTCGCCCTGTTCGACGGCGAGCCGGTGGATGTCGCGGAAGTTCTCCGGATCGACCGTCTCGTAGAAGTCGGAGAGCGCTCCGCAGGTCGACTCCCGCAGAGTCCCCAGGTCGCCCGATTCGAGTGCTCCGACGAAGGTGTCGATGCTCGCGCGGATCCGGCTCTCGGGGGAATTGTCGGCGCGGTCCTTCAGGAACACGATCACCCCGGCCGCGACGATCGCCACGACCACCAGCACGGCCGCTGCTCCGACAGCGATCAGCCGACGACCGCGGCTCTTGTCGCGGGCCGGCGGGATGCGCGTGGGCGTGGGCTGGACGGCGACGCGGACGGGCTCGGGCTGAACCGTCGGTTCCTCACGGCGCGGAGCGATGCGCTGCGGCGGCGCCTTCGGCACGTGGCTGCGGACCGGGATCTGCACCGTGGGCGCATCGGCGGAGGTGACATCGGGCGCGGGCTCGGATTCGGGGGTCGGGCGGGACTCGACGGTCTCGGGTTCGACGAAGGGAAGCGCCACGGTCTCGTCCGTGGTGACGCTCTCGTCTGCAGCCTGTTCCGGCTCATCGCTGCTCGCGTCCTCACCCGAGGACGCCGCATCGGTGGTCGGCTCCTCAGGTTTCTCGGAGACCTGCTCCGCCGGCTCGTCGGCCTTCTCGGTTCCCGCGCCCACTGCATCCTCGGGCACTGCATCCTGGGGCACTGCATCCTGGGGCACTGCATCCTCGGATACCGCTTCTTCTGCGGCTGCTTCGTCGGTCGCCGCCGGCTCGACAGGGGGTTCGTTTTCCGCACTCTCGTCCGGTGTCTCGACAGAAGGGGTCGTCGAAGTCTGCTCGGGTGACTCTTCGTTCTTCGGGTCCGACAACGTGCTGCACCTCGCTCGACGGCCTGCGGTTACCCGGGGACTCTATCGAGCCTTCGCCACGGAAGGGCACAATGACCCCATGACGTCTTTCGGTGATCTTCTCGGACCGCAGCCCACCCTTCTCCCCGGCGACGACGACGCGGAGTCGGCCCTGCTGAACAACGAGGACCCGGCGAAGGTCGCAGCCGACCATCCCACCGCCTCGATCGCCTGGGCGTACCTCGCCGAGGCCGCACTCGACAGTGGCGAGACGATCCAGGCATACGCCTACGCACGCACCGGATATCACCGCGGTCTCGACCAGCTGCGCCGCAACGGCTGGAAGGGTTTCGGTCCCGTGCCCTACAGCCACGAACCCAACCGCGGTTTCCTGCGTTGCGTCGCCGTCCTGGCCCGGGCAGCCCGAACCATCGGTGAGTCGGACGAGCACGCCCGCTGCCTGGACCTGCTCGAGGACTGCGACCCGCGGGCAGCGGAAGAACTCGGCGTCGAATAGACGCCCGTACATGTCTGTGTTGAACAGACTGTCCGCGGCGACCCGGCGTCGACCCACCCGTCAGGGAGCTCGTAAACGCCTGACCGACTCGTTCGAACGGCTGCGCACATCGGCGCTGCCGATCGTGCAGTGCGCGCTGGCGGCGGGCCTGGCGTGGTGGGTCGCGAAGGATCTGGTCGGGCACCAACAGCCCTTCTTCGCCCCCATCGCGGCAGTCGTCTCCCTCGGGCTCGGTCTCGGCGCCCGATTGCGGCGTTCCGTCGAACTCGTCTGCGGTGTGACCGTCGGGATCGGCGTGGGCGACCTGCTCGTCTCGCTGATCGGCAGCGGACCGTGGCAGATCGCGCTCGTCGTGACCATCGCGATGAGTACGGCGGTCGCGTTGAACAGCGGCCCGATCTTCGCGATGCAGGCCGGGAACTCCGCGGTGCTCGTGGCGACGCTGCTGCCACCCGGTGGCACCGGTGGGCCCGATCGGATGGTCGACGCCCTGGTCGGGGGTCTCACGGGCATCGCGGTCGTCGCGATGATCCCCACCCATCCGGTGCGGCGTGCCCGGCGCAACGCCGCCGAGATCCTCGCCACGGCGAGCGAGGTCCTGAGGAAGGTCGAGACCGGGCTCGTCGAGAACAACCCGAAACCGATCGAGGACGCCCTCAAGCAGGCGCGGGCCACCCAGCCCGCGATCGACTCGATGCGCACCCACCTCAAGGGCGGTCGGGAGATCAGCCGGATCTCGCCGCTGTACTGGAACAGCCGCAAGCGTCTCGCGGTCCTGACGGCTGCCGCCGACCCGATCGATCACGCGATGCGCAACATTCGCGTGCTCGCGCGCCGGTCGCTGACCCTCGTCCGCGACGACGAGATCCTTGATCCGCGGCTCGTGCAGCTGTTCGCCGAGTTGGCCGATGCGGTGGACGTGCTCCGCGAGATGGTTCTCGCGGAGCCGGGGGAGCAGCCCGACCAGGCCGAGGCTGCACGTGTGCTGCGCAGCATCGCCAAGAAGATGGATCCCGAACTCATCGCCGGGGCAGGAGTGTCGGCCACGGTGGTGTTCGCGCAGATGAGGTCACTGATCGTCGACCTGCTGCAGACCGCCGGACTCAAGCGGATCACCGCGATCGCGACCCTTCCATCCACCGTCGAACATCCGGCCTACCACCCGGACGAGTAAGCCCTCCGAGCCCGCCGGGCACGTAGCCGTTGAAACATATGCGCATTCGTGCATACGATGGCCCGAGGTTCGGAGAGGGAGTTCGATGGGTTCGGGTCACGGGCACTCACACGGCGTCGGCCACGGTCACGGTCAGGGCGCCGGTCCCACGCGCGCCGTCATCCGGCGCATGGCCTTCGCGCTGGGCATCCTCGGAGCGTTCTTCGTACTGGAGGCGTTCGTCGGTCTCCTGATCGGTTCTCTCGCCCTGCTCGCCGACGCGGGCCACATGCTCACCGACGTCGTCGGGGTGTCCATGGGCATGGTCGCCCTCATCCTCGCCCGACGCGGGAGCAGCGCGGCCTCGCGCACCTTCGGCTGGCATCGCGCCGAAGTCCTCACCGCGATGGTCAACGCGGTGCTGCTGCTCGGCGTCGCCGGCTGGGTGTTCTACGAGGCGATCGACCGCATCGGCGACGCCCCCGAACTTCCCGGCCTGCCCATGATCGTCACCGCCCTCGCGGGACTGGCCGCCAACATCGTCGTGATGCTCATGCTGCGGGCCGACGCGAAGGACAGCATCGCGGTGCGCGGCGCCTACATGGAGGTGCTCGCCGACGCCGTCGGATCCGTCGGCGTCCTCATCGCGGGCGCACTCGTCATGATCTTCGGCTGGAGCCTGGCCGACGTCGTCGTCGGTGTGCTCATCTCCCTGTGGGTCGTGCCGCGCGCCCTGCGACTGGCCGCCGAGTCGCTGCGCATCCTCACTCAGACCTCGCCGGCGCATCTCGACGTCGACCTGCTGCGCACCGACCTGCTCGCGCTGCCCGGCGTGTGCGGCGTGCACGACCTGCACGTGTGGACGCTGACCACCGGCATGGACGTCGCGACCGTGCATCTCGTCAGCGACCACGACCCGCAGTGGATCCTCGACTCGGCGCGCACCGCGCTGTCGTCGCACGGGCTCGAGCACGCCACCGTCCAGGTGGAGTCGACAGTCGACGGCAAGCAGTGCGAGAAGGACGTCACCTGGTAGCTCACCGCGCGAATCGGTTCGGCCGCAAAGTCCACCGACCCGGCCCGCCGTAGAGCCGGACGACGTCCAGCGGTCCCACGTCGACCCTCCGGAACGACGCCGCCGGAGCGTCGAGAGCGCACACCGTCGCCGCTCGCACGACCGCCGGGTGTGTCACCACCCCGACCCGTTCGTAGCCGTCGTCCTGTGCCGCCAGCCAGGTGCCGACCCGGCGGATGAGGTCCTCGACGGACTCGCCGCCGTGCGGTGCGGCCGCCGGCTCGGTCAGCCACATCGCCAGCTCGCCCTCGGGCACATCGCCCATCGCCGCCCCGCACCACCTGCCGTAGTCGAGCTCGCGCAGCGCGGAGTCGATCTCGGCGGGGACACCGAAGGCGTGGACCGTGTCGACCGCGCGTCGCTCGGGTGCACATACCCACCGGTCGACGACCGGCACCGCGAGGCGTCCGAGTTCGCGGCGGCCCCGATCGGAGATCGGTTCGTCGCACGGAAATCGGGCCTGTTCCGTCGCGCGCGTGGAAGCGTGTGCGACGACGAACAATCGGGTCACGGCAGGTACGTCCTCTCCGCTTGACATCGCACAACGCCCGGTGCGAAGGTGCGTCGGTAAAGATGTGCCGAGGTGTAGGCAATCCGGTGGAAAGCCGGAGCGGTCGCGCCACTGTAACCGGAGATGTCGAAATCTCCGGAAGCCAGAAAACTCCCGCGGCACATGACGGAATCGAATGGGGCGCGAAATCCCAGGAGGATTGTCATGGCTGTTGTCCATACCCCCGACGAGTCGCTCGGCTCCGCCGCACTCGCAGTCGCTCTCGCCGCAGTGATCGTCGCGGCTTTTCTCGTTCTCTACCTGGTCGGATTCGATCAGGGCGCGATCTCGCGCACCGGCATGTTCATGCACGAACTGATGCACGACGGCCGGCACCTCCTCGGTCTTCCGTGCCATTGAGAACGGGGACCACGATGCCCGGAACCTACCTCCACCTGCTGCTGCGGGGCCTGCTCGCCGGACTCGTCGCGGGTCTGCTCGCCGGCGGTGTCGCCTTCGTCGTCGGCGAACCCCACATCGAATCCGCGATCGCGCTCGAAGAAGCTGCCGGCGAAGCGCATTCGCATGATCACGACCACGCTGCGACCACCGGGGAATCCCACGGTCACAGTCACGGCGAGGATGCGCTCGTCGACCGTACCGGGCAGAAGGCCGGACTGTTCCTCGCGACGACTCTCGCCGGTCTCGCGTTCGGCGCCCTCTACGCGTCGGTGCTGCACTTCGCGCGTCGCCTCACCGACATGCCGGGCTGGAAGCTCGGATTGTTCGGGGCGGCCGGAGCGTGGCTCGCCGTCGAGGCCGTCCCGTTCGTGAAGTATCCGGCGAATCCGCCGGCCGTCGGTGATCCCGACACGATCGATCAACGCACCCTGCTGTGGCTCGCCTCGGTCGTTCTCGGACTCGTCGCGATCGCCGTGGCCGTCGCGGTGGCGAAGGCGCTGGCCGCCCAGGATCTGCACACCGTCCGCATCGCAGGCCCGGCGGTTGCCTTCCTCGTCGTGGTGGGTCTCGGATATCTCGCCTTGCCGAAAATCGACGAGGTGGGGGAGGGCTTCCCCGCGACGCTGCTGTGGGAGTTCCGGGTCGCGTCGTTCACCGTGCAGCTCACCCTGTGGGCGGTGCTCGGTGTGGTCTTCGCGTACCTCACCGAACGCGCGTCCCGTCGCGTGACGATCCCGGCCTGACGGCATGGGTTCGGGTCTGCTCGTCGCCGGAACGACCTCGGATGCAGGAAAATCCGTGGTCGTCACCGGGATCTGCCGATCCTTGGCGCGGCGCGGCCTGAAGGTCGCGCCGTTCAAGGCGCAGAACATGTCGAACAACTCGATGGTGACGAGCGAGGGCGCGGAGATCGGGCGCGCCCAGTGGATCCAGGCAGTGGCTGCCCGTGCGATCCCCGAGGCCGCGATGAACCCGGTGCTGCTCAAGCCCGGCGACGACCGGCGCAGCCACGTCGTGGTTCTCGGGCGGCCGGCCGGAGCGCTGGAGGCGGGTGAGTTCGCCGGTGGACGAAAGCATCTCGCCGACGCGGCATTCGGTGCCTTCGACGACCTCCGGCGTAGATTCGATGTGGTGGTGTGCGAAGGTGCCGGGAGCGCGGCCGAGATCAATCTGCGCGACCACGACTATGTGAACATGGGTCTGGCGCAACATGGTTCGATGCCGACCGTCGTGGTCGGCGACATCGACCGCGGTGGTGTGTTCGCCTCGATGTACGGGACGCTGGCCCTGCTCGACGCCGCGGATCAGCAGTTGATCCGCGGCTTCGTGATCAACAAGTTCCGCGGCGACGTCTCGCTCCTGAAGCCCGGACTCGACACGCTCGAACGGCTCACCGGCCGCCCGGTGCTCGGCGTGCTGCCATGGCAACGCGACCTGTGGCTCGACTCGGAGGATTCACTCGCCCTCACCTCCCGTCCCGCACACGATGGTGACGGCGCACTGAGCATCGCCGTCGTGATGCTGCCGCGGGTCAGCAACTTCACCGATGTCGACGCGTTGTGCCTCGAACCGGACGTGCGGGTCCGCTTCGTCGACGACCCGCGAGCGCTCGCCGGCGCCGACGTCGTGATCGTGCCCGGAACACGCGCGACCCTCGCGGATCTCGCGTGGCTGCGCTCGCGAGGACTCGACACCGCGATCGTCGACCACGTCCGCCGAGGTGGACCGGTCCTCGGTATCTGCGGCGGCTTCCAGATGCTCGGCACGCGCATCGACGACCCGCACGGCGTCGAGGGTGTTCCCGGCGCAAGCGCGGCGGGTCTCGGGTTGCTCCCGGCCCGAACCGAGTTCGGACACGAGAAGGTCCTCCGATTGCCGAGGGGGTCAGCGTTGGATGCGGCTGCCTCCGGATACGAGATCCATCACGGACGCGTCACCGTCGACGGTGGCACCGAATTCCTCGGTGGCACCCGGGAGGGTTCGGTGTTCGGCACCATGTGGCACGGCGCCCTCGAAGGGGACGCGTTGCGCTGGGCGTGGTTACGCGAGGTCGCTGCGGTGGTGGGCCGCGAGATCCGCACCGGGGAAGTGAGTTTCCCGGCCGCACGCGAGGTCCGCATCGAGGCGCTCGCGGACCTCGTCGACGAACATCTCGACATGGACGCTCTGCTCACCATGCTCTCCGACGAGCGAACCCTGCCCGTGCTGAGGGGAACCCTGCGGTGACGGTCCTCATCCTCGGTGGGACGGGGGAAGCCCGTTCCCTCGCCGCGGCATTGGACGACGCGGACATCGCGTTCGAATCCTCCCTGGCAGGCCGGGTCCGCAATCCACGCCTGCCCGTCGGTCCGGTGCGCATCGGAGGGTTCGGCGGAGCGGACGGTCTCGTCCGGTACCTGACCGAGCGCGGTATCCGAGCCGTCGTCGACGCCACCCATCCGTTCGCCGCGGGCATCAGCGCGAACGCCGCCGCGGCATGCGCCGCCGCGAACGTGCCACTGGTGCGCCTGCAACGACCGGGCTGGCACGACGCGCACGGCCGGTGGACGTGGGTCGACGACCACGACGGCGCCGCGCACGTCGCCGCGACCGGCCGGAGGATCTTCCTCAGCACCGGACGGCAGACACTCGACCGCTTCGTCGGACCGCTCGCCACGCACGACGTGCTCGTCCGCGTCGTCGATCCACTGACGACCGAACTGCCACCGAGCTGGTCGGTGCTGCTCGGACGCGGCCCCTACACGGCGAGTGACGAACGGAAGCTACTGCTCGACAACGGGATCGATACCCTCGTCACGAAGGATTCGGGTGGTTCGCTCACCCGCGGCAAACTCGACGCCGCCGATGAACTGGGCGTGCGCGTGATCGTCATACGCCGCCCGCCCACACCCCGCGGTGTCGCCGCGGTGGAGACCGTGACGGTAGCGCGGGAATGGGTCCTCCGGGTGGCGGAGGTCAGACCTGCGGACCTTCGGAACGCAGATCGTCGACCTTCTTCATCGCTTCGCGCAGTTCCCGGAGCCACTGCTCCGAGTGCTGCCCCACGAGCCTGACGGTCCACTTCAGTGCGTCCGAACGGGACCGCGCGACACCGGCGTCGACGAGGGTGTCGAGCACCTTCCGTTCGGGTTGGCGCAGTCGCGTCATGACCGGGACGGCGAGGTGGGTGAACAGGTCGGTCCGGTCGCCGACCGTCACGCCCCAGGCCACCTTGCGGCCGTAGCGGGCCTCGGCCTCGTCGGCGATGCGCATCCGGTCGGCGCGCGTGGTCTCGCGGAATCGAGCGATGCGTCCGTCGATCTCGGTGTCGCTCGTGCCGTCGGGTACCCCGAGGGGGCCGACGACGAAGATTTCTTCTCTGTCGATCTCGATGTCGGGCGGTCCGGTGAACCAGTCGTCGGGGAGCCTGCCGGCGAACCACTCGGCGGCATCGCTCGCGTCGGGGACGTCTGCCTGTTGCCAGCCGCCCGGTCGTCCGAATCCGTGGATGTGTGAATGTCGCATGATGTCCTCCTCGGGACGCGACCCGGTGCGTGTCGCACCGATCAACCTGTGCGCGTTGCACTGATTACAGTGTTGCACCGCAAGCGTGTCGTGCGCCACTGTCGAGCGGCGAACGGTGCGGTCAGCGACCGTTCCGGGGAGTCAGAACTCCGGAGGTGACCGGAGGGGCGCTGCGCAGGGGAGCGGTGGAGAGCACGACGGGTAACCACACCGCGGTGGATGCCATCACCGCGCCCCAGCACAGATACAGGCCGACGTGCGGTGCGTGAGAGGTGTGGGCGACCATCCCGGACTGTGACCAGACGGCGAACAGTCCCACCATCGACGCCGCCCCCGAACCGAGCATCGCGAGCGTTGCGGCACCCCACCGGCGGCGGAGCAATGCGACGAGCGGTACGAGGATGCCGAACACCACCACGAAGACGTCGAAGACACGGAGGGGAAGGGTTGCGGCCTCGGAGTCCCAGCGCAGAAGGGTCGTCAGGGACGTCACCGAAGTGGCCTGGGGAAGCAGCAGACCCATGACCAGCAGCGCGACGCACCCGGCCAGGATCCGGACCCGCGAGCGGCCGACGACCACCTCACCGGCGACGCGGTGTTCGATGCGATCGAGATCGTGACGGAATTCCGCCAGGTCGTCCATGGTGCACCCCCGGAGCGCGGCGACGCTTCGGTCCCAGTATGCGACGCGGGTCACATCGGCGTGCGGGTTCGGGAAAGCAGTTTCGGGCAGGCGCGATCGGGCATGCTCCAAGGCGTGAGCCGATACGACGCGTACATCTTCGACGTGCAGGGCACGCTGATGGACTTCTACACCCCGGTCACCCGGGCGGTGGCCCATGCGCTCGGACCCGATGCCGATCCGGCGACCGTGGGCGACCTGGTGCGGGCCTGGAGGGGCGACTACTACGAACGCATCCTCCGTCTCGACCAGTCGGTGGAGAAGTGGTATCGCGTGCAGGACTCCTACGTCGACGGACTCGGCGACGTGTGCGAGCAGTTCGGGATCGACCTTCCCAAGGACGTGCGCGTCGAGACGGCGCGGGCCTGGCAACGCCTCGAGGCATGGCCGGACGTGCGGCCCGGGCTGAACGAACTCCGTTCGCAGGCAGTGGTGGCGACACTGTCCAATACGGACATGGCCACGATGATCGCGCTCTTCCGCGACCAGCAGCTCGAGGCCGATGCCATCCTCACGGCCGAACTGTTCGGCGCCTTCAAACCCGAACGTTTCCTGTACGAGCGCACCTGCCGGTATCTGGGCGTCGATCCCTTCCGGGCCGCGATGGTCGCGTCGCATCCCTACGATCTGCGGGCCGCCCGCGAAGTCGGACTGAACACCGTCTTCGTGTACCGGCCGCTCGAGAACGGCCGCGTCGAGGACTCGGTCGACGACACCGAGGGGGAGTTCGACCACCGCATCGAGGACCTGCGGGACATTCCGTGACAGGTTGTCGGCCGTGGACGCCGACGTGTTGTCGGAGTTGACGCGACCGACTCGGCGTGGCGCAGTGCGCCATGTTCGTCGCGCACAGCAACCGGAGTTACGTTTCGGGCAGAACGAACACGGATTCACCCCGGAATTTCACCCTCGGCCGGAATTCCCGTCGTGGCTGGGTAATATCGGGGAGGCTATCGACGGACGAGGGCGACCGCGATGGCGGTCGCCACGGCTCCGAGTCCGACCTTGGAGGCGAGTCGCGCGGTACGGCCGATATCTTCCGGGGCCGGCGCGGGTCCGTCGCCGAGCGTGCCGCGATCCTCGACCACACCGTGGTAGACGTTCGAGCCGCCGAGCCGGATCCCGAGAGCACCGGCGAACGCCGCTTCGACCGGACCGGCATTCGGACTCGGATGCTGACGGGCGTCCCGGCGCCACGCCCGGACCGCGCCCCGGCCGTCGTCACCGAGTGCGACAGCCAGCAGGGCGGTGAGGCGAGCGGGGACGAGATTGAGCAGGTCGTCGAACCGGGCCGAGGCCCAGCCGAACCGTTCGAGCCGCGGTGTGCGGTGACCGACGCGCGCGTCCAGGGTGTTCGCGGCGCGGTACCCGAGCAGGCCGGCCGGACCGAGGACCGCACCCCACCACAGCGGGGCGACGACGGCGTCGGAGGTGTTCTCGGCGACCGACTCGATCGTGGCGCGCGCGATCCCGTTCTCGTCGAGCCGAGACGGGTCGCGGCCCACCAGGTGGGTCACCTGTTGCCGCGCCGCGGCGAGATCGCCGTCGCGGAGTTGGGCGTCGATCGTCCGGGCCTCGAATCCGAGGGAGCGGCCGCCGAGCACGGTCCAGGTGGTCAGCGCCGTGACCGCCACCGCCGGCACCGGACGACCGCGGGTCGCGTGGTCGGCGACGTATCCCAGCGCTCCGGCAGAGCCGACCAGCAGCGAGGTGAACACCACCCCGGCAACGCGGTGGTCGGCATACAGCCGGCCCTCGGCGGCGCGCGCCAACTTCCCGAAGCCGCTCACGGGATGCCACCGCTGCGGGTCGCCGACGAGTTGGTCGGCGGCGTAGCCGAGCGCCAGTCCGAGTGCCCTGTGCTTCACAGGATCGTTCTCCACGCCTCGACGAGCGTTGCCGTGGTCGCCGCGTCGCGCACCGCGATCCGTACCCAGTCGTCACCGAGGCCGGGGAAGGTGTCGCCGCGACGCAGCGCGAAGCCCTTCTCCCGCAATCTCTCCCGCGTTCCCTCTGGCGTTTCCGCCAGCACGAACGGGGCTGTCGCGGGGGAGACCACGTGGATTCCGAGTCCGGTGAGGGCGTCGACGAGAACCTTCCTGTCGCCGGCGATCTCCTGTGCGATCACCTCGGTCTCGCGTACTGCGTCACCGGATGCGCACGCGATCATCGCGGCCCCTGCGGGAGTGGACACCGACCAGGGTGGTTGCTGCGCGGCGAAATCCGCGAGCACTGCGGCGTCGCCGACCACGTATCCGGCGCGCAGACCCGGGATCGCCCACGTCTTGGTGAGCGACCGCAGCACCACGAGTCCCGGAACGAGCTGTCCCGTCAACGATTCGGTTTCGCCGGGAACGGCGTCCATGAACGCCTCGTCGACCACGACCACCCGTCCCGGTCGGGTCAGTGCCAGGAGCGTGTCGGCCGGGTGCAGGACCGAGGTGGGGTTCGTCGGATTGCCGACGATGACCAGGTCGGCATCCTCCGGGACCGCACCCGGATCGAGGACGAACCCGTCATCGCAGCGCAACACGACCCGCGTGACACGATGTCCGGCGGCCAACAGTGCGGCCTCCGGTTCGGTGAACTGCGGGTGCACCACCACCGGCTTCCGCCACGCCCGTGCCCGAGCGATCAATGTGAACGCCTCGGCACCTCCGGCGGTCGGGAGGACCTCGTCGACGCTGCGGCCGTGACGATCGGCGAGAGCGGCGCGTGCATCGCTCGGGTCGGGATACCGGGCGAGATCGTCCAGCGATGCACGCAGGGCGTCGTCGAGCCATGCCGGTCGCGGTCGGCGCGAGACGTTGACGGCGAGGTCGACCAGCCCCTCGGTCGCGTCGCGGTCGCCGTGATGGTGCAGGTCGGGTTCGGGTGTTCGACGACGCGCAGGTGCCGAGGTGGGTTCGGGGGCGGGTTCCGCCGACCGTGCGGCGTCTGCGAACCGTCGTGCGAGATCGGGATGTCCGGCCCAGTGCGTGTGCAGGTACGACGCATGCACCGTTGCGGTGGCGATGCCGTCCGGCCGGCCGTCGAGCAGCCACGCGGCAGACGAGCCGGAATCGATCACGGTGCGGTGGAATTCGTGGCCGGTGACGCGGGTGCCGGCGGAGGCGAGCAGGGTGTCCTGCGGCGCGATCGCGGTGCGGTAGCCGAGGGTCAGGCGCGGGGTCATCCGTGCCGCAGTGTCGAGGGCTCCCACCATCTCGTGCCCGTCGACCTCACGCCCCAGATAGAGCAGACCGGCGCACTCGGCGACGGTCGGAACTCCGGCCGCGATCGCGGCACGCAGGTGCGTGCGCAAGGGGAGGTTCGCGGCGAGGTCGGCGGCATGTACCTCGGGGAACCCGCCGCCGAGGTAGATGCCTGCGGCGCCGGCGGGCAGTCGTTCGTCGCGCAGGGGATCGAAGGTCACCGGTCGGCATCCGTGTGCGCGCAGCAGTTCCTCGGTCTCGGTGTAGCGGAAGGTGAAGGCGCGGCCTCCGGCGACGGCGATCACCGGCCCGTCCTCGGTGGATGTGCCCGGTGACCACGGTGTCGCCGACAGAGCGGGTGCTGCCGAGGCGATACCGAGGATCTCGGTGAGGTCGATGCGCTCGGCGATCCGCGCGGCGAGACGATCCACCTGCGCGGTCGCCTCGTCGCGCTCCTCGGCGGGCACCAGGCCGAGATGGCGCGAGGGGACGGTGACGCCGTCGTCGCGACCGAGCACACCGAGCACCGGGATACCGGTCGGTTCGAGGGCGCGGATCACCTCGTCCGAATGTCGCTGCGATCCGGCCTTGTTCAGGATCACGCCGGCGATCCGCGTGCCGCGGTCGTAGGACGCCATGCCGTGCACGATCGCCGCGATCGACCGGGAGGCGTGCGAGACGTCGACGACGAGGATCACCGGTGCGGACAGCAGGGCCGCGGTGTGGGCGGTGGACGCGTACCCCTCGGTGCCGATCATCCCGTCGTACAACCCCATGACCCCTTCGATCACGGCGATGTCCGCACCGGCGGCGCCGTGCAGGAAGAGAGGAGCGACGAGGTCCTCGCCGACGAGGTGCGGGTCGAGGTTGCGGCCCGGTCGGCCGGTGGCGAGCGAGTGGTAGCCGGGATCGATGTAGTCGGGACCGATCTTGTGCCCCGACACGATGTGGCCGGCGCGACGCAGTGCCGCCATGAGACCCGTGGCGACGGTGGTCTTCCCATGCCCGGATGCCGGTGCGGCGACGACGACGCGTGGAACCCTCACCACTCGATCCCTCGTTGGCCCTTCTGTCCCGCATCCATCGGATGCTTGACCTTCGTCATCTCCGTCACCAGGTCGGCGACCTCGACGAGTTTCGGGTGCGCACGCCGCCCCGTGATCATGACGTGCTGGTGTCCCGGCCGTGAGGTCAGCGTATCGACGACCTCGTCGATGTCGACCCAGCCCCAGGCGATCGGATAAGTGAACTCGTCCAGCACGTAGAGGCCGTGCTGCTCCGCGGCGAGACGTCGCTGGATCTCACGCCACCCGGCGAGCGCATCGGCGGCATGATCCTCCTCGGTGCCTTCCTTGCGCGACCACGACCAGCCGGAACCCATCTTGTGCCACTCGATCGGCCCCCCGGTGCCGCGCTCGGCGTGCAGATCGGCGAGGGTTTCGAAGGCGGTCTGCTCGCCGAGTCGCCACTTGGCGGACTTGACGAACTGGAAGACGGCGACCGACCAGCCCTGGTTCCAGCCACGCAGTGCGAGGCCGAATGCGGCTGTGGACTTTCCTTTTCCGTCGCCGGTGTTGACCATCAGCAGCGGCCGGTTGCGGCGCTGCCGGGTGGTGAGACCGTCGGCGGGGACGACGGTGGGTTGTCCCTTCGGCATCAGGCGGCCCTCTCTCGGACGATTCCGGTCAAAGCGTCGGCATCGACCTCACCGACGGGCACATACTCGGCGCCGAGGCGTTCGGCGAGACGGGCCGCGAGACCCATCCGGAACCGGCCCGTCTCGGAATCGACCACCACGGAGGAGATTCCCTGTGCAGCGATGACGTCCGCGGCGTCGAGCGAGCGCTGCACAGCGTCCGGTCCGGCGGTGGCGCGACCGTCGGTGACCACGACGAGCAGGGCGCGTCGACGCGGATCCCGCAGGGAATGACGCCGAAGGGTGGTGGCCGCTTCGATCAACCCCTCCGCCAGCGGGGTCCGCCCACCGGCGGGAAGTTCTCGCAGCCGTGCGGCAGCCACGTCCACCGAATTCGTCGGCGGGAGTGCGACGGTCGCACCGGTGCCGCGGAAGGTCACGAGTCCGACGGTGTCGCGACGGCGGTAGGCGTCGAGCAGCAGCGACAGGACAGCGGTCTTGACCTGCACCATCCGGTTGCGTGCTGCCATCGACCCGGATGCGTCGACGCAGAGCAGGACGAGATTGGTCTCGCGGCCTTCGATGATCTTGCGGCGCACCTGCAGACCCCGATCGGTGAAGGCGGACGCGCGGATCGTGGCGGGCAGATGAACCGGGCCGGTGTCGCCGCGGCGACTACCCACGGTACGGCCGATCGTGGTGACCGCCCGCGACCGGCGACCGGCCGCCCCGCGCCCGACCCGATCGACGGAGAACACCCTGGCGCGAAAAGGATCCGTCGCCGACGCCAGGCTGGTGGACGACCGATCACCCGAACCGGAGGACGTCTCCGCCGCCGAGTCGTCGGGTGCGCTCTCGCCACCACCGGGATCGTCGTCGGGGCCAGGATCCGGATCGTCTCCACCGAGAAGTTCGTCGAGCAGATCGTCGCTGCTGGTGGGGGCGTCGAAGGGGTTGCGGCGCCGACGGTGTGGCAGGGCGAGTCGGGCCGCTGCCGCGATGTCCTCGCGTGTCACCTCGAGCCGGTCGTGCCAGGCCGCGTGTGCGATCGCCGTGCGGGCGGTGACCAGGTCGGCGCGCATGCCGTCCACGTCGAACGCCGCGCACACCTCGGCGATCGAGACCAATGCGTCGTCGCTCAGTGCGACCTGCGGGACGAGTTCGCGGGCGGAGGCGACTCGCCGCGACCACTCTGCGTCCCGATCCGCCCATCGCGCGGTGAACCCGGCCGGGTCGGCGTCGAAGGCCATCCGCCGCCGCACGATCTCGGCGCGCATGTGCGGGTCGCGGGGCGCGGTCACGTCCACGGCGAGTCCGAAGCGGTCGAGCAACTGCGGGCGAAGCTCACCCTCCTCGGGATTCATCGTTCCGACCAGTACGAATCGGGAGGCGTGCTCGACGGAGACCCCGTCGCGTTCGACGGTCGAGCGGCCCATCGCCGCGGCGTCGAGCAGCAGGTCGACCAGGTGGTCGTGCAGGAGGTTGACCTCGTCGACGTACAGCACGCCGCGGTGGGCCAGTGCCAGAAGACCGGGTTCGTATTCGGCCGTGCGGTCGGCCAGTGCCTTGCCGAGATGCAACGCTCCGGTGACGCGATCCTCCGCCGCGCCGACGGGTAGTTCCACCAGCCGGACCGGCCGGACATGCGAGGCCGCACCGGGCGGATGGGGGCCGTCCGGGCAGGACGGATCGGGGGCGTCCGGATCGCACGAGAACCGGCACCCGTCCACGACGGTGACCGGGGGCAACAGTGCGGCGTGGGCACGCACCGTCGTCGATTTCGCGGTGCCCTTCTCGCCACGCACCAGCACACCGCCGATCGTCGGCGACACCGCACACAGGGTCAGGGCCAGCGCGAGGTCGTCGGAACCGACCACCGCACCGAACGGATACACGTGCACTTCGACCTCCACAGGCTCCCGCTGGGATGTTTTTCGCGGCAAGCTGTTCGAAGGCCGGTATTCGGACTTCCCGGTCGGACGCCGTGCGATCGCCTTCCCGGACCGGACGGTCCAGTGGCTGCGCGGATGCGCGTGATCGACGACTCCCGGGTCACCGCAGCGGGCCTGTGCCGGATTCTCACCGGCTTCCCGATTATCCCCGTGAGGGGCACCTTCGATCGCCTTGCCACGGCCGAGTCTAGGCCATGGCGCGTGGGCTATGGTTCACCGCCATGGGACCGATACGACAGACGACAGGCATCACCGTTGTCGGAATCGGGGCGGACGGATGGTCCGGTGTGCCGTCCACCGTCCGGGAGCGGATTCTCGCGGCCGAGGTCCTGCTCGGCGGCCGGCGCCACCTCGACCTGGTTCCCGCCGGCACAGCGGTGCGCGAGGAGTGGCCGTCGCCGCTCCCGTCCGGGCTCGACGACCTCCTCGACCGGCACGCCGGCAAGGACGTCGTCGCGCTCGCATCCGGTGATCCGCTGGTCTCCGGGATCGGCACCACGCTGATCCGACGCCTCGGAGGCGACGCCGTGGAGGTGATCCCGGCGATCTCGTCGGTGGCACTTGCCCGTGCACGCATGGGCTGGTCCGCGGAGGAGTGCGAGACGATCACCGTCGTGGGTCGCGAGATCGATGCTCTGCGCAGAGTTCTGACGCGCGGACGCAAACTCGTCGTCCTCGTCGACGGTGCACGTGTCGCGGATGTTGCGATGCTCCTGGAGGCCGCCGGTTTCGGGAACTCACGGGTCGCGGTGTTGTCGCATCTCGGTGCTGCGGACGAGTCCCGGATCGATGCGAAGGCGGCCCATCTGACCGATACGGGCGTCCGGTCTCTGAGTCTGATGTGCGTCGAGGTCGACGGACCCGCCGGGTTGTCGGTGCTGCCCGGTCTCGACGACTCCCTGTTCGAGCACGACGGGCAGCTCAGCAAGCGGACCGTACGCCTCGCGGCGGTGTGCGCACTCGCACCGCGACCGGGCGAGTTGCTGTGGGACGTCGGTGCGGGAGCCGGGTCCGTCGGAATCGAATGGGCGCGAACCGATCCGCGCTGTCGTACTCTCGCGATCGAGAAGGACGAGCGGCGCGCCGGCGCGATCGAACGCAATGCCGCCGCGTTGGGTGTGCCGTCGATCGTGCGCATCGTCCGAGGTGCTGCACCTGCCGCGCTCGTCGGACTCCCGACGCCCGATGCGATCTTCGTGGGCGGGGGAGGAAGTCGCGAGGGTGTGCTCGACACGTGTTGGGACGCATTGCCTCCCGGCGGTCGGCTCGTCGCGCACGCGGTGACGCTGGAGACCGAGGCGGTCCTGGTGCAGTGGTGGAAGACGCACGGCGGTGAACTCACCCGTCTGTCCGTCGAACACGCAGATCCCATAGGAACATTCACCGGCTGGCGTGCGCAGCGACCGGTCGTGCAATGGAGCGCAGTGAAAGGCGAACGATGACCGTCCATTTCGTAGGATCCGGACCCGGAGCGGCCGACCTGCTCACGCTGCGAGCGGTGAATTTGCTGCGCGAGGTCCCGGTCGTGCTGTACGCCGGTACCTATCTCGATGCCGACACGCTCTCGCACTGTCGTGACGACGCCGAACTGGTCGACACGCAACACCTGGACCTCGACGAGATCACCGCGCATCTCGTCGACGCGCACCGGCGCGGGCTCGACGCCGTGCGGCTGTGCTCCGGCGACCCGTCGCTGTACTCGGCGCTCACCGAGCAGACGCGACGGCTCGACGCCGCGGGCGTGCCGTGGGACGTCACACCCGGTGTGCCCGCCTACGCCGCGGCCGCGGCGGCACTCGGTACCGAGCTGACGGTCCCCGAACTCGTGCAGACGGTCGTGCTGACCCGCACGCAGGCCCGATCGACGGCGATGCCCGACAGCGAGGCTCTGGCGCGGGTCGCAGGAATCCGGGCGAGTCTCGTCCTGCACCTGGCGATCACCCGCATCCGCGTCCTTGCCGAAGAACTCACTGCCGAATACGGCGCCGATTGCCCCGTCGCGGTGGTCGCGTTCGCGTCGCGACCGAACCAGGTCGTGCTGCGCGGCACCCTCGCCGACATCGCCGACGGTGTCGAGGCGGCGGGACTGAAGCACACCGCGGTGATCGTCGTCGGACACGCTCTCGGCGTGCGTGAACGGCCGGATGTGGCCTGTTCACACCTCTACGACCCTTCCCGCGAGCGCGCCGGTCTCGGATAGCTCCATCCTCGCGCGCCGAACCGGGGTTCGCCCCGGTTGCAACAGTGGCGAACCCCGGTTCACCGCGCGAACCTGTTGACAACCCGCGGGTGAACACCGCAGTCAAACGGTTGTCGAGGATCCCGAATGGCGACCGCCGACCGACCGTTTCGTCCACACCGCACCCGAAGGCATCACGAAGGTGCCCGCAGCGCCGACGATGAGCAGGCACTTCATGTCGATGCTCGCCGGATCGAGCTTCTCGAGTGTCGTGACCTCGAGCGACTCGCCGGACCGTCCCACATCGCGCCCGATCACGACGACGGTGTCGGCCGGACGATGCTTCAGCAGTACCGTTTTCGCGTCTGCGACCTGCGTCGTCCGAGACCGCGACGCCGGGTTGTAGATGCCCAGGACGAGATCGGCCTCGGACACCGCTGCCAGCCGCTTCTCGATCACGTCCCACGGCTTGAGTCGATCCGACAGGCTCATCACCGCGAAGTCGCCGCCGATCGGGGCGCCGGCACGCGCCGCGACGGCCTGCACCGCGGAGACCCCCGGCAGGACGCGGATCGGCACCGACGCGTATGTCTCGTCCTGCGCGGCCTCGAACACCGCCGACGCCATGCCGAACACCCCGGCATCACCGCCGGAGACAACGGCGACCTTCTCACCCGCCAGGGCGAGGTCGAGAGCGAATCGCGCGCGGTCCACCTCGACGGTGTTGCCGCTGGAATGACGGTGCAGGCCGGGACGTACCGGGACGCGATCGACATACGGTCCGTATCCGACGACGTGATCGACCTGTGCGAGTGCGTCGGCGGCCTCGGGGGTCAGCCACTTCTCGTCCGCCGGGCCCAACCCGACGACGAGCAGTTCGTTCGCGTCCGGATGTGTCGCCTCGACCGCGACGGACGGCCGCGATCGGTCGGCGACCGACCGATTCGTCGGAGAGCGATCACCGGCGGTGAGGATCACCGAGAAGTACGGCACCGCGTCGGCGTCGACCTCGGCGACCGGAAGGATGCGTTGCCGATCCATCGACGCGCGTTCGACATAGACGGCACCGTCGAGGCGCCCGGACTGGGCGAGAGCCTCCCGGACGGAGGGAAACGTCCTGCCCAGCTTCATGATCGCCGCACCGTCGGTGTCGGCGAGTCGCCGTGCGAGCTCCGGGGCGGGCAGTGTGCCGGGCAGGATGGTGAGGACGTCGGTGCGCCGCACCATCGGTTCGGCGGCTGCAGCAGAGGCGGCGGACACCGAGGTCACCCCTGGCACCACCTCCGTCGGATATCGCGGAGCGAGGCGGTCGTGCAGGTACATGTACGAGCCGTAGAACAGAGGGTCGCCCTCGCAGAGCACGACGACAGTGCGTCCCGCGTCGAGGTGGACGGCCAACCGGGCGGCGGACTCGTCGTAGAAATCGGCGATCGCACCGTCGTAGCCGCCCGGGTGATCGATGGTGCCCGTCGTCACCGGGTACACCAGCAGTTCCTCGATCACGCCGTCAGGGATCAGATCGGCGGCGATCGATCGGGCGATGGAGCGGCCGTGCGTACCGGAGTAGTACGCGAGGACGTCCGCTTCGGCGATCAGCCGCGCAGCCTTGCGTGTGATGAGTTCGGGATCGCCGGGGCCGAGACCCACGCCGTAGAACCTGCCTGACACCATCTCGCTCATTCCTTCTCCTGCGCAAGTGCATTGATCGCGGACGACGCCATCGCCGACCCGCCGCGGCGTCCCCGGACCACCAGATGGGGGATCTGCAGCCGATGGTCGAGCAGCGCCTCCTTCGACTCCGCGGCGCCGATGAAGCCGACGGGAACACCGACGATCGCCGCCGGTCGCGGGGCGCCGTCGTCGAGCATCTCGAGCAGGTGGAACAGGGCGGTCGGGGCATTGCCGATCGCAACGACAGCCCCCTCGAGGCGGTCGGCCCACAGTGACACCGCCGCCGCGGAGCGGGTCGTGCCCCAACGTTCGGCGAGTTCGGGGACACGCGGGTCGGCGAGCAGACACATCACGTCGTTGTCGGCAGGCAGGCGCGTACGGGTGACCCCGGAGGCCACCATGTTCGCATCCGTGAGGATCGGAGCACCTGAGTTCAGTGCAGTGCGCGCGGCCGGAACAAGATCGGGATGGATGACGAGGTCCCGTGCCAGATCGGTCTGTCCGCTTGCATGGATCATCCGGACCGCGACCTTCTCCGCACTCGCAGGAATCGCGGACAGATCCGACTCGCTGCGGATCGTCGCGAACGACCGGACGTAGATCGCGGCGCCGTCGGTGACGTAGTCGTACCGACGCGGGGGAGGTCGAAGGGTCACGGGGTGCTCCTGGCAAGAACGACGCGGTGAGGCGAGTGTGGTGCGCCGCAGACGCGCTCGCATCCGGCGACGTGAATTCGGGGATCGGTGGTATTTCCGGCGACGATCCGGCGAGCCAGCGCTCGGGTGTCACCTTCGGCGAGGCTACACCCGGGCGCTCCCGTGCACGCTGTCACCCGCTGCCACGCCGAATCCGGGGCCGTCTCGAAGCCGGTCTCGCGAAGCGCGACGAGATCCGACGCGGACGGGAGTATCAGGCCGCGCCAGGGCGTGACGACCACACCTCGATCGGGCAGCGCAGCAACCATGGCGGGGGTGAGGATTCCCAGGGGGACCAGCACCGACACCGCATCGCCGAGCATGCCGTACGGCATCGTGAAGGCCGGTGGCCGCGGAGCGGGATCGGTGCCACCGAGTTCCGCTCCCGCACGCGGGAGTTGACGCACGTGCCACACCGACTCGCGAATCTCGACGAACCGGCGGGCCTGGCGCAGGAGCATCTCGGGAACCTGGGTGAGCCGCACCGTCGGCCCGTCGAGTCCACCCACGACGATGCGTGCGGTCCCGTCGTCGAGTGCGACAGCGGTGAGGTCGCACCGCAGCGTCGCGACGTCGCCGCGGCCGTCGTCGAGGCCGAACAGGAACCGGCCGGGCAGATCGGCGAGGACCGGATCGGCGCACAGTCCGGCGTCGAGATCGCGGACGAGAGGCCGGACGTCGGTGAGTCCACCCACGAGTCCCGACAGCGGCGACGCGACGATGTTCCGCACCCGTTCGTGGCTCGCCGAGGGCAGCAGCCCGGCCGCCGTGACGGCGTCGGCCAGTCCCGCGGGGACGGCACCGCACTCGTCGAGGTCGATACCTCTGAGCTGCAGGTTCCCTCGCGACGTCAGGTGGACGTCGCCGTCGGCGTAGGCGGTCGATGCGTTCGACAGTGCTCGGAGCGCCCCGTCGGGTACCTGCCCTCCGGGCACGCGGAGCCGCACCAGCGCGCCGTCCGCCGCGACATGCGGGCGAAGGATTCCGGGGCACCGATCGGGAGGGAGAGGGGGTGGCAGAGCATCCACGGACGCACATGGTTGCACACCTTTCCGGCCGGGTGCGCTACTCTCGGTTTGCCGTGGTGCTCGGGAAGCCGGTGGGAAACCGGCGCGGCCCTCGCCACTGTGAGCGGATAGTTGCTCGCCCTCGTCCGTACCGGTCCGCCGGTGTGGAGGCCACTGGATCTCGGTCCGGGAAGGTCGGTGGAGCAGCGACGACCCGTCAGCCAGGAGACCGGCCACGGCACGTGAGGTCCACGAGGGTTTTGGAGACTGAACATGGCTGTACGCCTGTGTTTTCGGGTTGCGTCGTGACGCGCCTGACTTTGTTGTCGACGTCCGACACCGACCTGCTGTCGGCTCGGTCGAGCGATGTCGAGTGGGCGCTGGGTAACCCGTCCCGCCTCGACGTGTCCACCGAACTGCCCGGTCTGCTCAGCGGATCGCACCTGGTCGTCGTGCGGATCCTGGGGTCCGCGCGCAGTTGGCGCGACGGGCTCGACACCGTGCTCGCGACCGGCGTCCCGGTCGTCGTTCTCGGTGGTGAACAGACCCCGGACGCCGAGCTCATGGGGCATTCGACGGTGCCGATCGGCATCGCCGCCGAGGCTCACCGCTATCTCGCGTACGGCGGTCCCGCCAACCTCGCGCAGCTCCATGCCTTCCTCACCGACACCGTGCTGCTCGGCGGTGAAGGCTTCGAACCGCCTGCCGAACTGCCCGAATGGGGCGTGCTCGACCGGCCTGCGAGGCCGGCGGGCGAAGAGTTGCCCCGTGTGGGCGTGTTGTTCTACCGCGCCCACCACACCAGCGGAAACGTGCAGTTCGCGCACGATCTCGCCGACGCGATCGACGCGACCGGCAGGGCCCGCGGCGTCGTGATCCACTGCGCCTCGTTGCGGGGAGCGTCCGAGGATCTGCTCGCCGAACTCGGCACCCTGGATGCGCTCGTCGTGACGGTGCTCGCGGCCGGCGGAACCAAGCCCGCCACCGTGAGCGCGGGAGGTGAGGACGAGGCGTGGGACGTCGGGGCGCTCGCTGCGCTCGACATCCCGATCCTGCAGGCGCTCTGCCTGACCTGGAGCCGCGATGCCTGGGCGGAGTCCGACGACGGTGTTTCACCGTTGGATTCGGCCACCCAGATCGCAGTGCCCGAATTCGACGGGCGCATCATCACGGTGCCGTTCTCGTTCAAGGAACTCGGCGCCGACGGTCTGCCCCGTTACGTCACCGACCCGGAACGATGCCGCCGTGTGGCCGGTATCGCGGTCGCGCACGCGCGGCTTCGGCACGTGCCGGCGGCGCAGCGCCGGATCGCGATCATGCTGTCCGCCTACCCCACCAAGCATTCTCGCGTCGGCAATGCCGTCGGTCTCGACACACCGGTGTCGGCGATCCGCATGCTGCGCGCCCTGCGCGAGGCCGGATACGACCTCGGCGACGGCTTCCCCGGCATGGACGTCGAGGACGACACCGAAGCCGGTAACACCCTCATCCACGCCCTGATCGATGCGGGCGGTCAGGACGAGGAGTGGCTCACCGCCGATCAGGTCGCCGGAAACCCGGTGCGGGTGAGCACATCCGACTATCTGGCATGGACGAAGGACCTGCCTGCCGAGCTCACCGACGCGATGAGCGAGGCGTGGGGCCCGGCGCCCGGGTCGCTGTTCGTCGACGGCAGCGGTGGCGACAAGGCGATCGTGCTGGCGACCCTGCAGGCCGGCAACGTGGTGCTGATGATCCAGCCGCCCCGGGGATTCGGCGAGAATCCGGTGGCGATCTACCACGATCCCGACATGGCGCCCTCACATCACTATCTCGCCGCCTACAAATGGGTCGAGCACGGTTTCGGTGCCGACGCCGTGGTTCACCTGGGCAAACACGGGTCGATGGAGTGGCTGCCGGGCAAGAACGCGGGTCTGTCCGCCGCTTGTGCGACCGACGCCGCGATCGGGAACCTGCCGCTGATCTACCCGTTCCTCGTCAACGATCCGGGCGAAGGGGCACAGGCCAAACGCCGAGCCCACGCGACGATCGTCGACCACCTCATCCCACCCATGGCGCGCGCCGAATCCTACGGCGACATTGCTCGTTTGGAGCAGCTGCTCGACGAGTACTCCAACATCGCCGCGATGGACCCGGCGAAACTGCCCGCGATCCGCGCGCAGATCTGGACGTTGATCCAGGCGGCGAAACTCGATCACGATCTCGGGCTCGACGACCGCCCGCACGACGCCGAGTTCGACGACTTCCTGCTGCACGTCGATGGATGGTTGTGCGAGGTCAAGGACGCGCAGATCCGCGACGGCCTGCACGTTCTCGGTGCCGCGCCGACCGGCGAGGCGCGAGTGAATCTCGTGCTGTCGATACTGCGAGCCGCGCAGGTGTGGGGCGGCAGGAGCAACGCCGTCCCGGGTCTGCGCACCGCACTCGGGCTGAAGTCGGATGCTCCGTCGAAGGAGGTCGATGCCGTCGAGAGCGTCGCGCGGTCGCTCGTGCAGGCCATGGAGGACGACGGCTGGAACGCCGGATCATCTGCACGCATCGTCGAAACCGTGCTGGGCCAGCCTGATTCCGAGGTCGCGAGGGTGCTCACCTTCGCTGCCGACGAAGTGGTTCCCCGCCTCGCGGGCACGACGGCCGAACTCGACGCGGTGCTGCACGCACTCGATGGTGGATACGTCCCGGCCGGTCCGTCCGGCTCACCCCTGCGCGGCCTGGTCAACGTTCTGCCGACCGGGCGCAACTTCTACACCGTCGACCCGAAGGCAGTCCCGAGCCGGCTTGCCTACGACACGGGTGTCGCGTTGGCGGACAATCTGATCGAGCGGTATCTCGCCGATACGGGGGAGTACCCGCAGTCGGTCGGCCTGTCGGTGTGGGGGACCTCGGCGATGCGCACCGCCGGCGACGACATCGCCGAAGTGCTCGCACTCATCGGTGTGCGGCCGGAATGGGACGCCGAGTCGCGTCGGGTGCGCGAACTGACCGTGATCCCGCTCGAGGAACTCGGCCGGCCCCGCATCGACGTCACGGTCCGCATCTCCGGTTTCTTCCGTGATGCGTTCCCGCACGTCATCGGGATGCTCGACGACGCGATCCGCATGGTCGCCGCCCTCGACGAACCCGACGAGCAGAACTACGTGCGAGCCCACGCTCGGCGGGACGAAGCGGAACACGGCGACGCCGACCGTGCGGTGCGGCGCATCTTCGGATCGAAGCCCGGCTCGTACGGGGCCGGCATCCTGCAACTCATCGACTCCGGCAATTGGCGCACCGACGCCGATCTCGCCGAGGTCTACACCGCCTGGGGTGGCTTCGCCTACGGGCGTGGGCTGCACGGTGTTCCGGCCGCCGACGACATGCGTGCGAACTACCGACGGATCGCGGTGGCGGCGAAGAACACCGACACCCGCGAACACGACATCGCCGACTCCGACGACTACTTCCAGTATCACGGCGGCATGGTCGCAACGGTGCGGGCGCTGACGGGCACCGACCCGAAGGCGTACATCGGCGACTCCACCACCCCCGATGCGGTGCGCACCCGATCACTGGCGGAGGAGACCGCACGGGTCTTCCGCGCCCGGGTCGTCAACCCGCGGTGGATCGGTGCGATGCGCCGGCACGGTTACAAGGGTGCGTTCGAACTCGCCGCGACCGTCGACTACCTGTTCGGCTACGACGCCACTGCCGGTGTGGTCGAGGACTGGATGTACGAGTCGCTCGCACAGAACTACGCGCTCGACCCCGAGAACCAGCAGTTCCTCCGCGAGGCGAATCCGTGGGCGTTGCGCGGGATCGTCGAACGGCTCACCGAGGCGGCCGATCGCGGACTGTGGGCCGAACCGGATCCCGAGACGATGAACAGACTGCAGCATGCCTATCTCGACGTCGAGGGCGATCTCGAGGATCGGGGGTGAGGGTTCGGCTCATCGGGATCGGCCCCGGGGGCCCGGACGATCTCACGGTTGCGGCAGTGCACGCGCTCGAGAGCGTCGACGTCTTCCTCGTGCCCGACAAGAAGCGGGGCGTGGACGATCTCGTGGCGGTCCGCGAGGAGGTCTTGCGCCGCCACACCTCCGGTGCGCATCGGGTGATCGTGGTGCCCGACCCGCCCCGGGACCGTAACCCGGCGCACTACGGCGACGAGGTACGCGACTGGCACGCCGCCCGCGCCGAGGCCTACGAGACCGTTCTGCTCGACCGGATCGGAGACAACGAGACCGTCGGCTTCCTGGTCTGGGGCGATCCGAGCCTGTACGACAGCACGATCCGTGTCGTCGAACGCATCCTCGAACGCGGGAGGGTCCGGTTCGACTACGACATCGTCCCCGGGGTCAGCAGCGTGCAACTGCTCGCGGCCCGACATCGTCTCGTGCTCAACACCATCGGCGGGCCGATCACCGTCACGACCGGTCGCAGGCTGGTGCAGGACGTCGCAGCGGGTGCGTCGAACATCGTGGTGATGCTCGACGGCGGCCTCGCCTGCGCGGACCTCGACGGGGCCTGGAACATCTGGTGGGGTGCGAATCTGGGGACCGACGACGAAGAACTCGTCGCCGGCCCGCTCGCCGAGGTGCTCCCGGCGATCCGGGAGGCTCGTGCCCGGGCCAAGGGGGCCCGAGGCTGGGTGATGGACACCTATCTACTGCGACGAGGATGAGTTCGGGTCGCCCGGAACCGTTCCCCGCGCGTACCAGGCGCGGGCGTCGAGCGAGAACGGTCCCGACGGAAGAGCATCACGACAGGCGGCACGTACTGCAGCGCGGTGCCTTTCGGGCATCGACACCAGGTGCCGCCCGGCCGGTCCTACGCCGAACGTGAAGGGCTCCCAGAAGTCGGAGAAATCGGCGTAGTCCGCGCGTGCGGACAGGGCACCACCGATCACGTCGTCCAGACCGGCACGGCGGAACCGCTCGGCGATGTCGCCCTCGGTGGTACCGGCCAACCTCGTCTCACCCGGAGACCCGGGCTCGACCGTTCCCACCGCGGCCCAGAAGATGCGGAGCATCGCCATCCCGCCGGCCGTGGTGTCCCACATGCATGCGGCGACGGTGCCGCCCGGGCGGGTCACCCGCACCATCTCGCGCACGCCCAGTTCGGGATCGTTCATGAATCCGAGGACCAGCGACGCCAGGGTGACGTCGAACGTTCCGTCCGGCCACGGCAGATTCTCGGCCACCCCAACGCGGACGTCGATCTCCGGTGCTATCTGCCGGCACGCCGCTGCGAACTGGGGAGCCGGGTCGATCGCCGCGACGTTCGCTGCGCCGACCCGACCGACCAGTTCACGGGTCAGCCCTCCCGGCCCGCAGCCCACGTCGCAGACCCGATGCCCGGCCCTCACCTCGCTCGCGTCCGCCAAGGCGGGCGCGAGCGTCGCTGCGTAACGGCCCATGAAACGGTTGTACTGTTCGGCCGGTCCGGCGAACTGCATATGCCCAACATATCGGCCCGATCGGTGGCCTCGTGGCCGTTCACATCGTCCTGATCGAGATCACTTCTCGTCGTCGTCCGAGCGCTCGACCACCTCGGGAACGTTCTCCCGCGTTGCCATGCCGCCGTTGCGACCGTGATCGACCGGCCCCGGTGGGTCCTTGCGCACCTCGTCGTCCTTCTTCTTCGACGTCGTCACTTCTACCTCCGTACGCTGGGCCGACTCGTGTCCGGACGGATACCCGCAGACGTGCACGCGCACACTTCGGGGTGGCGTCGGTGCTCCGGACCGGATTGACTGGACCCAACGACACAAGGAGGCAGCATGCAGATCCGTGACAGGGTTTTCGTCGTCACCGGTGGAGGCAACGGGATCGGACGCGATGTCGTCCTCGAACTCCTCGTGCGTGGCGCGCGGGTCGCGGCGATCGACTTCCGCACCGAGGCTCTCGACGGCACCCGTGCTCTGGCGGACGCCTATGTCGACCGTCTCACCACCCACACGGTCGACGTCTCCGATCGCGCCGCCGTCGAAGCCCTGGTGACCGAGGTGACCGCAGCACACGGGCGGGTTGACGGCGTCGCCAACGTCGCAGGCATCATCCAGAAGTTCGTCCCGTTCGCGGACCTGCCGTACGACGAGATGAACAAGGTGCTCGACGTCAACTACTGGGGTGTCGTGCACATGTGCAAGGCGTTCCTCCCCGAGCTGCTGAGCCGTCCCGAGGCGAGCCTGCTCAACGTGTCGAGCATGGGTGCCTTCGTGCCGGTGCCGGGCCAGTCCGTCTACGGCGCGAGCAAGGCGGCGGTCAAACTGCTCACCGAAGGTCTGTACGCCGAACTGCGCATGACGAAGGTCGCGGTGACGCTGGTGTTCCCAGGCGCCGTCCGCACCGGCATCGCCGAGAACTCCGGTGCCGCCATCCCGGGACGCAGCACTGACGCCTCCGTCAAGATCACCTCGTCCGCCGAGGCAGCCCGCAGGATCGTCGACGCGATCGAGAAGGGCACCTTCCGGGTGTGCATCGGCAAGGACGCGACGATGCTCGACCTGCTCGCCAGGCTCATGCCGCGTCGCAGCATCGAGTTCCTGGCGAAGAAGATGGGCTCGCTCGTCGAGCGCTGACCTACCGGCGACCGGTCCGCAGCGGATGCGGCCGGGGCGGGACGTCCGTCGGCGACCGGCTCAGCACGATCGGCAACCACTGCGAGGTCATCACGATCATCACCAGCCATTCGGCGACCAACGCCACGGTCGGGTGATGCGGAGCGTTCGTGATCATTCCCGCCTGCGACCAGTACGCCAACAGCCCGAAGAACGACGACAGCCCCGAGCCGAGCATCGCGAGCGACGCCAGCTTCCATCGTCGCAGCCACAACGCCAGCGTCGAGATCACCACCCCGAACACGAGGGCTAGGGCCGCGAAGATCCGCAGCGGCACCGCCACGGGTGCGGTGTCGCCGAACCAACTACCGAAGACCGTCCACGACCACGCCGACGACGTCTGCGGAAGCACCATGCACACCGTCAGGACGACGACGCAGATCGCCAGGACCCGTCCGCGGCGACCGGCGTCGAACTCCCCGGCGACCTTCTTCTCGATCCGGGCGAAGTCGTTCCGATAGGCCGACAGGTCCGCGCTCGTACCGTCCGCGCTCATGCCTCGACCTCTCCGTTCCGACACATGGGTGGCCATTATGCGCCGCACACCGATGTGACCTCGCTCATGTCGTCCACCTGCGATTATGCTCCGACACATGCGTCCGGAGCGGTGCCGGTGTGGCGCCATGGTGCACCGGGTATCGCCCCTTACGAACCCGATCGAGGGAGGGCGAGAATGCCGGACCAGGACCAGTACCGCATGCAGCACCCGGGAGAGCAGCACCCCGTTCCGCCGCTCGAGGAGCAACCGGAGATCGCCTACCCCGGCCAGCCCGCCGAACTCGCCCCGGCCTACGTCTTCCTCGCCTCCCAGGAGTCGAGCTACATCACCGGGGAGACCATCGCCGTCACCGGCGGAGTCCCGTTCACCTGAGAATCAGAGCGCGAGATGGTCATCGGAGCGCGTAACAGCGCGCATCGATGACCATTTCGCGCCCCGGAGTTCACGAGGTCTGCATGTCGAGCAATTCCGACACCGTCACGAACCGGTAGCCCTCGGCGCGCAAGCCGTCGACGATCCCGGGAATCGCCTCCAGCGACGCTGTCCGGGAGGAGTACATGACGTGCAGCAGGATGATCGAGCCGGGACGGGTCTCGTCGAGTGCGGTCTGCACGATCGTCTCGGTGTCGGACGCATCGGAATCCGGTTCGACGTCCCACATCACGGTGGTCCGGTCGTGCTGGTCGAGATAGCGGGGGAGCGCGACGAGCTTCTTGCCGTAGGGCGGGCGAAAGGTGATCTCCCCGTCGAACCCGGTCTCGCGGATCGCGGCGTCGGTGCGCTCGATCTCCTCGGCCACCGTGCCGCTGCCGACGAGCATCATCCTGCGGTGCGTCGCGGTGTGATTACCGAGTTCGTGCCCGGCCTCGACGATGGCCCGGCCCAGCTCCGGTCGTTGTTCGAGTTCCGAGCCGGTGACGTAGAAGGTGGCGGGGACGTCGGCGTCCTCGAGGGTCTGCAGGACCTGCGGGGTGAGGACGCTCGGGCCGTCGTCGAGGGTCAGCGAGACCACCTTCTCGGGTGTCTCCACCCTATGGACGAGTGCCCCGAACAGCTGGAAGGTGCGGGAGTTCGAAAGCTGGAAGATCGCGACGGCGACGACGACCAGCACCACGAGCACGGCGGATACGACGACGAGGGTTCTTCGGCGGGATGCCATTCGGACATGGTGCCTCATCCGGTGTCGATGGGTGGAGGACGCCCGGTTGCGCGGTTCCGGGACCGACGCCGGGTCTTGCACTGTTCGTAGCGACGTAGGGAACAACGGTGCGAATCCGTGGCTGTCCCGCAACTGTCACCGAGGAGTGATCCCCCAATAGCATGGTCACGGCCCACAGGGGTTGGAAGGCCGGGGCGAGCGTCGATCCGGGAGCCAGGACACCTGCGTCGCCGAAGCAGGACCCACGAGGATGGACATGAGCAATTCGACATCGACCGCCCGCAAGGGCGGAATTCGGCGCTGCGCGCAGCCGGCGCACTGCTAGCGGCGGCGTTGGCCGTCTCCGGTTGCTCGTCGAGTGACGACACATCCGGGACAGTCGAACAGGACACCGCGGCATCGGTCTACCCGCTCACCATCGAGCACTGCGGCAGGACGCTCACCATCGACGCGCCACCACAGCGGGCGGTGTCCCTGATCAGGGATCCACCGAGATCCTGCGGTCGCTCGGTCTCGCCGACCGCGTGGTCGGCACCGCGACCTGGACCGATCCCGTTCGGGAGAATCTCGCCGACGAGAACGCGAAGGTTCCGCGTCTGTCCGACAACAAGCCGTCCTTCGAGGTTGTGCTCGACACGGAACCGGATAGTGGGTGCAGACGTACGACATCCTCGAGAAGACCATGGCCGAGGCCACCGGCATCGAGCCGAATCCGGACTTCCCCACCGGGCCGGCCTACCACGTGATGGGCTTCGACCTCGAGGTGTTCACCCCGATCTTCGTCATGAGCCGTATCACCGGGTGGACTGCGCACATCATCGAGCAAGGTGAGTCCAACGCCCTCATCCGTCCGCTGAGCGAATACACGGGGGTGCCGCAGAGGTCGATCGTGGCCTGACACCCGCTCGAACTGCATCCCGGGGTATTTCCGTCGCCGTCTCCTGACCCCGGGATGCTTCCGATCGGGCCCGCAGCGTTCAACGCTGCGGGCCCAATCGTTTGCGGTCATGTCATGCGATGCGCTTCGTCGCCAACTCTGCGCCTCGGACCAGGGATTCGAGCTTGGCCCACGCGATCTGAGGATGAATGCGTCCGCCGAGTCCGCAGTCGGTGGAGGCGACCACATTCTCCGCACCGACGAGATTCGCGAAACGTTCGATGCGGTCGGCCACGAGTTCGGGATGTTCGACGACGTTCGTCGCGTGGCTGATGACGCCGGGCACGATCTGCTTCCCGTCGGGAAGCTTCACGTCCTCCCACACCCGCCACTCGTGTTCGTGACGGACGTTGGCGGCCTCGAACGAGTACGACCCGGCGTCGATGTCGAGCATGGTTTCGACGAGGTACTCGAACTCGAGATCGGTGGTGTGCGGGCCGTGCCAACTGCCCCAGCACAGATGGAAGCGGATCCGGTCCTGGGGCAGACCCCGCAGGGCGTAGTTCAGCGCTTCCACCCGGATGCGGGTGAAAGCCAGGTAGTCCTCGACCGTCGGCTCGGGGTTGATCTGGTCCCAGTTCTCGGCGATGGACGGGTCGTCGATCTGCAGGATCAGACCGGCGTCGATGATCGCTTTGTACTCCTCGCGCATGGCATCCGCGCATGCCCAGATGAATTCTTCCTCGGTTGCGTAGTGCTCGTTGCCGATCCGCGAGGCGCTACCCGGTGACAAGGAAGTCATGAAACCGTTCTCGACCCCTGCGGCCGCCAGCGCGGACTTCAGATTCGCGATGTCCGACGCGATGGCGTCGTGGCCGATATAGGTGACCGGTCCGGTCGCAGTAGGGAAGAGGGGTGCCTCCTTCCCGATCGACACCCCGCTGTCGGGATCGCCGTAGGCCTCAGCGAACAGCGTCCCGTCGCGCCGGTCGGGGAAGGTGGTCAGACGCACGTTGCCGGGTGTCGACCGGATCGGTGTACTGCCGAACGGTCCTCCGTCGGTCAACTGGAGACCGGACAGGCGCTGGAACGAGTACGACCACCAGGCACCGTAATCGACCGTCGAGGACATGGCCTTGCCGTACTCGCCGTCGCCGGGAGTGCAGATGCCGAGGTCGACCTGGCGCCGAACCAGCGCGGTCACCTCGTCGCCGAGCAACTGTGCGAACTCCTCGGAGGTATCGAGGCGGAAGCCGTCTGCCGCTTCTCGTCGTGCTCGGTTGGCTTCGACGAGGGCCGTGGTGCGCGGGAGACTTCCCGCATGGGTGGTGCGAATATGGGTGGACATTGTCGACGACTTTCTTCGTAGTGCGGTAGTTATCGGTTCAGCTCGGCACGCACGGTGGCGGCAGCGGTGACGAGATTTGCCAGTGAGGCCGTGACCTCCGTCGTACCGCGGGTCTTGAGCCCGCAGTCCGGGTTGACCCACAGTCGCTCGGCGGGCACTGCCTGCAGAGCCTTGCGCAACAGTGCTGTGATCTCGTCCTCGCTCGGGACGCGCGGCGAATGGATGTCGTACACGCCGGGGCCCACGCCGAGGTCGAAGCCGACGGCGTCGAGATCGTCGAGGACCTCCATGTGCGAGCGGGCCGCTTCGATGGACGTGACATCGGCGTCGAGTTCGGCGATCGCCTCGATCACCTCTCCGAACTCCGAATAGCACAGGTGGGTGTGGATCTGCGTGGAGTCGGCGACACCGGACGTCGCCAACCGGAACGCACCGACCGCCCACTTCAGATACTCGGGCTGTTCCGACGCGCGCAGCGGCAGGAGTTCACGAAGTGCAGGCTCATCGACCTGGATGATGCGCACCCCGGCGGCCTGCAGGTCCACCGTCTCGTCGCGGATCGCGAGCGCGATCTGGTCGGCGGTCTCGGCGAGCGGCTGATCGTCGCGGACGAACGACCACGCCAGGATCGTCACCGGGCCGGTGAGCATGCCCTTGACCGGCTTGTCGGTGAGGGACTGGGCGTAGGTGATCCAGTCGACGGTCATCGGGCCGCGGCGGGCGACGTCGCCGTAGAGGATCGGCGGCCGCACACAGCGCGTGCCGTAGGACTGCACCCAGCCGTTGGCAGTGGCGAAGAATCCGTCGAGCTGCTCGGCGAAGTACTGCACCATGTCGTTGCGCTCGGGTTCGCCGTGCACCAGGACATCGAGTCCCAGTTCCTCCTGCAGCGCAACCACTTCGGCGATCTCGTCGCGCATCTGTCGCACGTACTCGCCGTGGTCGATCTCGCCGTTGCGCAGCGCGGCACGGGCCACCCGGATGCGGGTCGTCTGCGGGTACGAGCCGATCGTGGTCGTCGGCAGCAGTGGTAGATCGAGATGGCGACGCTGGATCTCGCGCCGTCGATCGGCGGGGGTGCGGGTGCGATCGGTGGAGATCGAGGCGAGGACACCGCGCACCCGATCGTTGCGTAGACGCGGATCCGACGCTCGTACCTGCGCGGCGGTACGGGCAGCGGCGAGTTCGTCGGTGACGGCGTCGCGCCCCGTACGCAGAGCGGTAGCGAGAGTGACTATCTCCGAGACCTTCTCGTCGCCGAAGGCCAACCACGTGCGCAGCGACTCGTCGAGATCCGGTTCTGCATCGATCGTGTACGGCACGTGCAGTAGTGAGTACGACGACGACACCGCCACGTCGGCTGCGGAACCGAGCAGTGTGGCCAGCGTCGCCAATGCCTGTTCGAGGTCGGTGCGCCATACGTTCCGGCCGTCGACGACACCGGCGACGATGAGCTTGTCGGCGAGCTCGGGCAGGCCTGCGATTCCGGTGGTGGTACCGGCTACCAGGTCGACGGCGAGGCCTTCGACTCCGGTGTGTGCGAGTCGCTCGAGCGCAGGCCCGAGGCTGCCGAAGTACGACGCGACGAGGATCGCCGGCCGCTTCTGTGACTGAGACAGCGCGTTGTATACCCGTCCGATCGCATCGAGGGCAGGTGCGTCGAGATCGCGGACCAACACCGGTTCGTCGAGCTGCATGTCAAGTCCCGAGTTTTGTTGAGGCTGAGCGTGTGTTCAGTTCTCAGGCCGCAGAAGCGGCTGGCGGTTGTGCGTAGTGGGCGGTCTCGACCTCGGCCGGAGTCCGATAGTCGAGCAT
>NZ_JAIFKB010000015.1:0-154781 GCF_019641445.1 Rhodococcus sp. DMU2021
ACCAAGTGGATCGAGAACGAGTGGGACAACACCATCGAGCCGTACACCGGTGGTGCCCCGATCGAGGACGAGGACGAGGCCCTGCCGCGGCAGAACGTCGTCGTCGAGGTCGGCGGACGCCGCGTCGAGGTGTCGCTGCCCGGGCAGTTCTCGCTCGGCGGTAATGGCGGCGGCGCCGGCGTGATCCGCAAGAAGCCCAAGCCCCGCAAGCGCGGTGGCGGCGGCGCCGGCAAGGCGTCGGGCGACGCGGTGACCGCACCCATGCAGGGCACCGTCGTCAAGGTCGCGGTTGCCGAGGGCCAGGAGGTCGCCGAGGGCGAGCTCATCGCCGTGCTCGAGGCCATGAAGATGGAGAACCCGGTCAACGCCCACAAGGCGGGCGTCGTCACCGGCCTGGCGGTCGAGCCGGGTGCCGCGGTCACCCAGGGCACCGTGCTCACCGAGATCAAGTAGGACCCCGCCCGAGCAACGCTCGAGCAGTACGGCCGACGGTCCCCCGCATCGCTCACGATGCGGGGGACCTCGCCGTATCGGGCCCCCGTGACCGGCTCATGCGCGCGAAAAACCACTAGCCTGGAGTCATGGCCGACCGCCCCGACATCCGCATCGGCACCGCCGAGCGTGAAGAAGCCGTAGCGCTGCTCGGCGAGCACTTCGCCGCGGGCCGTCTCAGCCTGGCGGAATTCGACGAGCGGGTCGCACTCGCCACGCAGGCCACGGTGCGTGGCGACCTGATCCCCTTGTTCGCCGACCTGCCCTCGGCGCCGGCCGCGATGGCCACCACCGGGCCACGCGATCTGGCGGAACAGCTGCTCACGTTGGTTCCGTTCATCCTGGTCGCGCTGCTCGTGATCGTCGTCTTCCGGCACCCGATCGCGCTGCTCATCGCCTTCGGTGTGCTGTTCGTCGCGGGTCGCCGGGCCTACCGGCTCCTCGGCGAGGGCCGCGGGCCGTCCTGACCTCGCGGTACCCGGCCGCGTCCTTCTGCTGTTGCAGAGATCCTGTAGCGGATATCACAGCTCTTCGAGAGGTGCCCGTGGCTGTTGCCGGTCCGACGGCACAGGTTAGTGTGGCCGGCATGCCCGAACACCCCGACGTCCGGATCGGCAACGCAGAACGCAGTGAGGCTCTCGACCTGCTCGGCGAGCACTTCGCGCTCGGCCGGCTGACGCTGTCGGAGTTCGACGAACGCAGCGCGATGGCGTCGGCGGCCGGGACGCGCGGTGATCTCGACGTGCTGTTCACCGACCTGCCCGCCCACCTCACCGATAGCTCGGCCACGACCCGGGACGATCTTCCGGTGATCATCCCGAAGAAGGATCCCGAGCGGTGGCGCGAGGTCGTGATGGGCCTGACGCCGCTGGTCGCGCTCGTGCTGTTCTTCACCTTCGACACGTGGTTGTTCTTCCTGCTGATCCCCGCCGTGGGCATCGTCCTGTTCGCCGGTCGCGACCGGCACGGCCACAGCACCGACAGCGGCGCCAACGCCCGGCGGGACGAGAAGTAGAACGCCTGAACCGTGCCGTCCACGCTCCTCCGGCATCGTGCTCTGCCCCTGATCCTCGCGGTCGTCGTCATCACCGCGATGCTGCTCTCCCCCGGCAGCACGGTGCCGAGCGGCCCGCCGCACGCCGACAAGGTCACACACGCGCTGATGTTCCTTGCGCTCGCGCTCTGCTCCCGCTACGCACGGATCTCCCCCGTCGTCACGGTGGTGTGGCTGGGCCTTTACGGCGTGTTGACAGAGATCCTCCAGGCCACCGTCGCTGTCCGGCGTTCCGGCTCGTTCTGGGACTGGTGCGCCGATCTCGCCGGCGTTGCGATCGGCCTCGCCGTCGCGGCCCTCGTCGGCTCACGTTCTCGCGTACGGTCGAAACCGTAAGCATCAAACCGTGATTCGTCACAAAACCTGCCGCTGGTAGCCTCCTTCGCGCCGACAGTCCGACGGGGGATCGGACAGGCTGCTCACGGGGGAACGAATGTCGCAGGAACAGGTCGCGGACGCACTACCGACGGTGCTCCCGCCGTATCTCTATCTACCGTGCGCGGACGCGGTCCCGGATCCGGCCGATGCCACCGTCGACTATCGGTATCTCAGCGACGGCCGCATCGCGCTGCTCGCCTACACGGCGCTCGACCGTCTCCACTCCTGCTGCGGCGCCGGGCAACCGTGGCTGGTGCTGCCCACGCACGTGCTCCCGCGACTGCGGGAGGCACAGCCGTGGGATTCGCTGCTGCTCGACGTCCCGATACCCGAAGCGGAACGTCGACACCCGGCCTACGGAGACGCGAGATGAGCCTGTACGTCGATCCCGACGAACTCGATCGGGCCGCAGGCATCTACACGGGTGCGGCCACCGACACCGCGGATCTCGCCGATACCTGCCCCACGAGCGTGGACGCGGGTCTTGCGACCGGCCCACTCACCGGCATGCTGGCGCAGATCGTCACCGACCTCGCCGGCACGGTCGAGGTGCTCGGCGGAACGGGTGGCCTGCTGACGACCACAGCGCAGACGTACCGGGAAGCCGACGACGAGGCCGCCGCCGCGCTCGTCCGGACCTGGTCGGAGTGACCGTGCCGATCGACACCTTCATCGCCGGCAACCCCACCGATATCCGACGGGTCGAGGACTGGATCCGCACGACGCTGGGCACCACGATCGGGAACGTCGCCGACGCCGCAGCCCGGGCGCGTCGCATCGCCGACGACGCCTGGGAGGGCGACGCTTCCGAGACCTACCTCGACAGGTCGAGCGAACACGTCCACGCCGTCGACGATTTCCACGAGCGGACATCGAGGACCGCCGATGTCTTCGCGGGCCTGGCGGGCGAACTGTCGCGTGCCCTGTCCGACATGGCCGGCATCCGGGCTCGCGCCGCGGCCGCGGGACTGCCGGTCGTGGGCAACACGATCGGTGATCCTCCCCCGGGTGACGACGAAGTCGCTTTCCGAAGGGCCTCGGCATATCAGGAGGCGAATGACGCCGCCGAGGCGGTGCACGCTCGATGGTCGGTCGCAATCGCAACTGCCGTGAACACCTGGATCGGACACGTGTGGTCCGCGACTTTTCTGACAACCACCGGGTTCGACTCCGCCGACCTGTACCGGAGTGGTCGGGTGAAGGCATTGCTCGAGCTTCGGGAGAGTCTTCGTAACGCAGCACTCCTGTCGATGGAACGATTTCTCGCACTGCCGGACGGCACACCCTACGGTGAACTGCGACGTCTGTTCGATATCGCTCAGCATCCGCTTCAAGACCTCGCCGACACAGGCAGACACCTCGACGAGGCGGTACCGCTGTCCCGAACTGCCGCCAGAGTCGCAGGGGCCGCAAACGCTCTCGGTTTCGTCGCCGGCGTAGGGCTGGACTATTTCGCCGGCGGCGAGTCGCTCGAACAGGCTGTGGCCTCCAACAGCGCGGGTCTGATGGCATCGATGACGACCGGCGCCGCGGTAGGAGCCGCAGTCGGATCGGTCGTTCCCATTGCCGGCACCGCTGTCGGCACTGTGATCGGTGTGCTGGCGGGAACCGCCGGCGGAATCTTCGCATCCGGCATGGTCGACCACATCTACGAGTCGGGCACGAGCTCCGCCTTGGGAACGGTCATGGCCGGGGTGAACGAACTCGGAGGTGCAGCAGACGCTACGGCGGATCTCCTCGACGCGACCGTCGGTGGAGTGACGCGACTGGGACGAGGAGTTCTCGATGCAGTTTTCTGACGGTTCCGACCTCCGCACCTACGGAAATCCGCGGGCACTGTACGTCATCGTGTTCACAGCCGTCGTCGGCCTGTTGTTCCCCGCACTTCTCGTCGGCGTCTTCGTCGAACAGGCAACAGCAGGAATGCCACTCGAAGCACCCACCGGCACGACCTTCCTGTTGGCTCTGGGGGCAACGGTTCTGGTGTATCCGGTGATCGGTTTCCTCATGTACAGCCCACGCACCCGAGCGGAGCACATCGTCGCGGAAACCGAAACCGACTCCCCGGCCTTGGTTCTGCGACAGTCACCTTCGGTCTTCTGGGCCGCTCCCGCTCAGATCGGGATGCTGACGCTGATGTTGCTCGCCGCCGTCTGGACGACCCCGAACGCCGGAGACCGGACGAGCGAGAACGTGATCATGACGATCGTCATCTGCTCGTGGCAGGTCGGTTTCTACTTCTTCGTCGCCCGGCGGACGCTGCGCCCCGGCCGGATCGCACTCTCCGTGGACGGAATCCGCTTCAGCGATCACGCCACCGACACCTGGATACCCTGGAACGCCACGGCATCCGGCGTTCAACCCGATCCCCTGTACGTCGTGCTGGTCGCCCTGCCGCAGTGGGGCGCCGTGACGAGCGCACGAGTTCCGTTGCCGTGGCGGATCATCGACGACCGCAAGGACAGCGACCTACGTCCCTCACCCCGACGCCACCCCGGTCATACTGCCCGCATCGACCGGCGCCGGTTCGAGATCGCTCCCGAACTCCTCGACGCCGTGCTCGACCACTATCTCCGCGACCCCGACGCTCGCGCCGAACTCGCCGATCCCGACGCTGTCGCACGCCGAGTCGACGAGCTGCGCTCCTACGCACCCGGACCGCGGTGGCGACGCTACGGTCCGGTCCCCGTGCCGACCCTGAGCACGCCGGCGCCGAGGTGACGGTCAGGCGGTCGCGTCCGGATCGACGAGCCGGGTCCGCAGGGCCTGCAGGGTGTCGTCGTCGAGACCGAGTCCGGCGGCGAAGTACTGCTCGATGGTTCCGTAGCGCGACAGCGCCTCCTCGATCGCCACCTCGAGGTACTCGCGACGCACACCGAGCAGGGGTGTGATCAGTTCCGGATCGCCGCCGAGCGATGCGAACCGGGCGAAGAAGTCGTCGAAATGCGGGAGCAGTTCGTCGTTCGTGCGCAGGTAGTCGGCGAAGACGGCCTCCTGGTCGGCGCCGGCGAACAGGAGCAGCGACGCCGCCGCCCACCCGGTGCGGTCCTTGCCGGCACTGCAGTGCACGAGCCCCGGAACGTCGCCGTGCGCGACGGTGTCGGCCAGGGTCCGGTACGACGCCACTGCGCTCGGAAGAGTGACGAAATCGCGGTAGCTCTGACGTAGGTAGTCGGTGGCGCGACCGTCCCCGAGTATCTGCGACACCAACTCCGGATTCGACACGAGTTGCGGCAGCGCCGCCGCGATCGATCCGCCTTCACGATCAGCGAGGACGTCGAGGCCGAGGTGCCGGGCGCCGTCGGGGACGCGATCGGGACGGGCCTGCTGCTCCTCGAGCGTGCGCAGGTCGAAGACCGTCGCAATACTCAGGGCATCGAGGGTCTCGAGGTCGGTGTCGGTCAGGCGGCTGAGGTCGGTGGAGCGGAAGACCACCCCGGTGCGGACCACGCCGCTGAACGAACTACGGCAACCGCCGATGTCCCTCAGGTTGGCGAGCGACGGAATCGCGAAGGACTCGCCGCCGGTCACGGTCTCGTCCAGTGCATCGGCCATATCCGACAAGCTACCGCCGTGCGGCCCCGAACAGGGGGACCCGCCCCGTCATTCGTACTGCGAGGTCACCCTGTCGAGCGCGTCGAGGACCTCGTCGAGCTCGTGGGTGGTGACGATCAGCGGCGGCCGGAAGCGGATGCCGCGCGTGCCCGTCCCGATCACGAGGACGTGCTCGTCGCGGTACAGCCGTCGCAGCACCTCGTCGCGGATCTCCGGAGTCGGGAGGTCGACGGCGCACATCAGTCCGCGTCCGCGCGGCTCGGTGACGACCGGTCGTCGCGCTGCGAGCTGCTGCAACCCCGACAGCAGGTGCGCCCCACTCAACCGTGCACGGTCGATCAGCCGGTCGTGCTCGACGACCTCGAGGATGCGGCGGGCCCGCACCATGTCGGTGAGGTTGCCGCCCCACGTCGAGTTGATCCGCGAACTCACGGCGAACACGTTGTCGGGCACCTCGTCGATACGTTCGCCGGCCATGATCCCGCACACCTGAGTCTTCTTGCCGAAGGCGACGATGTCGGGGGTGACGCCGAGCTGCTGGTAGGCCCATGCGGTGCCGGTCGTGCCGGCGCCGGTCTGCACCTCGTCGAAGATCAGCAGGGCGTCGTTCTCCCGGCACAGCTGTGCGATCGACCGGAAGAACTCGGGACGGAAGTGGTGGTCGCCGCCTTCCCCCTGGATCGGTTCGGCGATGAAGCATGCGATGTCGTGGGCGCGTTCGGCGAAGGCTCGTCGGGCCTGTTCGAGGGCCTTCTCCTCGGCCGCGGCGACATCACGGCCCTCGACAAGATAGGGCGCGTCGATCCGCGGCCAGTCGAACTTGGGGAACCGATCGGTCTTGACCGGATCGGTGTTGGTCAGCGACAGGGTGTACCCGGTGCGGCCGTGGAAGGCCCCGGTCAGGTGCAGCACCGAACCGCCCGGGTGGGCGGACAGACCGCGGGACTCGTTGAGGCGGCTCTTCCAGTCGAACGCCACCTTGAGCGCGTTCTCCACAGCGAGCCCGCCGCCGTCGACGAAGAACAGGTGCGGGAGCGCTGGGTCGCCGAGGACGCGCACGAAGGTCTCGACGAAGCGTGCCATGGGCACGGTGTAGATGTCGGAGTTGCTGGGCTTGTTCGCCGCGACGGCGGCGAGTTCGTGCGCTGCCTCCGGATCGGTCAGCGCGGGATGGTTCATCCCGAGCGTGGACGACGCGAAAAACCCGAACATGTCGAGATAGGTCGTTCCGTCCCGGGCGTCGACGAGGCGGACTCCCCGGGAGCGGTCGAGATCGAGGACGAGGTCGAAACCGTCGGCGAGCATGTGCCGGCCGAGGATGCTGTGTACCCGGTCGGGGGCGAGATTCTCGGCACCGTCCGGGTTTCGGAATGCAGTGCTCATGACCCCACCGTACGCGAGACTCAACGGGACAAACCCGGTATCACAGCAACATTTACGGCGCAGAGGCCTATCGTTCGTAAAATGTTTGCAGAACGACGGTGCTGCGGGTGGCGACATTGGCGGTCGCCCGGATCTCCTGCAGCAACCGCTCGAGAGCGCGAGGAGACTCGACACGCACGAGGAGGATGTAGCTTTCGTCGCCTGCCACCGAATGACACGATTCGATCGCGGAGATGTGCCGGAGGCGGGCCGGCGCGTCGTCGGGTTGCGACGGATCGAGAGGGGTGATCGCCACGAACGCCGACAGCATCAGCCCGAGCGCTTCGGGATCGACGCGCGCACTGTATCCGCGGATCACGCTGCGCGCTTCGAGCCGGCGCACCCGCGACTGCACGGCCGAGACGGACAGCCCTGCCTTCTCGGCGAGCGCCGCGAGTGTCGCGCGACCGTCGGCGACCAGTTCGCGCAGCAACATCCGATCGATGTCGTCCAGCGACTCCTTCGACGAGTCGTTTCTCGAGGATTCGGGCACCAGCGCAGGGTATCCGAGCAGCAAAGGAGCTCACCGATGAATGCGACCACCGATCTCGCCGACCGCGCGGCGACCGCGCTGAGGCAGTGCGGCGCCGACGCCGTGCCCGACAGCGCCCTGCCCGCCGGCGTGACACTCGCGGTGACCAGCCCGATCGACGGCAGCGTGCTCGGGCACGTACCCGTCCACTCGGCCACCGAGGTCGATGCGACGATCACCGCGGCGGCACGGGCCTTCGAGCAGTGGCGCCACGTCCCCGCCCCGGTGCGCGGCCGCGTGGTGCGACGGCTCGGCGAACTGCTCGTCGAGCACAAGCGGCATCTCGCCGAGCTCGTCACCCTGGAGGCGGGGAAGATCCCGTCGGAGGCCGCGGGCGAGGTGCAGGAGATGATCGACGTCTGTGAGTTCGCCGTCGGTCTGTCGCGACAGCTCTACGGGCGGACGATGCCGTCCGAGCGGCCCGGGCACCGGCTCATGGAGATCTGGCATCCGCTCGGCGTGGTGGGCGTGATCTCCGCGTTCAACTTTCCCGTGGCGGTGTGGTCGTGGAACACCGCGATCGCGCTGGTGTGCGGCGACCCGGTGGTGTGGAAACCGTCGGAGACCACCCCGCTCACCGCCCTCGCCTGCGACGCGCTGCTGCGCCGCGCCGCCGCCGACGTCGGCGCCCCCGGCGGTCTCCATCACCTGCTCCTCGGCGACCACAGGGTGGGTGAGGCGCTCGTCGACGATCCCCGTGTCGCCCTGGTGAGTGCGACCGGCTCCACCCGGATGGGGCGGATCGTCGGGCCGCGGGTCGCGGCGAGGTTCGGTCGCTGCCTGCTCGAACTCGGCGGCAACAACGCGGCGATCGTCGCTCCGTCCGCCGATCAGGACCTCGCCGTCCGGGGCGTCGTGTTCGCCGCAGCCGGCACGGCGGGCCAGCGCTGCACCAGCCTGCGCCGGCTGATCGTGCACCGATCGATCGCCGACGAGTTCGTCGAGCGCATCGCGAAGGCGTACTCGCGTCTGCGGGTGGGGAATCCGCTGGACGAGGGTGTCCTCGTGGGTCCGCTCATCTCCGAACGGTCCTACGAGGCGATGACCGCGGCGCTCGACCGCGCGCAGACCGACGGGGGCACGCTCGTCGTCGGCGGCGAACGGGTGGAGGTCACCGGTGGTGGCGTGTACGTCTCCCCCGCACTGGTCCGGATGCCGGCGCAGACCGAGGTGGTGCGCGAGGAGACCTTCGCCCCGATCCTGTACGTCCTCGACTACGACGACCTCGACGAGGCGATCGCCTTGCACAACGGTGTTCCACAGGGCCTGTCGTCGGCGATATTCACGCTCGACCAGCGCGAGGCCGAATTGTTCCTCGCCCGATCCGACTGCGGCATCGCGAATGTCAATATCGGCACCTCGGGGGCCGAGATCGGCGGCGCCTTCGGCGGGGAGAAGCACACCGGCGGCGGGCGCGAATCCGGATCGGATGCGTGGAAGGCGTACATGCGGCGGGCGACTAACACCGTCAACTACTCGACGGAGCTGCCGCTCGCCCAGGGTGTCGAGTTCGGCTGATCCCGAACGACGTTCGTACGCCTGAACGACGACGTTCGCGGGCGGCTAGTGGTTGCGCAGTGCGTCGATCAGTTCGTCCTTCTTCATGTCGGAGTAACCGGTCATGCCCAGTTCCTTCGCACGCTTCTTCAGGTCGTCGACCGTCCAGTCGTCGTAGGAGCCGGACTTGCCACCCTTCTTCCCGACCTGCGACTTACCCTCGTTCGCAGCCGCGTTGGAGATCCGGGCCGCCTTCTCCTTGGAGGCACCGTCCTCGCGCAGGTCCTCGTACATCTTCTCGTTCTTGATCGACGGATTCGGCATCGTCTTCTCCTTTCCGTGTCCTGCGGAAGGGGTACCCGACGACACTTCACCCAATCAGAGGATCTGTGGCCTGTGACACATCCTGTGGTAGACCTGGGGCGTGTATCCAGGGAACCTGCTCGACGAACTCCGCGGGCAGCTGCCCGCCGGCGCACTGATCATCGATCCCGACATCCTCGCCGGCTACCGGCAGGACCGGGCGCAGGACCCGGACGCCGCGGTTCCCCTCGCGCTCGTACGGGCCACATCCACCGCGGACGTGCAGGCGACACTGCGGTGGGCGAACGCCCACCGGGTGCCGGTAGTGCCCCGCGGTGCCGGCACGAGTCTGTCCGGCGGGTCCGGCGGGCTCGCCGACGGGATCGTGCTCAGCACCGAGAAGATGCGGGCGATCACCGTCGACACCGCGACCCGCACCGCCGTCGTCCAGCCCGGTCTGCTCAACGTCGAGGTGAAGCAGGCCGCGGCCGAACACGGACTCTGGTATCCACCGGATCCGTCGTCGTTCGAGATCTGCACGATCGGCGGCAACGCGGCCACCAATGCCGGTGGGCTGTGTTGCGTGAAGTACGGGGTGACGACCGACTACGTGCTCGGACTCGAGGTGGTCCTCGCCGACGGTACCGCGGTGCGGCTCGGCGGTCCGCGGGTCAAGGACGTCGCGGGCCTGTCGCTGACGAAGCTGTTCGTCGGCAGCGAGGGCACTCTCGGGGTCATCACCGAGGTGACCTTGCGCCTCGTCCCACCGCCGCCACCGGCGTCCACGATGGTCGCGACCTTCGCCACCGTGCAGGCCGCCGCCGACGCGGTCGTCGCGATCACCGCGGTCCTGCGACCGGCGATGCTCGAATTCATGGACAGGGCGTCGATCGGGGCGGTGGAGGACATGCTGCGCATGGGACTCGACCGCACCGCCGAAGCCATGCTCATCGCACGCTCCGACGCACCCGGCAACGCGGCCGCGGAGGAGATCGAGATCATGGTGCGGGCCTGCCGCGAGGCCGGCGCCGACGACGTCTTCGCGACCGACGACCCAGAGGAGGGTGAGGCGTTCACCGTCGCCCGCCGCATGGCGATCCCGGCCGTCGAGCGCACCGGCAGCCTGTTGCTCGAGGACGTCGGGGTGCCGATCCCCGCACTGCCGGAACTGGTGAGCAGAATCGCCGATCTCGCAACCCGACACGACGTCACCGTCGCCGTGATCGCCCACGCCGGGGACGGCAACACCCACCCGCTGATCGTCTACGACCCCGCCGACGAGGACATGACGGCGCGGGCGCAGACGGTCTTCGGGAAGATCATGGATCTCGCGATCGAACTCGGCGGCACCATCACCGGTGAACACGGTGTCGGCCGGCTCAAGAAGGCCTGGCTACCCGATCAGGTGGGACCGGACGTGATGGCGTTGACCGAGCGGATCAAAGCCGCGCTCGACCCGAACGCGATCCTGAATCCCGGCGTGGTGATCTGATGACCCACACCACATCGGCTGCGGTCATAATCGTCGCGTGAACACCCGTGTGCCCCCGTCAACGACCGCCCTGCCGCTGCGCGAGACCAAGTACCGCGAGCTCGAACAGTATCCCGAGTTCGGCTCCGTCACGGCCTGGCTCCGCGACGTCGTGTCGTCGATCGTGCCCAACGCCCGCATGAGCGAATGCGAGTACTGGTCCGTCGTGTGTCTTCCCGCCGGCGAGCCGGACGACCCGCGGAAGCCGCTGGTGTCGGTGCACGCCGGCAACATGGCGGTCGCAGGGATGTTCCTCGACCTCTCCGACGGGCAGCGGAGCCTCGCCGGCTACGTCCGTGTGTCGGGGGCCGAGCTGGAGAAGGCGTCGGGTTCGACCCGCGAGCAGCTCGCGGCGGACTCCCCCGGCCTCTCCTTCATCGACGAGGGCTCCGTGGTGTCCGTGGTGTGGAGCGACGAACCCGCCGCGCGGGAGCAGTTCGAGGCGCTGCCGTGGCGGGCCCCGGCGCGGGCGCTCGTGACGGAACTGATGCGCGGCGGCCGCAACTCCTGGGCCGACGATCACTGCCGGCAGATCGCCCGGTTCGCGTACGACGACTGAGCGGGTTCACGTGCGGCGACTGACTGGGTTCACGTGCGGCGACTGAGTGTGTCGGTCGGCGGGTAGACGATGGGATGGTGACCGACATCCTCGATCGTTTCTCCGCGCCGACCCGGGCGTGGTTCGCCGGGGCGTTCGAGTCCCCGACCCCGGCCCAGCTCGGCGCGTGGGATTCGATCTCCTCGGGAGCCCACACGCTCGTCGTCGCCCCCACCGGCTCGGGCAAGACCCTGTCGGCGTTCCTGTGGTCGCTCGACCGGCTCTCGTCCACCCCGGCCGACGAGCACGCCGCGCGCGAGCACCGCACCCGCGTGCTGTACGTCTCGCCGCTCAAGGCCCTCGCCGTCGACGTCGAGCGCAACCTGCGGTCTCCGCTCGTCGGCATCACCCAGACCGCGAAACGGCTCGGTCTGACGCCACCCGACATCACCGTCGGTGTGCGTTCCGGCGACACCTCCCAGGCCGATCGTCGCGCCATGGCGCGCACGCCACCGGACATCCTCATCACGACGCCCGAGTCGCTCTTCCTCATGCTCACCTCGTCCGCGCGGGAGAACCTCGTCGGTGTCGAGACGGTGATCGTCGACGAGGTCCACGCGGTGGCGGGGACGAAACGCGGGGCGCATCTCGCGCTGTCGCTCGAGCGTCTCGACCAGCTCCTGCGCGCGCCGGCCCAACGCATCGGGTTGTCGGCCACCGTGCGACCGCACGAGGAGGTCGGCCGGTTCCTCGCCGGTTCCGCCCCCATCCGGATCGTCGCGCCGCCCTCGGCGAAGACGTGGGATCTCGCGGTGCGCGTACCGGTCGAGGACATGACCGAACTCGGGGTTTCCGAGCCCGACGAGGAATCGTTCTCACCCACACCGCAGGCCGGGTCGATCTGGCCGCACGTCGAGGAGCAGATCGTCGATCTCATCACCGAGCACCGGTCGACGATCGTGTTCGCCAATTCCCGGCGACTGTCCGAACGTCTCACCGCCCGGCTCAACGAGATCCAGGCCGAACGCCTCGGCGAGCAGGTGGACCGCGAGGGCGCACCGCCTTCGCAGCTCGGATCGCCCACCGAGACCACCGCCGGCGCTGCACCCGTGCTCGCTCGCGCCCACCACGGGTCGGTGAGCAAGGACCAGCGCGCTCTGATCGAGGACGATCTCAAGTCGGGCCGGTTGCGGTGCGTGGTGGCGACGTCGAGTCTCGAACTCGGCATCGACATGGGTGCGGTCGATCTCGTGATCCAGGTCGAGGCTCCGCCCTCGGTGGCCAGCGGTCTGCAGCGCGTCGGTCGCGCCGGGCACCAGGTGGGCGAGACCTCACGCGGCGTGCTGTTCCCCAAGCACCGCACCGATCTCGTGCACTGCGCGGTGACCGTCGAGCGGATGGTCGAGGGACACATCGAGGCGCTGCAGGTCCCGGCGAATCCACTGGACGTGCTCGCCCAGCAGACGGTCGCGGCCACGGCCCTCGAACCCGTCGACGTCGACGACTGGTTCGACACGGTGCGGCGCAGCGGATCGTTCGCGACGCTCTCCCGCGGCGTCTACGAATCCGTCCTCGACCTGCTCGCCGGCCGCTATCCGTCCGACGAGTTCGCCGAGCTCCGTCCCCGGGTGGTATGGGACCGCACGGCAGGCACCCTCATCGGCAGGCCCGGCGCCCAACGGCTCGCCGTCACCTCCGGCGGCACGATCCCCGACCGCGGCCTGTTCACCGTGTACATGGTCGGCGAAAAGAACACGCGGGTGGGCGAACTCGACGAGGAGATGGTCTACGAGTCGCGAGTGGGTGACGTCTTCGCGCTCGGTGCCACCAGCTGGCGGATCGAGGAGATCACCTTCGACCGGGTGCTGGTCTCCCCCGCCTACGGCCGGCCCGGCCGGTTGCCCTTCTGGCACGGCGACAGTCAGGGTCGACCCGCCGAACTCGGTGCCGCGCTCGGCGCATTCCTGCGCGAGATGGGCCACGCCTCGCCGGAGGACGCCGAGACCCGCTGCCGCAAAGGTGGTCTCGACGACTACGCCACCGGAAATCTCATCCGTCTGCTCGACGAGCAGCGCACCGCCACCGGTCACCTGCCCACCGACCGAACACTCGTCGTCGAACGGTTCCGCGACGAACTCGGCGACTGGCGGCTGGTGCTGCACTCGCCGTTCGGGTTGCGAGTGCACGCGCCGTGGGCGCTCGCGGTGGGCGCGCGGCTGCTCGAACGCTACGGCATCGAATCGCACCCCACCCCGTCCGACGACGGCATCATCGTCCGACTGCCCGACACCGACGACGCCCCGCCCGGCTCGGAGATCTTCGTCTTCGACACCGAGGAGATCGACGACATCGTCACCGAACAGGTCGGCGGCTCCGCGTTGTTCGCGTCCCGCTTCCGGGAGTGCGCGGCGCGGGCCCTGCTCCTGCCCCGCCGCAACCCGGGCAAGCGCGCCCCGCTGTGGCAGCAGCGCCAACGATCGGCGCAACTGCTCGACGTCGCTCGCCGCTTTCCCGACTTCCCGATCCTGCTCGAGACGGTGCGCGAGTGCCTGCAGGACGTCTACGACCTGCCTGCTCTGCGCGACCTGCTCGGCAGCATCGCCCAGCGCAAGATCCGGCTGGTGGAGGTCGAGACTCCCACGGCCTCACCGTTCGCGACGTCGCTGCTGTTCTCCTATGTGGGTGAGTTCCTGTACGAGGGCGACAGCCCGCTCGCCGAACGTCGGGCCGCGGCACTGTCGCTCGACTCGACGCTGCTCGCCGAACTTCTCGGCCGGGTCGAGCTGCGCGAACTGCTCGACGCCGACGTCATCACCGAGGCCGAGCACGAACTGCAACGCCTGACCCCGCAGCGACGGGCACGCGACGCCGAGGGCGTCGCCGATCTGCTGCGTCTGCTCGGTCCGCTCACCGAGGCCGAGCTGCGCGAGCGCACCACCGACGACCCGACGTCCTGGATCGAGGATCTCGAAGCGCAACGCCGCGCGTTGCGTGTCTCGTACGCGGGTGAGCACCGATGGGCGGCGGTCGAGGACGCCTCACGCCTGCGCGACGCGCTGGGCGTGCCCCTGCCGATCGGGGTCCCGACGGTGTTCGTCGAACCGGTCCCCGACCCGCTCGGCGATCTGATCGCCCGGCACGCCCGCACCCACGGCCCGTTCACCACCGCGCAGGCCGCCGCCCGGTTCGGACTGGGCACGGCGGTCGTCGAATCCGTCCTCGGCCGGCTCGCGTCCGAGAAGCGCGTCACGGCAGGCGAATTCCGCCCGGGTGCGAGCGGATCGGAATGGTGCGACACGGAGGTGCTCCGAAGGCTGCGGCGCCGGTCGCTCGCCGCCGCCCGGCAGGACGTCGAACCCGTCAGCACCACGACCCTCGGACGATTCCTGCCCGACTGGCACCACCTCGGCACCGGCCCGGGCACGAGTGCGCTCTACGGCATCGACGGTGTCCTCACCGTCGTCGAACAACTCGCCGGGGTACCGGTGCCCGCGAGCGCCCTCGAACCGCTGATCCTCGCTCCCCGCGTGCGCGACTACACCCCGACGATGCTCGACGAACTCACCACGACCGGTGAGGTCCTGTGGTCGGGTGCCGGGTCCATCTCCGGGAAGGACGGCTGGGTGGCACTGCATCCGGCCGATCTGGCCCCGGCGAGCCTCGCTCCGGTCGACGACATCGAGCTGGGGCCGGTGCACCGGGCGATCCTCGAGTCGCTCTCGGGCGGCGGCGCGTACTTCTTCCGGCAACTCGTCGACGCCGTCACCGTCCTCCACACCACGGCGAGCGACACGACGGTCGCCGACGCCCTGTGGGAGCTGGTGTGGAGCGGGCATATCGCGGGCGACACCCTCGCCCCGCTGCGCGCCCTGATCGGCGACACCTCCCGTGCCAAGCCCGCCCACCGCACCCCGCGCCGGGCGCCGCGCGCCCGGATGTACCGGGCCCGGCCCACGCTGCCGAGCCGCACCGGGCCACCGACCGTGAGCGGGCGCTGGTCGATGCTGCCCGAACGCGAGACCGACGCGACGGTCCGCGCACACACCACCGCCGAACTGCTGCTCGAGCGGTACGGCGTGGTCACCCGCGGTGTCGTCGTCGGCGAGGGTGTGCCCGGCGGATTCGCGACGATGTACAAGGTGCTCAGCCGGTTCGAGGAGACGGGCCGGTGCCGCCGCGGTTACTTCGTCGATTCGCTGGGCGGAGCGCAGTTCTCGACACCGTCGGTCGTCGACCGTCTCCGGTCGTTCTCGGATTCGATCGAGGGCCGGCACTCGGAGACCGCGGCCGTCACCCTCGCGGCGTGCGATCCGGCCAACCCGTACGGTGCGGCACTGCCGTGGCCGAAGTCGTCGGCCGACGACGACGCGCCGCGGCACCGGCCGGGCCGCAAGGCCGGTGGACTCGTGGTGCTCGTCGACGGGGCGCTCGTGCTGTTCGTCGAACGCGGCGGACGCACGCTGCTCACCTTCGACGACGATCCGGGCCGGTTGCGCAGCGCATGCGCGTCGCTCGCTGCGAGCGTCAAACGCGGTGGTGTCGACAAGATCGTCGTCGAGAAGATCGACGGTGAGACGATCCATGGGCACGAGTTCGCCGGATATCTTGCCGAAGCGGGATTCTCGGCGACCCCGCGCGGCTACCGGCTGAGGTTCTGACGTGCCCGAGGGAGACACCGTGTTCCGCGCCGCGCACCGCCTCCGAACGGCACTGGAGGGAAAGGTGCTCACAGAGACGGACTTCCGCGTTCCGCGTTTCGCCACGGCCGATTTCACCGGGTGCACGGTCGACGAAGTGGTCTCGAGGGGCAAGCACCTACTCGTCCGCGTCGCCGACGTCTCGATCCATTCGCACCTGAAGATGGAAGGCGAATGGCACGTCTATCCGCGCGGAACACGGTGGCGCAAGCCCGGATACAAGGCGCGCATCGTGCTCGGCACCGAGGACGTGCAGGCGGTGGGTTTCGAACTCGGCATCGTCGAGGTGCTCGCCCGTGACCGGGAGGATGACGCCGTGGGCCATCTCGGGCCGGATCTGCTCGGTCCCGATTGGGATCCCGAGCGTGCGGCGGCGAATCTCGTGCGCGACCCGGACCGTCCGATCGGGGTGGCCCTGCTCGATCAGCGCATCATGGCCGGCGTCGGGAACGTGTACCGCTCCGAATTGTGCTTCCTGCGGGGCGTCGATCCGTGGACCCCGGTCGTGCAGGCCGGGGATCCCGCTGCGTGGGTCGACCTCACGCATCGGTTGCTGGTCGCGAACCGCGACCGGACGACCCGTATCACCACCGGCGACCGTCGTCCGGGCCGCAATCTGTGGGTCTACGGGCGTCGCGGGAAGCCGTGCAGACGCTGCCATACCCCGATCCGGTTCGGCGAGATCGGCACCGCGACCGATCCCGAGCGGGTGGTCTACCGGTGCCCGCGATGTCAGCCGCGCCCGGAAGGATCCCCGCCCTGATCGCCCTGTAGACACGCCGCCCTGCCGGCGTCCTCGACGAGCGCGACGCAGTGCCGGACGAGGGTGTCTCGCGACACGGCGAGGTCGCCTTCGAGGTACCTCATGAACAGGCTGGTGAGGGCGCCGACGGCACCGACGGCCACCATGTGGCGCTGTCCCTCGTCGCCACCCGGGGGTAGTTGGTCGCGGACCAGCGCGACGAAGGCCGGGGCGAGTTCGATACCGCGCCGACTGATTGTGGGTTCGCGCAGCGGGGCGAGGAGGAGCACGCGTCCCTTCGCGGGGTCGTCGACCATGAGCTCGACGAACGCCCGCACCGCGGCCTCGGCCCGGCCGAGGGTGGGGGCGGACAGTACCGCCTCGGTCAGCGCGTCGCGGGCGCGGTCGGCGACGTGGGCGTAGACCTCGCGGACGAAGGTGTCGCGGTCGGTGAAGCTCTCGTAGAAGTACCGTTCGGTGAGTTCGGCGGCCCGGCACACGGCCCTGACGTTCGCTGCCGCGCCGTCGGGCGCTCAGCCCGAAGGTGACGGATCGCCACCGTCCCACTTCTGTTTCACCCTGACGCACCCTTCCGGTAGCGGCGTCGACGAGGGCGTTCTGTGTCACGCTAGCGAGGTGTCCACGCCCTCGTACCTGTCGTCCGGACGGCGCCGCCCTCTGTCCCCGGAGTCGGCGGCCTCCCGCATCAGCGCCTACGTCTACGGCAACATCCTGGTGCTGGCCGCGCTCGTCCCCATCACGACCTCGCCCGAGTACATCGGGATCGCGATCGTGATCGGCACCGCACTCTCGACGTTCATCGCCCATGTCTTCGCGGAGTCGGTCGCTCAGTCCGTTCGTTCGGGTGCTCAACTCACGCGCAGCGAACGCATCGAGGAACTCCGCGACTCCGTTCCCATCCTGTCGTCGGCGGTATTGCCCTGTCTCGTGCTCGCCACGGCCTGGGTCGGCTGGCTCGAGCCCCGGACGGCCCACATCCTCGCCGAGGTCGCCGTGCTGATCCGTATCGGCTCGACCGTATTCGTCGTGCGCCGGTTACAGAATCGCAGCCCGACCCACCGGACCGTGGCGGCCGCGGTGGGGGTGGCTCTGATCGCGACGGTCGTGGTCGTCGTGAAGGTCGTGCTCACGCACTGACCGCCGCGAAGGCGGTGTCACGCACCGACCGCCGAGAAGGCGGTGCTCACGCACCGACACCCGTCACGAACCGCCCGCGGCTACGTGATGGGCACCGGTTCGAGGATCTCCGGCCGGGCCTCCGGGGCCGCTGCCCGGAGCGCGTCCGCGGATTCGTCGTCGGGTCGGTTCTGCGACTCGATCTCCGCCTCGACGCGCGCCCGGTAGGTCGCGACCTCCCGGTCGATCGTCGCGTCGTCCCAGCCGAGGACCGGAGCGACCAGCCGGGCCGTCTGCTCCGCACAGTGCAGCCCGCGGTGCGGGTATTCGATCGAGATCCGGGTCCGGCGCGCCAGGAGGTCCTCGAGATGTAGGGCTCCTTCGGCCGCAGCGCCGTAGACCATCTCGACCTGCAGGTACTGGGGGGCATCGGTCAGCGGTTCGAGCAACTCGGGCCGGCCCTTCGCGAGGCTCAGCACGTCCTCGACGAGGGAGCCGTAGCGGTCGAGCAGATGCTTGACGCGGTAGGGATGCAGACCGTACTGCTCGGCGAGATGCATGGTCTGGTTGACCAGCGCGAAGTACCCGTCGGCCCCGACGAGGGGCACCTTCTCGGTGATCGACGACGCGATCCGGGCCGGGATGTCCTCGGCCGCGAGATCGACGGCGTCCTCGGCCATGACGCGGTAGGTCGTGTACTTGCCACCGGCGATCGCCACGAGCCCCGGCGCCACCCGCGCGACGGCGTGTTCACGCGAGAGCTTGGACGTCTCGTCGCTCTCCCCCGCCAGCAGCGGGCGCAGACCAGCGTAGACACCGTCGATGTCGTCGTGGGTGAGCGGGACGACGAGTACGCGGTTGACGTGGTCGAGGATGTAGTCGATGTCGGCCTTCGTCGCTGCCGGGTGCGCCAGGTCGAGATTCCAGTCGGTGTCGGTGGTGCCGATGATCCAGTGGTTGCCCCACGGGATGACGAACAGCACCGACTTCTCGGTACGCAGGATGATCGCCGAATCGCTGACGATCCGGTCGCGGGGCACGACGATGTGCACGCCCTTCGACGCGCGGACCCGGAATCGGCCGCGCTGCCGCGACAACGACTGGATCTCGTCGGTCCACACACCGGTTGCGTTGATCACCGCGTGCGCCCGCACCTCGGTGACCGAACCGTCCTCGCTGTCGCGCACCCGCACACCCGACACGCGGTCGGCCTCGCGCAGGAAACCGACGACCTGCGTCGACGTACGCACCACCGCACCGTAGTGCGCGGCCGTCCGCGCGACGGTCATGGTGTGCCGGGCGTCGTCGACGACCGTGTCGTAGTAGCGGATTCCGCCGACGAGCGAATTGCGCTTGAGACCGGGAACCATCCGCAGGGCGCCCGAGCGGGTCAGGTGCTTCTGCGCCGGAACGGACTTCGCGCCGCCGAGACGGTCGTAGAGGAAGATACCCGCCGCGACGTAGGGCCGCTCCCACACCCGATGGGTGAGCGGGAAGAGGAACTTCAACGGCCTGACCAGGTGCGGGGCCAGGGTCGTCAATGCGAGTTCGCGCTCGCGCAAGGCTTCTCGCACCAGACCGAATTCGAGCTGTTCGAGATAGCGCAGGCCGCCGTGGAACATCTTCGACGACCGGCTCGACGTGCCGGACGCGAAGTCGCGGGCCTCGACGAGAGCGACTCGCAGGCCCCGGGTTGCGGCGTCGAGCGCTGCTCCCGCCCCGACGACACCACCGCCGATGACGACGACGTCGAACTGTTCGGTGGCGAGACGACGCCAGGCGTCGGCGCGCTGTTGCGGTCCGAGGAGTTGCACACCCGATTGGTTGGTCACCGCACCTGCTCCCGTGAGTCGTCGACGTATCCCGATCAAGGGTAGTAGCTTCGGACCCGCAGCGCGCAGCGGAAGCGTTGCCGAACCGAGCCGTCCCCTTCACCCGAGGATCACCTGTGAACCAGTTCATCGCGGCGATCGACCAGGGCACCACGTCCAGCCGGTGCATCATCTTCGACCACGACGGGCGCATCGTCTCGCTCGCGCAGAAGGAACACCGCCAGTTCTTCCCGCGGTCGGGATGGATCGAACACGACCCGGAAGAGCTGTGGCTCAACACCCGTGAGGTGGGCGCCGCAGCACTCGCCAAAGCGGATCTGCGACGCAACGACGTCGCGGCGATCGGCCTGACGAACCAGCGCGAGACCACGGTGGTGTGGGACCGCACCACCGGAAAACCGGTGTACAACGCGATCGTCTGGCAGGACACCCGCACCGACAGGCTCGTCGAGGAGCTTGCCGGCGACGCCGGGCCCGACCGCTACCGCGAGATCACCGGACTACCGCTGTCGACCTATTTCGCCGGACCGAAGGTGCGGTGGATCCTCGACAACGTCGACGGTGCCCGAGAGCGCGCCGAGGCCGGCGACCTCGCGTTCGGCACCATCGACAGCTGGATCCTGTGGAATCTCACCGGTGGTGTCGGCGAGGAGGGTCAGCCACCCGGACTGCACATCACCGATGTGACCAACGCCTCCCGGACGCTGCTGATGAATCTCGGGACACAGCAGTGGGATCCGGCGATCTGTGCCGAACTCGGCATCCCGGAGTCGATGCTGCCGGAGATCCGCAGTTCGTCGGAGGTGTACGGGCACGCCCGCGAGCGCGGACCGCTCGCCGGGGTCCCGGTCGCCGGCATCCTCGGCGACCAGCAGGCCGCGACCTTCGGCCAGGGCTGCCTGTCCCCCGGCGAGGCGAAGAACACCTACGGCACCGGCAACTTCCTGCTGCTCAACACCGGCACGACCCCGGTGCGCAGCGAGCACGGCTTGATCACCACCGTCTGTTATCGCATAGGTGACGCCCCCGCGGTCTACGCCCTCGAAGGTTCGGTGGCCGTGACCGGTTCGCTCGTGCAGTGGCTGCGCGACAATCTCGGGTTGATCCGGTCCGCCGACGAGATCGAAGCGCTCGCCACGAGCGTCCCTGACAACGGCGGGGCGTATTTCGTGCCGGCCTTCTCGGGATTGTTCGCGCCGCGCTGGCGACCCGACGCCCGCGGCGTCATCGCCGGCCTGACGCGCTTCGTCGAGAAGGGCCACCTCGCGCGGGCGGCGCTCGAGGCGACGGCCTACCAGACGCGGGAGGTCATCGAGGCGATGAACGCCGACTCCGGGGTCGACCTGCGCACCCTCAAGGTCGACGGCGGCATGGTCGCCAACGATCTGCTCATGCAATTCCAGTCGGACATCCTCGGTGTGCCGGTGGTACGACCCACCGTTTCCGAGACCACCGCACTCGGCGCCGCCTACGCGGCCGGTCTCGCCGTCGGCTTCTGGGAGGACGAGGAGGACATCCGCCGCAACTGGACCGCGGACCGCACGTGGGAGCCGGCGATGCCGGTCGACGAACGCGAGCGCCTGTTCGGCGAATGGAACAAGGCGGTCGAACGCACCTACGACTGGGCCTGAGCAGGGCGGGATCGCCGCGAATCCCGCCCCGTCCGGTGCCTAGTCCAGATCGTCGTGGCGCATCAGCTGGCGGGCGGCCTCGGTGACCGATCCGCTCAGCGACGGGTAGACCGAGAAGGTCTGCGCGAGGTCGTTGACCGACAGGTTGTTCTGCACCGCCAACGCTATGGGAAGGATGAGCTCGGACGCGGTCGGGGCGACGACCACACCGCCGATGACCACACCGGTCGCGGGGCGGCAGAAGATCTTCACGAAACCGCGCCGCAGGCCGGACATCTTGGCGCGCGGGTTGGTGTTGAGCGGGAGCATGACTGTGCGGGCGGGCACCTCGCCCTTGTCGATCGTCGCCTGACTGACACCGACGGCGGCGATCTCGGGACGCGTGAACACTGCGGCCGCAACGGTTTTCAGCTTGATGGGGCTCACGCCTTCGCCGAGCGCGTGGTAGATCGCGATGCGGCCCTGCATGGCCGCGACCGACGCGAGCGGCAGCAGTCCGGTGCAGTCGCCCGCGGCGTAGATGCCGGGGACGGCGGTACGGGAGACGCGGTCGACGGGAAGGTAACCGCCCCGGTCGAGTTCGAGCCCGACCTTGTCGAGACCGAGATCCCGGGTGTTGGGCACCGAGCCGACGGTCATCAGCACATGGCTGCCCTCGACGATGCGGCCGTCGGCGAGGAGCACGCGGACGCCGTCCTCGGTGCGTTCGACCCGGTCGGCGCGGGCGTGCTTGACGAGGGTCACACCGCGCTCGGTGAGGACGTCCTCGAGCACGAGAGCCGCGTCCTCGTCCTCGTGCGGCAGGATCCGGTCGCGGCTCGACACGACGGTGACCTGCACGCCGACCTCGGTGTAAGCGGAGACGAACTCGGCGCCGGTGACACCCGAACCGACGACGACGAGGTGCTCGGGAAGCTTCTCGAGGTCGTAGAGCTGACGCCAGGTGAGGATCCGCTCACCGTCCGGCTCCGCGCCCGGCAGGACACGCGGGCTCGCGCCGGTGGCGATCAGCACGACGTCGGCGTCGAGCACCTTTTCCTCGCCCGTCAGCAGCTTGGCGCGCACCTGATGGGCGGCCATGCCGGGCTGCGCGTCGACGAGTTCGCCGTAACCGGAGAACAACTTCACCCCGGCGGCCTCGAGCTTGGTGCGGATGTCGGAGGACTGCGCGCGGGCGAGGCTCTTCACACGGCCGTGCACCTGCGGCAACGACACCTCGGCACGGTCGAGTTCGATGCCCAGGTCGGCGGCGCGGCGCATGTCGGTGCGCACGCCGGTCGAGGCGATGAAGGTCTTGGAGGGGACGCAGTCGAAGAGCACGCAGGCGCCACCGATCCCGTCCGAATCGATCAGTGACACCGTCGCGCCGTACTGGGATGCCACCAGCGCCGCCTCGTATCCTGCGGGGCCGCCGCCGATGATGACGATCCGGGTCATTGTTCTCCTCTGTATCGATTCCGAAGGGTGCCGGGTCGGGCTGCACGTGAGCGCCTGGTGGGCACACACGTGGTCTCAACGCTATGCCAATGCCCCCACCTCGCGCACAGGGACCGGTGGACCCGGCACGCAACGGCCCCCGATAACTCCTCGTCCGTCCCTGCGCCGCCCCTCCGACGACTCCGGTGGACGACGGGTTAGCCTTATCCTCGTGCCGATCTACGCCGCCTACGGGTCCAACATGCATCCGGAGCAGATGCTGACGCGCTGCCCGCATTCGCCGATGGCGGGAACCGGGTGGTTGCACGGTTGGCGACTGACCTTCGCCGGCGCCGACATCGGCTGGGAGGGCGCCCTCGCGACGGTCGTCGAGGATTCGGACGCGAAGGTGTTCGTCGTGCTCTACGACGTGCCGGAGGACGACGAACGCAGCCTCGACCGCTGGGAGGGAGCCGAACTCGGTTTCCACCGCAAGATTCGCGTGCGCGTCGACACGGCCGACGGTCCGGTCCTCGCGTGGCTGTACGTCGTCGACGGATACGAGGGCGGCCTGCCGTCGGCACGCTATCTGGGCGTGATGGCCGACGCGGCCGAGATCGCCGGGGCCCCCGCCGAATACGTTCGGGATCTGCGTACCCGCAACAGTCGCAATGTGGGTCCGGGGCGTCCCGACGGCTTCTAGACGCCGGCCTTCCTACCCTCCGGGATAGAAGGGCACCGGTCGCCGGACGCTCACCGTCACCGGGTCGCCCGCCTGCAGACCGTGCAGGGTGGTGCACAGGGCACGGACGGCGATTCCCATCCCCTCGACCCGCACTTCGCTGTGTGCGCCGCCGAATGCCGTGTCGCGCACAGTGAACGATCCGGCAGCAGGGCACTTCGTCGGCGCTGCCCCGACTTCGATCTGTTCCGGTCGCAGCAGGACGCGGCCCACGCCGTGTCCGGGTGAGACGAGCTGAACCTTCCCGAGCGGGGTCTGCGCGCAGTCGCCGAACGCCTCGGCCTCGAGTACGATCGCCTCCCCCACGAACTCGCCCACCGCGACGGATGCCGGCCTCCCGTAGACCTCCTCGGGCGAGCCCACCTGGGCGATCCGGCCGTCGAGCATCACCGCCAGCCTGTCGGCCATGGCCAAGGCCTCCGTCTGGTCGTGGGTCACGAGCACCGCCGCGACCGACTGTTCGCGCAGCAGCGTACGGACATCCGCGCGCAGACTCGCGCGTAGACCGGCGTCGAGCGCGCTGAACGGCTCGTCGAGCAGGACCACGGACGGTCGCGGTGCCAGTGCACGAGCCAGAGCGATCCGCTGCTGTTGCCCGCCCGAGAGCGCGCTCGGCTTACGGTGCCCGACTCGCGGAAGACCGACGAGATCCAGTAGCTCCTCGACCCGGCGTCGATGTTCCTCCCGCGCACCTCCGCGCCACGGCCGGTTCGCTCGCCCCAGACCGTAGCCGATGTTGCGCGCCACGTTCAGATGCGGGAACAACGCGCCTTCCTGCGGCACGAGGCCCACCCCGCGACGTTCGGGTGGCACGTCGGTCACGGTCACGTCGTCTACGGAGATCCGTCCCGACGCTGCGGGATGCAGCCCAGCCGCCACTCGCAACAGCGTGGTCTTGCCGCCACCCGACGGTCCGAGGACGGCGAGCAGATCGCCGCGCGGCACGTCGAGGGTCACATCGGTGACGACTTCGGCGGCGCCGTATCGCGCGGATACATTCTCGATGGTCAGACCGGTCACTCTTCGCCTCCACTTTCCGCGTCGACCCGGCCGCGCAACAGACGTCCCAGCACGAGCGACGGCAGTGCCGCGATGAGGACGAGGATCACCGCATAGGGTGCTGCCGAGCCGTACGCGAGGGTTTCGGTATGTCGCCACATCCCAGTCGCGAGCGTGTCGTGCCCGATGGGGACGAGCAGCAGCGTCGCAGGCAGTTCCTTGGCGATGGTCAGGAATGCCAATGCCGCACCGGCGACCACGCCGGGTGCGGCGATCGGGATCGTCACCCGCAGTCCGGTGAGCAATCGTCCGGAACCGAGAGTTGCGGACGCATCTTCGAGACCCCGGGGGATCGCGGCGACCGCCGCATGGATCGACCCCACCGCGAGAGGGAGGAACAGGACCGCGTAGGCGATCACCAGCATCGGGGTCTGCTGGTACCACTGCGGGAGCAGTCGGATGCCGAAGAACACGAGCGCCAGACCGACGGTGATGCCGGGCAGCGCGAAGCCGATGTAGGCGGCGCTCTCGGTGAAGCGCGACAATCGGGAGTGCGACCGTGCGGCGTAGATGCCCACCGGAAGTGCGAGCACCGTGGTCAGCAACGCACCGAGCGCGGACACCCACAGAGTGTAGGTGGTGGCGGTCCAGATACCGGACCAGTCGACCGCGATCTGCTGTGACCTCCACAACCAGCGGGCCAGGCCCGCGACCGGAACTCCCACGCTCACGACGAGCAGAGCGGCGAGGAAGCCGATCGCCGGCCATCGCCGTGAGCCGAGCATCACGGGTTCGGCCGTGCGCGCGGTACCGGATCCGATCCGCGCGGTGGCGCCGCGGCGCGCGCTCCGTTCGGCGACGGTCAGCACCACGGCGATCGCGACCAGCACGAGGCCGAAGACAGCGGCGGGCGTGCGATCGAGAAGTCCCCGGTAACTTCCGTAGATCGCCAGGGTGAACGCTTCGTAGCGCATCAATGCGACGGCGCCGAAATCGCTGAGCGTGTAGAGCGCGACGAGCAGTCCGCCCGCCGCCGCGGTCGGCCAAACCTGCCGCAAGGTGACGGTGAGGATGGCGGTCAGCCGGGACCGGCCGAGAGTGCGGGCCACTTCCTCGAGCCCCGGGTCGGCCGAGGCGAGTGCCGCCGCCACAGGCAGATAGACGTAAGGAAAGGACGCGCAGGTCAGGACGAGGGCAGCACCGACGAAACCTTCGAGCGCGGGGAACTGCGCGATCCAGACGAAGCCCGACACGTACGAGGGGATCGCCAAGGGCAGACTCAGGGCCAACGCGAACCAGCGACGGCCGGGGAGATCCGTGCGGGTCGTCAACCATGCGGCGGCGAGCCCCAGGATCAGGCATGCCACCGTGACCGTCACGGCGAGCGCGCCGCTGCGCCACACCAGTTCGAGAGTGCGTGGACGGAACACGAGCGAGACGACCCGTTCGGGTCCGTCCGCGAACGCGCGCATCACCAGGTGCGCGACGGGTGCGAGCGCGAACACGGCAACACCCAGCGCGGCCGTGGCCAGGATCGGCCGGCCGCGTCGGGTACCGACGCGCGGCGTCGCGAGGGTGATCAGATGAATTCCAGTTCCTGCAGGAGCGCCTGTGTTTCGGCCAGGGACGCCAGTTCGGCCAGTTCGATGTCGGAGGTCCCGATCTCGGAGAGCGGGCGCAGGTCGGTCTGGGTTTCGGTCCCCTCGACGACCGGATACTCCGCGGTCTCGTCGGCGAAATAGGTCTGCGACTCGGGCGAGAGCAACGCTGCCACGAACTGCTCGGCCTGCTCGCGCTGGTCGGTAGTGGCGAGCACCGCGGCGCCGGCGATGTTCACCAGGGCACCGGGATCGCCCGCGTCGAAGAAGTGGAGCTGCACGGCAAGGTTGTCGGCGCCCTTCTCGTCCGCGAGCCCGTACCAGTAGTAGTGATTGGTGAGGCCGAGGGTCACCTGGCCGGTGTCGACGCCCTCCATGAGAGGTCCGTTGCCTTCGAAGGCGACCGGTTCGTTGGCCTTGAACGCCTCGAGCCATTCGCGGGCACCGTCCTCGCCCCGGGAGACACGGAGTCCGGTCACGAACGACTGGAACGACGCATTGGTCGGCGCGAAGCCCACCTGGCCCTTCCACTTCGGGTCGAGGAGCCCGTCGATCCCGCTCGGCAGGTCCTGCGGCTGCACCTTGTCGTCGTTGTAGACCAGGACGCGAGCCCGTGCAGAGGTGGCGACCCAGGTGCCGTCCTCCGCGCGGTAGTTCTCGGGCACCTGATTCGTCACACTCGCGGGCAGCTGCTCGAGCAGACCCGAACGGTCGAGCAGACCGAGCGCGCCGGCATCCTGGCTGAAGACCACATCGGCGGGCGATGCGGCACCTTCTTCGACGAGCTTGCCCGTGATCTCCGGCGTGCCGCCGTAGACGACGTCGATCGGGAAACCGAGAGTGCCTTCGAGTTGTTCGACGAGCGGGCCCACCAGGTTCTCGCTACGCCCGGAATAGAGCGTGAGCGCCTCCCCGTTCGAAGCGTCCGGGGTGGTGTCGACCGAGCCGCTGTCGCTGCACGCGGCGAGAACGGCGACGAGCGTGGCTGCCGTCAGCCCTGCGCCGATCCGGTGTCGAAGGGACATTGATTCCTCCTGGTATGGGTGAGCTCACACATCCTACCGTTCAGGTAAGCCTGAGCTTACTTCGGACTGCGTCACGCAGCGCCGAGAACCAGATTCGTCATCACCCGCACACCCACGGCCAGCGCCCGCTCGTCGAGATCGAAGGTGGGCTGGTGGATGTCGAGTTCGGGCCCGACCCCCGGCCATACCCCGAGCCGCCCCATGGCGCCGGGGACGTGTTCGAGATACCACGAGAAGTCTTCTCCCCCACCGGATTGTGGGGTGTCCGCGAGGGCGTCGGGGCCGGTCGCGCGGATCGCGTCCTCGAACATGCGCGCCGACACCTCGTCGTTGACCACCGGCGGCACGCCGCGGCGATAGTTCAGTTCGTAGCTGACACCGGTGGGCGCGAGCAGACCGTGCACGATCTCGCGGACCATCGGTTCGAGCAGCTGCCAGGTGTCGTGGTCGCCGGTGCGGACGGTGCCCGCGAGCATGCCGGTGCGCGGGATCGCGTTCGGTGCCTTGCCGGCGCTGACCGCACCCCACACCATGACGGTGCCGGTGCGCGGATCGATGCGACGGCTGAGCATGCCGGGAAGACCCGTGATGACGGCACCGAGGCCGTAGACGAGATCGCCGGTCAAGTGCGGCCGGGAGGTGTGCCCACCGGGTGAGTCGAGGACGAGTTCGACAGTGTCGGCCGCCGAGGTGATCGCCCCGACCCGCATACCGACCTTGCCCGCCTCGAGACGCGGGTCGCAGTGCAAGGCGAAGATTCGCGCGACCCCGTCGAGTCCGCCCGCCGCGACGACGTCGAGCGCCCCGCCCGGCATGACCTCCTCCGCGGGCTGGAAGACCAGCCGGACACCGATCGGCAATTCGGGCATCGAGGCCAGCGCCAGACCTGCACCGAGCACGACGGTGGTGTGGGCGTCGTGCCCACACACGTGCGAGACACCGGGGACGGTGGATTCGAACGGCAGGCCGGTGGCCTCCTGCATCGGCAGGGCGTCCATGTCTGCACGCAGGGCGATGCGCGGTCCGCCGGTCGGACCGAGATCGCAGATCAGGCCGGTGCCGCGAGGCAGGACCTTCGGCTCCAGTCCGGCCGCGCGCAGGTGCTTCGCGACGAACTCGGTGGTGGCGTACTCCTGCCGGGCGAGTTCGGGATTCGCATGGATGTGACGGCGCCAGAGCGAGAGGTCCTCGGTGTGGCGGTCCAACCACTTCTCGACGTAGGGGTTCATCGACGGCCGGCCTGTTCGAGGAGCCGTGCCCGGTGGACCGGATCGGTCGCCGCGCGTACGGCGGTCGCTGCGAGCGCACGCGCTCCGTCGAGTACTGCCCGATCGGCGGACTCGGTGACACACGCGGCCGCGAATGCAGCCTGATGTGTCACCGCGCCACCGGAGTCGAGTCCGATGACCGGATGGATTCCCGGCACCACGTTCGTCACGTTTCCCATGTCGGTACTGCCCAGGGGGCGCGCTCCTTCCTCCTCGACGGGCAGCGGTCGGCGCCCGAGATCGATGATCTCCTCACGATATGCCTGCACCAGCCACGGATCGGGAGTGAGTTCGGTATAGGTCGGCGAGACCGTCCGGATCCGGTGGTTGCATCCGGTGGCCAGCGCCCCGGCGGCGAAGCAGTTGCGTGCGCGGTCGACGAGGTCGTCGAGGAGTTCGCTCGTCCCGGCCCGCAGGTAGTACAGCAGTTCGGTGTGGCTGGGCACGATGTTCGGTGCCGTCCCGCCCTGCGCGACGATGCCGTGGATCTGTTGCCCGGGATGCAGGTGCTGCCGCAGCAGTCCGACCGCGACCTGGGCGACGGTCGCAGCGTCGGCAGCGTTGAGCCCGTATTCGGGGGCCGCGGAGGCGTGCGCCTCGCGGCCGTCGTACTCGACGGCGATGTCGGCGAGGGCGAGCGACGTCGCCCCGGTGATGTCGAACGGGCCGGGATGCACCATCATCGCCGCACCGACGCCGTCGAAGACGCCGCGTTCGAGCATGAGGACCTTGCCGCCGCCGGTTTCCTCCGCGGGGGTTCCGACGACGCGGACGGTCACGTCGAGTTCGTCGGCGAGCGCAGCGAGACCGATCCCGGCGCCCACGGCCGACGCCGCGATGATGTTGTGGCCGCACGCGTGCCCGATGCCCGGCAGTGCGTCGTACTCGGCGCAGAACGCGAGGACGAGTTCGCCGCTGCCGAACCGCGCATCGAAGGCGGTGGGCAGGTCGGCGATGCCGGTGGTGACCTCGAAATCGTGGTCGCGCAGCACCTCGACGATCTTCGCGGCGCTCCGGTGTTCCTCGAACGCGAGTTCCGGTTCGGCGTGGATGGAATGCGACAGGCCGACGAGGGTGTCGGAAGCAGCCTCGATCGCCGTGGCGTAGTCGGTCGTCACGGGGTCCAGTCTGTCATGCTCACCGCGTCCCGATCGATCGGCGCGTACGACCGGTTCGTCGACTTCGCGGCGGGGCGATCAGCCGAACCGGAAGTTCGACGCGTCGGTCCGGATCTCCAGTGCCGAGATCAGCGGCGCGTGCAGACCGCGCTTGATGCCCGACAGATTCGGCCCGCGGGTGGCGGTGAGCGCCGCTGCGCGCTCGACCGCCGTTGAGAGCACGGCGTCACCGGTGACGGCCTGCTCGGCGATGCCCGCGGCCACGGCGTCCTCACCGCCGTAGCGACGGCCGGTGGTGATGGCCTCGACCGCCGTCTGGATCGGCAGGCGGGAACGGATCAGCGCGGACATCCCGACGGTGAACGGCATGTTCAGCTGCACCTCGGGCAGACACCAGTAGCCGCGGTCGCCGCGCATCACCCGGAAGTCGTGCACGAGCGCGAGCATCGCGCCGGCACCGAAGGCGTGCCCCTGCACGGCCGCGACCGTCGCCGCCGGGAAGGTGAGCAGCCGCACATAGAGGGCGTGGACGGAGTCCAGATAGCCCGGCAGATCCGGCAGGTTCGCGCCGACCCAGTCGATGTCGAGTCCGTTGCTCCAGAACTTTCCGGTCGCCGCGGTCACGAGGGCGGCGGGTCCGTCGTGCGCTTCCACCTCGCCGAGGAGGGAGTGGATCGCGGCGAGACGATCGGGGTGGAACCGGTTCTCGGAGACCTCCGCGTCACGGTCACCGAGATGCAGGACGAAGACGTCGCCGTCACGTTCGAGGTAAGGCATGCGCGTCAGCATACCGCGCCTACTTACCCACGAGTAACAAGCTGTGAGCGATTAGGGTCCGATGCCATGGGAGAACCCGATCACGTCTTCGACCCCACCGCGGCCGCCGACGCCGCAGCCGCCGCTCTCGCCGAACGGACGGGGGTCGCCGAACACTCCGTCGCCGTCGTCCTCGGGTCCGGCTGGCGGGCCGCAGTCGAGAGTTTCGGCATCCCCGTCGCCACGATCCCGATGAGCGAGCTGCCCGGCTTCGCACCGCCGACGGCGGCAGGGCATGCCGGTAACATCCACTCCGTGCGCGCCGGTGACAACGCCGTCCTCGTCCTCGCCGGCCGCATCCACGCCTACGAGGGGCACGACCTCGCCCGCGTCGTCCATCCCGTGCGCACGGCAGTCGCAGCGGGTGCCCGCACCGTCGTCCTCACCAATGCGGCGGGCGGCATCGATCCCGAGTTCTCCGTGGGACAACCGGTTCTCATCTCGGACCACCTCAATCTCACCGGTCGCTCGCCGCTGGTGGGTGCCCAGTTCGTCGACCTCGTCGACGCCTACTCGCCGGATCTTCGTGCACTCGCCTGCGAGATCGATCCGTCGCTGCGCGAAGGGGTCTACGCCGGTCTGCCCGGGCCGCACTACGAGACCCCGGCGGAGATCCGGATGCTGCGCACCCTCGGCGCCGACCTCGTCGGCATGTCCACGGTCCACGAGACCATCGCGGCGCGCGCGGCCGGAGCGCGCGTGCTCGCGGTCTCGCTGGTGACCAACGCCGCGGCCGGCATCACCGGCGCTCCCCTCGACCACACCGAGGTACTGGCCGCGGGTCGTGCGGCCGCGACCCGGATGGGCGATCTTCTGCGCGATCTGGCGGCCCGGCTGTGACGCTGCGATTCGGCACCGCGGGGTTGCGCGGCCCGGTCGGCGACGGACCGGACTGCATGAACGTACCCGTCGTCGTCCGCACCACCGCCGGACTCGCGGCATGGCTCGAGGCGAACGGGCAGGGCGACGGTACCGTCGTCGTCGGCCGCGACGCCCGTACGGGCTCAGCGGAATTCCACACCGCCGCGGCAGAGGTTCTCGCCGCGGCCGGCTTCGAGGTCGTCGCCTTCGGAGAGCCGCTCCCCACCCCGGTGACCGCCTTCGCGGTACGGGCGCTGGGCGCCGTTGCGGGCGTGCAGATCACGGCATCGCACAATCCCGCCGCCGACAACGGGTACAAGGTCTATCTCGCCGACGGAGCGCAACTGGCCGCACCCGCCGATCGGGAGATCGAAACGGCGATCGACGCCGTCGGTTCCGCCGCGGACGTGCCCCGGATGCCGGTCGCGCCGTCGGGTGACGACCTCGTCGACCGCTATCTCGCCCGGGTCGCGTCGCTCCCCCGCTCACCGCACCGAGGCATGCGCATCGCCCTGACGGCACTGCACGGTGTCGGCGGCGAGACGGCAGTCGCGGCCCTGCGTTCCGCGGGATTCGACGACATCCACGTCGTGGCGTCCCAGTTCGCACCCGACCCGGCGTTTCCCACCGTCGCCTTCCCCAACCCCGAGGAACCGGGCGCAACAGAGGCTCTGCTCGCGCTGGCGGCCGAGGTCGACGCCGACATCGCCCTGGCGCTCGATCCCGATGCCGATCGTTGCGCCGTCGGCGTCCCGGGCCCGCGGGGATGGACGATGCTGCGCGGCGACGAGACCGGGGTCCTGCTCGGCGACCGGATCCTCGCGTCGTCACCGCCCGGCTCACTGGTCGCGACCACCATTGTCTCGTCGACCATGCTGGGGCGACTCGCGACCGCACGCGGCGCGCGATATGCGCAGACGCTCACGGGTTTCAAGTGGCTCGCCCGCGCCGGTGACGGCCTCGTCTACGCGTACGAGGAGGCGATCGGGCACTGCGTCGATCCGGACGCTGTGCGCGACAAGGACGGCATCGCGACCGCCGTAATGGTCGCCGACTACGCGGCCGATTTGAAGCAGGCCGGCCGGACACTGCTCGACGCACTCGACGACCTGCATCGCGAACTCGGTGTCCACGTCGGCGATCAGGTGTCGATCCGCGTCGACGACCTGCAGCGCATCGGCACCGTGATGACGCGACTGCGTGCGGAGCCGCCGACGACCCTCGCGGGTCTGGAGGTGACCGCGACCGATCTCGCCGAGAGCCCGGGACCGATGCACACCGACGCTCTCGTCTTCGAGAGTCGCGAGGACGTCGCGGGCGGGCCGAGGGTGCGCGTGGTGGTGCGCCCCTCGGGCACCGAACCGAAGCTCAAGGTCTACCTGGAGGTGGTCACGGAGCGGGACCGCCCGGCGGCGGAAGCGATACTCGACGCCCTGCGCGGATGGGCGGCCTCGCTCGGTGACGAGAACCCCTGACCCGGCCGGATCCGGCCGGGCCAGGACCCGATTCGATCAGACCTGCTGCTGCAATCAAACCTGCTGCGGCACACCGTAAGTGACGACGGTGTTCCGGTCGGCGGTGACAGCCTTCAGGTACGGACGGATCATCACCGGCCCGATGGCTCCCGAGACCGAGCCGTGCACGCCGGCGATCCGGATGGTCGTCGAGCTGCCGTCGAACTCGAAGCCCTCGACGATCGGGACGGACGTGATGCCGCCCGGCTCGAGCGGGATCTCGATCTCCTGGGACGGGATGATGTCGCCGCTGAGCGAACCACCCGCCTCCAGGCCGAGATCGAGCGAGGCACCACCTTCGTTGTCGAGCGAGAGGCCGATGGCCGCACCGTTGTCCACACCCCAGGACAGGCTCGGAGTGATGACGGTGACCGTCGCCCCCGGCAGCGCGACCGGGTAGCCGACCTGGAAACCGACCTCCACCGCCGTCCCGACGAAGTTCGCCGCGTTCGGACCGGTGATCCGAACGGTAGCAATCTCGTCGTGGAAGAACTCGACACTCAGCGGTGAGCTGTCGAGCGGCGGCACCGACTGTGTCGAGGTGTCGGCCTGGATCACTTCGACCGCGTGCCCTCCGTCCAACGGGAGGATGCGCGAGTTGTCGACAGCGGCCGCAGCCGTGCCGTGACTCGTCACTGCGGCGAGGACGGCGACCGCGCCCACCGAAGCCGCTCTGACACTTCCACGAATCAGATTGCGGGAGAAGATTCTTGCCATTCCGCCGACCCCATCTCTGGCTGTACCTACGCAGTGGACTTCACACGGAGCACACCGAGCGTAAGAAGAAATCGAGACCTGCGGGTTTTTTTTCGATAACGAGATGACTGCGGTCGGGTGTCACATCCGTACCGTCAGTCACACGAGTAACACACGACGCGCGGTTTATCGCGGCCCGAACTGCCTGTCCCCCGCATCGCCGAGACCCGGCACGATGTACTTGTTCTCGTTGAGACCTTCATCGACCGACGCCGTGACCAACCGGACCGGATGACCCGAGGCAGCAAGGGCCTCGACGCCCTGCGGCGCCGCGACCACACAGATCGCGGTGATATCCGTGGCACCGCGCTGGGCGAGGATGTCGAGGGTGTGCACCATCGACCCCCCGGTCGCGAGCATCGGGTCGAGCACGAAGACGGGAAGACCCGACAGGTCCTCCGGCAACGACTCCAGATAGGGCACCGGCTCGAAGGTCTTCTCGTCACGAGCGAGACCGACGAAACCGACCTGCGCCTGGGGAATCAGGGCGTGGGCCTGTTCGACCATGCCGAGGCCGGCGCGAAGAACCGGGACGAGCAGCGGAGGCTGCTGCAACCGTACCCCCGTCGTCACCGCGACCGGCGTCTTGACGTCGAACGTCTCGGTGTGCGCATCGCGCACCGCCTCGTAGACGAGCATCTGGGTGAGCCGCCTCAACGCGTGCCGGAAGGCAGCGTTGTCGCTGCGTTCGTCGCGAAGGATGGTCAGGAGCGAAGCAGCGAGCGGATGGTCGACGACGAGCGAATCCATGTCCGAAGGATAGAACGACGGAACCGATCGGCAGTCGGGTGCGTCGAACCAGGCAGGGACGGAACCCTCCGAAGGTGCCGAATCCCACATCAACGACGCGAGAGGCGACGAGGTGACCGAGAACTCCGGTAGGGACGCGATACGGATCGACACGAGTGCCGTCGGGAGGTTCGGCGACGACGCCGTCGAACTCGCCGCGCGCCTGCACGAGGCCGCCGAACGGACACGGCACGGCGACCCCTCGACGCTGAGCGCCGCACTGGGTCCGATCGGGGCACCCGTGCTCGCCGCTCTCACCGCGACCCACTCCGCGCACGTGCGCGATCTCGGCCGGCTCGGCGACCTGCTCGGCGGAATGGGAGACGCCGCGAAGGCCTCCGCGGCCGCCTACGAGCACACCACCGACGACACCGCCGCACGACTCGACTCCGTCGTGGAGTCACTGTGATCGGAGGGGATCTGCTCGTCGCTCCGCTGACCGGCCTGCTCGACGCGTTCGGCACCGCGCTGCCACCCGGCGTCGATCCGGGTGAGATGGTGCGCATCGGTGCGCAGTGGGCCGAGGAGGTACATGCGACCGGGCGCGACGCTGTCGCCGAGCTCGCCTGGGCCTGGGGTGGCCCGGCCGCCTCGCAGGCGATCGCGAGTGCCGAGCAGGTCCTCGCCGACGTCCTCGCGGCGGCCGATCGTGGGTCGGCACTGGCCGGGATCGCGCTCGAGGCGACCGTCACGGTGGTCACCGGTGCGGCCGAGATCACTCGTCTCGTCGACTCGTTCGTCACCTTCGCCGAGCAGGCCGCACCCGCGACGTCGCTTCCACAGGGGCAGCTCGCGCTCCTCGCAGTGGCGATCGACCACCTCGTCGCCGGGCTGGACGTGCTGACACAGGTGACCGGAACGCTCGCGGAGCTGACCGATCGGGCGTCCGCACTCCTTCCACCCGAGCCCTCCGCTCCCCCGATCGACTCCGGTCACCATCCCGGCCCCGACCCGGCCGGCGACGAGCCACGTTCGCTCCACACCTTCGGTGGAGGGCTCTCGACGGGCGTGGAGGTGCGGCTTCCGGACGGCAGCGTCAGCCTGGCACCGAACGAGACCGCTGCGGCAGCGGTGCGTCACGCCCTCGCCCAGCAGGGCACCCCGTACGTGTGGGGCGGCACGAGTCCCGGCTCCGGCCTCGACTGCAGCGGACTGACGCAGTACGCCTACGCGCAGGCCGGGGTCGAACTGCCGCGGTTGGCCCAGGAACAGGACGTCGGCACACGGGTGGATCCTGCGGCCGCCCTGCCCGGAGACCTCGTCGTGTGGGACGGGCACGTGGCGATGGTGGTGGGCAACGGCCTCATGGTCGAGGCGGGCGACCCCGTCTCCGTGACGCCGATGCGCACCAGCAACGGTGGAATGGCCTTCCACGGTGTCTACCGCCCGACCGCCGGCTGATTCCGGAGAATCTCCGCACCGGGCGGGAACCGGCCGGGCTCGCGCTGCGTCCAACCCGATATGGACAGCACGACGACGGAACCGATCACGGCCACCGCCCACAACCGGGCCGGGACGATCTCGGTGCGCACGACGGACGGTGGACTACCCGTGGACCTTCGCATCGACCCCCGCGAGTTACGTTACGGAGCACGGCAACTGGCCGATCAGATCCTCGCCTTGAACCGGCAGGCCGCTCTCGAGGCCGCGGTGGTCCGCGGCGAACGCCTCGCCGCCGAAGGTGTCCCCCGCGAGATCCTCGACCGGATGCGGCTGCCGTCCCGCGCCGACCTGGCGGACGGACCGACCGATCGTCGTGGAAGTCTCGTTCGATGAGCGAACCGATGGTGGAGGCGATCGTCGACCGAGCCCACGTCCGGCTCGATGCGCTCGAACGCACGGTGGAGAGGCTCGGCGCGGTCCGGGGCACCGCGAGCAGTCCCGACGGACGCGTGACCGCCCGTGTGGACGGTTCGGGAGCGCTCGAAGGACTCGAGCTGGCCGAGCCGATCGGCGGCACCGACCCCCGCGAACTGGCCGCGGTGATTCTCGCGACCGTGCACGACGCCGCACGGCAGGCCGCTGCCGCGCGCGTCTCCGCGATGGACGAGCTCCGCGCGGCCCTCGACGCGAGCGACGCCGGTCCGGTCGCCGTCGGTCACCACCCGGTCACCGTCGGCGACCGTCCGGTAACGCGATGAAACCGATAGCGAGCCGCCCCCGGCTATATTCTCGGCGCCGACATGGCTAGGCTTCGCGCCATGGCTGGAGACATCGTCCCGATCGAGCTCGGTCTCACCGACGGCAACCTCGTGACGCTCTGGGCGCCGCGCTGGCGCGAAGGCGACGACGAGTGGGAGGCATTCCTCGGCCACGGCGACGATCTGTACGCCTTCCCGTCGGTCCCCGAGCTCGTCGCGTTCGTGCGTTCGGGTGCCGACAACGACCTCGTCGAGCACGAGGCGTGGCCGATCGTGTCCAAGCTTGCGGCCTCGGAGTTCGAACCCGACGAACCGCACACCTACGACCTCGTCGGCGTCCCCGAACTCGTGGCCGACGATCCGGATCCCGTGTCGGTGTCCGAGCTGCAGGACACCTTCGACATCGTGAGCATCCTCGGCGACGTCTGCGATCTCGACGTCGTGACGAAGTTCTTCGAACGCGAGGAGATCGACCTCCTGTTGCAGCACGGTGTCTCGGCCTTCCGCACGCGTGAGGGCCTCGACCTGTGGAATCGCGTCGGGACCGCGGTCGTGCAGGATTGGGACGGCGTGATCGACGCGCTCGACGCCGTGATCTCCACTCCCGACGTCGATGCTGCCGTGGTCGCCGAGATCGAATCCGAGCTCGTCGCGGTCGACGAGAACGAGGTCGAGGCCGACGACACGGTCGAGGACGTCGACGCCGACGACGAGTACGAGTTCATCGACACCGATGACGAGGACGACGGCTACGAGTTCTGGGCCCGGGTCGGCATCGATCCCATCCGGATCATCACGACCGACGGCACCTGGTACTCGCTGCGGTGCTACGTGAACGACGACGCCGTCTTCCTCGGCCACGACGGCACGATCGACGTCTTCCCGTCCGAGCGCGCGCTGGCCCGCCACCTCGCCGACAACCACGACCACGACCTCGCGACGCTCGAGCCGTACACGGAGATCCAGCTCGCCGCCGTCGACGGATCGCTCGACGTGACGGTCACCGACGACAACGTCTATGTGCTCACCGGGATCGCCGACGACATCGCTCAGGGTGTTGCGGCCGTCGACCCCGACCAGCTCGAACTCGCGGTCGAGTTGTTCGTCGACGCAGCGAACTTCGCGGACGACGACTCGACGGAGGCCGCGCTCGCCGCGTCCACGGAACTCGGCTGGTTCGTCAACCACGTGATCGAACCCGACTCGGGACGCACGGCACCCAAGCCGCCGTTCGACACCGAATCCCTCGCCTGGCGCGAGCTCGAGCGCGAGTTCGAAGCGCGACTGCGTCGGCACTGACGGCAGCTCCACTTGGGCACTCCGGCGCGCGAAGTGGTCACAAGAGCGCGTTGTAACGCGCTCCGATGACCATTTCCCGCCCCGCGCACCCATAGAGGTATCTGCGGGTCGCGGTCTCTACCCGACGAGGACGGCGTATCCAGGCTTGATGACGTCGTCGATCAGTTCCAGTCGCTGGTCGAACGGGAGGAAGGCCGACTTCATCGCGTTGATCGTGAACCGTTCGAGGTCGACCCAGCTGTAGTCGAAGGTCTCGACGAGCCGCACCATCTCCTGCGTCATCGTGGTGTCGCTCATCAACCGGTTGTCGGTGTTGACGGTGACGCGGAAGCGCAGGCGGGCCAGCAGGTCGAAGGGATGCTCGGCGAGCGTGCGCACCGCGCCGGTCTGCACGTTCGACGACGGGCACAGTTCGAGGGGGATGCGCTTGTCGCGGATGTAGTTCGCGAGCCGGCCCAGAGTGGCGGTTCCGTCGTCGTGCACTTCGATGTCGTCGACGATGCGCACACCGTGGCCGAGTCTGTCGGTGCCGCAGAAGGCGACCGCTTCGTGGATGGACGGGAGCCCGAACGCCTCACCGGCGTGGATCGTGAAGTGCGCGTTGGCCGCGCGGGTGTACTCGAAGGCGTCGAGATGACGGCTGGGCGGGTTGCCCGCTTCGGCGCCGGCGATGTCGAATCCCGCCACGCCGCGGTCCCGGAAGCGCACGGCGAGTTCGGCGATCTCCAACGAGCGTGCAGCGTGCCGCATCGCAGTGAGCAGGCAGCGCACCCGGATGCGACGACCACCGGCGGCCACCTCCGATTCCCCGGCTCGGAAGCCTTCGAGGACGCGCTCGACGACCTCGTCCAGAGACAGTCCCTTCTCCAGGTGCTGCTCGGGCGCGAACCGCACCTCGGCGTACACCACGCCGTCGTCGGCGAGGTCGAGGACGCACTCGCGTGCGACGCGTTCGAGTCCTTCTGCCGTCTGCATCACGGCGACGGTGTGCTCGAAGGTCTCGAGATAGCGCTCGAGCGACCCACTGTCGGCGGATTCGCGGAACCAGCGGGCGAGATCCGCTTCGGTGTCCGCGGGCAACGACCACCCGCACGCGTCCGCGAGTTCGAGGACCGTCCGGGGACGGAGTCCGCCGTCCAGGTGATCGTGTAGGACCACTTTGGGTGCGGTGCGAACGAGTTCGGGAGTCAGACGGCCGTTCATGATCGGGACGGTAGTCGGCGGCGGCCGGTTCCGCTCGGTCTCCGGCCACCGAGTCCCTACGCCCGGATCCGTTCGATCACGAGCGGCTGCCGAACGGGGGCCGTGTCGGAGATTCGGACACCGCCGCGGAGGACGGCGAGCGCGTCGGGGATACGTCCCGGAGTGTCGGTGTGCAGCGTCGCGATCGGCTGCCCCGCGCGGACGCGATCACCGAGGACCGCGTGCAGTTCGATACCGGCCCCGGGCTGCACGTCCTGACCCTGCCGTTCGCGACCGGCTCCGAGCCGCCAGGCGGCGATACCGACCTTGTACGCGTCGAGTTCGGAGACCACCCCGTCCGCGTCGGCGTGGAAGGTCTCGGTGTGGGTCGCGACCGGCAACGGCGCCGCGGGGTCGCCGCCCTGGGCGGCGATCATCGCGTTCCACCGGTCCATTGCGGTGCCGTCGCGCAGTCGGTCGGCGGGATCGACATCGTCGACACCGGCGGCGGCGAGCATCTCGCGGGCCAGGGCCAGGGTCAGCTCGACGACGTCGTCGGGTCCGCCGCCGGCGAGCACCTCGACGGCTTCCCGGACCTCGAGCGCGTTGCCCGCCGTGCGCCCGAGCGGGCTGTCCATGCGGGTGAGCAGGGCTGTCGTGGGCAGCCCTTCGTCGGTGCCGAGTTCGACCATGGTGCGCGCCAGCTCGCGGGCCTCGCCGAGTTCCTTCATGAAGGCGCCGCTGCCGACCTTCACATCGAGGACGAGGGCTCCGGTGCCCTCGGCGATCTTCTTGCTCATGATCGAGCTGGCGATGAGCGGGATCGACTCGACGGTCCCGGTGACGTCGCGCAGCGCGTAGAGCTTGCGGTCGGCGGGGGCGAGATCGGCACTCGCCGCGCACACGACCGCACCGACGGCCGGGTCGCTGAGGATCTCGGCGATCTCCGCGGTGGTCAGATCGGCCTTCCAGCCGGGGATCGCCTCGAGCTTGTCCAGGGTGCCGCCGGTGTGACCGAGACCGCGGCCCGACAATTGCGGGACCGCGACGCCGCAGGCCGCGACGAGCGGTGCGAGCGGCAGTGTGATCTTGTCCCCCACACCGCCTGTCGAGTGTTTGTCGACGGTGCGCAGGCCGAGAGCGGAGAAATCGAGACGACGACCGGAGTCGATCATGGCGGTGGTCCAGCGTGCTGTCTCGGCCCGACTCATGCCGCGGAACCAGACTGCCATCGCCAGGGCCGACATCTGGGCGTCGGAGACGATCCCGTGGGTGAACGCCTCGATGACCCAGTCGATCTCGGCGCCGGAGAGCTCGTGTCCGTCGCGCTTGCGGCGGATGACGGTGACGATGTCAGGCACGGCGGTCCTCGTTCTCCCGCACGGCCGCCAGATCGTCGGGGCCGAACGCGTCGGGGAGGAGCTCGCAGAGGCGACGCGGGCCACCCTGGGCGTCGACCTCGAGATCGGGACCGCCGTGTTCGAGGAGCACCTGCCGACACCGGCCGCACGGGGTCAGGACGTGGCCTCGGGAGTCGCAGACGGCGACGGCCCGCAGACGCCCTCCACCCTGGGCGAACAAGTTACCGACGAGTACACATTCGGCACACAGCCCCAGTCCGTGTGAGACATTTTCCACATTGCACCCGAGGACCATCCGACCGTCGACGGTGAGGCCGGCAGCCCCCACCGGGAACCCGGAGTAGGGGGCGTAGGCTCGACCCATCACCTCATGTGCTTTGGCGCGCAACATTTTCCAGTCGATGTCCGGCATGGTTCCCCATCCTGTCACGGTGGCGTGGACGACGGTAGGCGACCCCCACTGCGCCAGATCACAGTTGGAAAGGCAAACCTAACTTCGCTTTTGGGGCCTGTACGAATGGCGCAGGAGATTGGTTCCCGAGTTTGGGATGGGTCTAGAGTCGATCCAAGTCGGTTCAGGTTCACGTCGGGCCCGTACTGCGGAATCCCCCACAGGTAGGAGCAGCTCGACGCGTCCACCATTGACGTTGGAGGCACAGCACTCGATGAGCAGCACGACTGAAGCCGCCCCCGCAAAGGCGGGGCGCACACGGTCGCTTTACCGGGGAGACCCCGGCATGTGGTCCTGGGTATTGCACCGGATCACGGGCGTGGCGACATTCTTCTTCCTTTTCGTCCACGTCCTCGACACCGCACTCGTCCGGGTCAACCCCGAGACCTACGACGCGGTGATCGATACGTACAAGAACCCGATCGTCGGCCTCATGGAGCTCGGCCTGGTCGCGATGGTCCTGTACCACGCACTCAACGGCCTGCGGGTCATGCTCGTGGACTTCTGGTCGAAGGGCCCGAAGTACCAGCGCGTGATGCTCTGGACGATCCTCGCGATCTGGTTCGTGGTGATGATCCCCGCGGCCGTTCGCATCCTCTTCAACACGTTTGCGGGGCACTGACATGACCGAAGCGAAGACTCTGGGTAAGGAATACGACCGGCCCGCAGGCCTCGACAACCCGCGCACGCCGCGGCGTGCCGCGAAGAACAACTTCGAGCTCTACGCCTGGTTGTTCATGCGCCTGTCCGGCCTGGCCCTGATCATCCTGGTCCTCGGTCACCTCTTCATCATGCTGATGCTCGATGACGGCGTGCACCGCATCAACTTCGCGTTCGTCGCAGGCCGCTGGTCCAGCCCGTTCTGGCAGTTCTGGGACCTGTCGATGCTGTGGCTCGCACAGCTCCACGGCGGTAACGGTCTGCGCACCGTCATCGCGGACTACGCACGTAAGGACTCCACCCGGTTCTGGCTCAACACGATCCTCGTCGTGTCGATGATCCTGATCATGGGCCTGGGCACCTACGTGATCTTCACCTTCGACCCGAACATCACGGCGAGCTAGGGGAGCCGAACCTTCATGCAGGAACATCGTTACGACGTAGTCATCGTCGGCGCCGGCGGCGCCGGCATGCGTGCGGCCATCGAAGCCGGCCCGCGTGCGCGCACCGCAGTGCTCACGAAGCTCTACCCCACCCGCAGCCACACCGGCGCCGCTCAGGGTGGCATGTGCGCCGCCCTCGCGAACGTCGAAGAGGACAACTGGGAGTGGCACACCTTCGACACCGTCAAGGGTGGCGACTACCTGGTCGACCAGGACGCTGCGGAGATCATGGCCAAGGAGGCCATCGACGCCGTTCTCGACCTCGAGAAGATGGGTCTTCCGTTCAACCGGACGCCCGAGGGCAAGATCGACCAGCGTCGCTTCGGTGGTCACACCCGCGACCACGGTAAGGCCCCGGTCCGTCGCGCGTGCTACGCCGCCGACCGCACCGGCCACATGATTCTGCAGACGCTGTACCAGAACTGCGTCAAGCACGACGTCGAGTTCTTCAACGAGTTCTACGCACTCGACATCACCCTCACCGAGACCGAGAACGGTCCCGTCGCGACGGGTGTCATCGCGTACGAGCTCGCGACCGGCGAGATCCACGTCTTCCACGCCAAGGCCATCGTCTTCGCGACGGGCGGCTCGGGCCGTATGTACAAGACGACGTCGAACGCCCACACCCTCACCGGTGACGGCCTCGGCATCATCTTCCGCAAGGGCCTGCCGCTCGAGGACATGGAGTTCCACCAGTTCCACCCGACGGGCCTGGCCGGTCTCGGCATCCTCATCTCGGAGGCCGTGCGTGGCGAGGGCGGCATCCTCCGCAATGCCGACGGCGAGCGGTTCATGGAGCGCTACGCCCCCACCATCAAGGACCTCGCGCCCCGCGACATCGTCGCCCGCTCGATGGTGCTCGAGGTGCTCGAGGGTCGCGGCGCCGGACCGAACAAGGATTACGTCTACATCGACGTGACCCACCTCGGCGAGGACGTCCTCGAGGAGAAGCTCCCCGACATCACCGAGTTCTCCCGCACCTACCTCGGTGTCGACCCCGTCACCGAGCTCGTGCCCGTGTTCCCGACCTGCCACTACGTCATGGGCGGTATCCCGACCAACGTCGACGGCGAGGTCCTCCGCGACAACGAGAACGTCGTGCCCGGCCTGTACGCGGCCGGCGAGTGCGCGTGCGTGTCCGTCCACGGCGCCAACCGTCTCGGCACCAACTCGCTGCTCGACATCAACGTCTTCGGTCGTCGCGCCGGCATCGCCGCCGCGGAGTACGCCAACAGCACGAAGCACGTCGAGATGCCCGAGCAGCCGACGAAGTACGTCGACGACTGGCTCGATCTGATCCTGCACCAGGGCGGCAAGGAGCGGGTGGCCGACATCCGCACCGAGCTGCAGCAGACGATGGACAACAACGCGTCGGTGTTCCGCACCGAGGAGACGTTGACGCAGGCGCTCAACGACATCCACGAGCTGAAGAAGCGCTACAAGGAGATCACGGTCCACGACAAGGGCAAGCGCTACAACAGCGACCTGCTCGAGGCGCTGGAGCTCGGCTTCCTCCTCGAGATGGCCGAGGTCACCGTCGTCGGCGCGCTGAACCGCAAGGAATCGCGTGGCGGACACGCCCGCGAGGACTACCCGAAGCGCGACGACGAGAACTTCCTCAAGCACACCATGGCGTACAAGGTGGGCGAGGAACTGATCTCCGACATTCGCCTGGACTACAAGCCGGTGGTCCAGACCCGGTACGAGCCCATGGAGCGTAAGTACTGATGACAACCATCGAGAAGACCGACACGGGCGCGTCGACACTGCCACCCGTGCCCGAGGGCGCGACGATGGTCACCCTCAAGATCGCCCGGTTCAACCCGGAGGACGACAAGGGTCAGCACTGGGATTCGTTCCAGGTGCCGGCGCTGCCGTCCGACCGTCTGCTCAACCTGTTGGGCTACGTCAAGGGTTACCTCGACGGCACGCTCACCTTCCGTCGCAGCTGCGCCCACGGCGTGTGCGGCTCGGACGCGATGCGTGTCAACGGCGTCAACCGTCTCGCCTGCAAGATCCTCATGAAGGACATGCTGGACAAGAACGGCAAGGACGTCACGATCACGATCGAGCCGATCCGTGGCCTTCCGGTCGAGAAGGACCTCGTCGTCGACATGGAACCCTTCTTCGACGCCTACCGCGCCGTGAAGCCGTTCCTCATCGCCTCCGGCAACGAGCCGACCCGCGAGCGTATCCAGTCGCAGGCCGACCGTGCCCGGTTCGACGACACCACCAAGTGCATCCTGTGCGCGTGCTGCACCACCTCGTGCCCGGTGTACTGGAGCGACGGCAGCTACTTCGGCCCCGCCGCGATCGTCAACGCGCACCGGTTCATCTTCGATTCGCGTGACGAGGGTGCCTCCGAGCGGCTGGACATCCTCAACGACAAGGAAGGCGTGTGGCGCTGCCGCACCACCTTCAACTGCACCGACGCGTGCCCCCGTGGCATCCAGGTGACAAAGGCGATCCAGGAGGTCAAGCGCGCGCTCATGTTCGCTCGCTGATCACCTCGCACGACAGCAGGTCCGTCCCTTCGGGGACGGGCCTGCTGTCGTCGGTGCCCACTCCCCTGTGCCCACTCCCCTGTGCTCCGTTGCCGGTGGTCGCACCGATGCGGATCAGCGTCCGCGTGCGAACAGGAAGCCCGCGACCCACCCGACCGCGAAGATGATGACGAGCACCAGCCACAGCGGTGCCTGCAGCGAGATCCAGAAGAGGTCGATGCTCGTACTGTTGCGGTTCTGGAGAACGAACAGCGCAGCGAGCAGGACCAGGACGGCCGCGAGCGCTCTGCGCGGAGTCACCCGGAACGCGCGTTGGGACGCGGCGGATCGCGACTGTTTTGCCACGCCTCCATCGTCGCCCGTCCGCGGCACGATCGGCACCCCCGAACCGAGTTTTCACCCCGGGAGTTCGCTCATTTCCTCCGGAAGCGCAGCCCGGCGAGGAGTCCACCGACCAGGCCCGCACCGAGGATTGCGGCGCCGCGGCGCGCGTCGAGACCCTCGTGCACCTCGAGGCGAGGCGTGATGACCGCCCCTGTGGGCGCGGGATGGTGTGCGAGTGCGAGGCTCGCTCGGGACGTCGCTGCGAACGCGGTGCAGAAGAGCACCAGGCGGGCCGTGAGGTTACCGAACACGAGGATGCCGAGGATCGGGCCGAAGGCGACGCCCGCCGGGCCGTTGAGCACACGTTCGAGGTAGATCGAACCCGTCTGCTTGAGCAGTTCGAAACCGATCCCGGCGATCGCACCCGCGACGAGCGCGCTGCGGAACGGAACGGGTTCGCGGGGCAGGCGAGCGATCACCCAGGTGAACACCAGACCGGTGGCGGCAGTGGCCGCCACCAGAGCCAGAATTCGCAGACCCACGCCGATGCCGACGAGATTCTCCATGTTGAGCAGCTCGACGATCCTGCGCGCGATCGGCCCGCTGCTCAGCGCCGAGAGCCCCAACGACACGGTCATCGCGAGTCCGAGACTGAGAAGTGCGCCCCCGTCGCGCAACTTCACTACGAAGAAGTTGCCCTTGTCGCGCGGGTGCTCCCACATGGCGGTGAGGGCTTCGCGAAGATTCGTGATCCAGCCCAGACCGGCATACGAGGCGGTGAGCAGGCCGATGAGGCCGACCGCGCCGCGGGATTCGATCGCCGAGTCGATCAGGCTCTGCACGGTGCCGCCGAGCTGACCGGGAATGTTCTCGGAGATGACCTGCCGGATCTCGTCGAGCAGTTCGGGTCGCCCGGCAAGCACGAAACCGGCCAGCGAGAACACGACCATGATGATCGGGACGATCGCCAGCACCGTGAAGTAGGTCAGACCGGCCGCGTAGTAGTCGCCCTTGTTCTCCTGGTACCGAACCCCGGCCCGGAGGATGCGGTCGAGCACGGGATGGGCCGCGCGTTGACGCTCGAGAAATCCCGGCTTCTCGTCGGGTTCGCCGGCCATCCGGGTGCTCCTTCGTCTAGGTCCGCGGCAGGAAACCCACCTTGTCATAGACCTGCGCCAAGGTGCGGGATGCGACCTCGCGAGCGCGGTCCGCGCCGCCCGCGAGAATGCGGTTCAGTTCGGCCGGGTCGGCCAGGTACTCGTCGACCTTGGTGCGGATCGGGGTGACGAACTCGGTGAGGACCTCTGCGGTGTCGGCCTTCAGATCGCCGTAACCCTTGCCCTCGTAGCCGGCGACGAGTTCGTCGACGCTGCGACCCGACAGCGCAGACTGGATCGTGAGCAGGTTCGACACCCCGGGCTTGTTCTCCCGGTCGAAACGGATCTCCCGCTCGTTGTCGGTCACCGCGGAGCGGATCTTCTTCGCCGACACCTTCGGATCGTCGAGGAGATTGATCAGGCCCGCGTCGGTCGTCGCCGACTTGCTCATCTTCGACGTCGGATCCTGCAGATCGTAGATCTTCGCGGTCTCCTTCACGATCGTCGGCTCGGGGACGACGAAGGTCTTGCCGAAGCGGGAGTTGAAGCGCTGCGCGAGATCTCGCGTGAGTTCGAGGTGCTGACGCTGGTCCTCCCCCACCGGCACGTGGCTCGCGCGGTAGAGCAGGATGTCGGCGGCCATGAGGATCGGATAGGTGAACAGGCCGACGCCGGCGTGCTCGGTGCCCTGCTTGGCCGACTTGTCCTTGAACTGCGTCATCCGGCTGGCCTCACCGAAACCGGTGATGCAGCTCAGGACCCAGGCGAGCTCGGCGTGCTCGGGCACCTGGCTCTGCACGAACAGCACGGACTTCTCCGGATCGATACCGATCGCGAGCAACTGCGCCACGGAGACGAGCACTCGCTTGCGCAGCAGCTTCGGCTCGTGCGGAACGGTGATCGCGTGCAGATCGGGGATGAAGTAGAAGGCGTCGTTCTCGTCCTGCGCCGGAACCCACTGCGCCAGCGCCCCGAGGAAGTTCCCGAGGTGGAACGAATCCGAGGTGGGCTGGATGCCGGACAGCACACGGGGGCGGGCCTTCGGCTTCGTGGCGTTCTGTTCTGCAGTGCTCGACATGCCGTCGATGATTCCACGCAGGCCACGCCGCGCTGCGACCGAGGTGGGCACTTCTGCGCCGATCCGCAGAAGCGGTCAGCGATCGAAGGTCACGGTCACCGGTGCATGGTCGGACCAGCGCTGGTCGTAGCTCGCTGCGCGTTCGACGCGGGCCTCGCTCGCGCGGGCCGCCAGGCCCGGGGTCACGAGGTGGTAGTCGATGCGCCAGCCTGCGTCGGTGTCGAATGCCTTGCCGCGGTACGACCACCACGAATAGGGGCCCGCGACGTCGCCGTGGAGGTCGCGCACCACGTCGCGCCAGCCGGTCTCGAGGAGGTCGCCGACCCACGCGCGCTCCTCGGGCAGGAAGCCGGACTTCTTGACGTTGCCCTTCCAGTTCTTGATGTCCCGCTCGGTAGGGGCGATGTTCCAGTCGCCGCACACCACCATGTCGCGACCTGCGGCCGTCACCGCGGCGTACCGTTCGGCGAGGTAGGTCGCGAAGCTCTTCATGAAGTGTTCCTTCTCGTCCTGCTTCGGCGTCTGTGCTTCACCGGTCGGCAGGTAGAGGCTTCCCACCGTCACGTCGCCGAAGTCGGCCTCGATGTAGCGGCCGGCCGAGGCGAACTCGTCGACGTCGAATCCGACGCGGACGGCGTCCGCCGGGACACGCGAGAGGATCGCCACCCCGGCGCGGCCCTTGGCCGAGGACTCTGCGCCGACACAGTGCCATCCGGCCTCCAGCGCCGGGGCGATCGCGGCGTGGAACTGCTTCTCGGTGGCCCGCACCTCCTGCAGGCACACGATGTCGGCGGCCGACGAGGCGAGCCAGTCGACGAGACCCTTGGCTGCGGCTGCACGCACGCCGTTGACGTTCACGGTGGTGATCACGAGAGGCACCGGGTCACCGTAGCCGATGCCGGCGATGCCACTGCTCCACCGTGGCAGGAGCCTGCCGTGAGAGTGGCTCACCCCACGACCGCGAGTTCCACAAGACGGAACACATTCACCACCTTCTCTCATTCAGCGGAACGTCCCGAGAGTATTCCTGGGGAAACACTCATGTGTTCCATTCTGCGGATTGTTCGGACTGTTCTGTGGGCCTGGAGTGACTCGCATGACACAGGCATCGACGGTCGCCGGAGCCGACGGCGGCGTGCGGAGCGTCGCCCGCGCGTTCGATCTGTTCAACGCATTCGACGCCGAGCACCCGATCCGGACGCTGCGCGAACTCGTCGGGATCACCGGGCTCCCCAAGTCGACGGTGGTGGACTGGCCGCTCTCGGATCGACCACCGAGATCACCGTCCGGGTCCGCCGTGCAGGCGAGATCGTGTGGGAGGGCACGGCGCTCTCCCGGATCGACACTCCCCTCGAGTGGGAATGGCTGCGCGCCGGGGGTCTGTTCGGCCACCTGCTGACCGAGCAGACGGAGCGGCAGCGCGCAACGCACCGCGATCCGGTGGGCGCGCACCGGTAGACGAGTGGATCGACGGGGCCGTCCTCCGAGGAGGACGTCCCCGTCGTCATGTCCGGTCCGCCGGAGCGACACGGGCGACGGTGCGCGCCCGCACGATCAGATGACGGAGCGGCGGGACGGAACCCTCCGCTCGACCGTTCCTTCGACCACCGTCGAGCTCGGCGCGCCGCACCCGGTACCGCTCGCGCAGCACCGCGGCGCGCAGGGCGGCGGTGACACCCGGGAAGCGACCCCGACGGCCCACCCCGACGGTGCCGAGGAGCAGGACGGCGGCCGGCAGGACTATCCAGGCGTACAGGACGGCGGCGGAGGCGATCGCCTCGGCGACGGCGTCCTCGTCGAGTGCCGCCCACACGATTCCCGCACCGACCACGACGTAGAGGGTGCCACCCAACGCCGCGGCCAGGACCGCGCCGACGTATCGGCGGAGCAACCAGCAGCGGACCGTCCACAGCACGAGGACGACGGCCGTGAACATCGTGATCGCGGACGTGACCACCACGAAGACCATGTCCGAGGAATCCAGGAAGGGCCCGGAGCCCGACTCGTCGTCGAACACCACGATCATGAGGAGCCCCGTCACCACCGTGACGACGGCCAGGACCGCGAGTTCGACGGCGAGCGCCGCGAAGGGGTGGCCGGCGACCCGCGGGTCGCCCGGTCGCAGCCTCGCCGCCGTGGCGAGCAGTTCACGTCGGCGCAGCAGCGACGCCTCCCGGCGCAGACGACGGCGGGCACCGACGCCGCGTTGGGTCGCGAGGAACAGGTCCTGGCTGAGTACCACGATCACGAAGACCGCCGGGAACAGCAGCAGCGCCGCCAGATCCACGGAGTGCGGGAGACCGTCGAGCAGCGCTGCGACGAAGGTCATCGTCGCTCCGACACCGAACACCGACCCGCACAGTTCGAGGTGCTCGAGGCGCAACGCCTCGGTCGATCGGGACGAACCCTCGGCGGCGATGACCGGTCCGAGCGACCACGCGATGAGATTGAGCGCGATGACGAGGGCGGCGAGCACCCCGAGGACGGCGGCGGCCTCACCCATCGTGAGGGTGGTGAGCACGCCGCTGCGCACCGGCGTGGACCGGTCGTAGGCCAGTTCGTCGGTGCGGCGGGCGATCGCGTGGATCAGATTCGGCGCGAGCGCGACGGGCAGGTAGGCCAGCGCCGAGCCGAACATCAGCATCCATACCCGGGTCCAGAACCACCGGCGGGCGTGCGCTCCGCCGCGGGCTTCGGAGTCGGTGGCAGTGGTGGTCACGGCCGTCCTCCTCCCGAGCCCTACGGTGATGCGACTGACAGTGGTACACGAAACGGTAGCCGGTGCCGGGAGTGCTCGGGAACACGACACGGGACGCCCGATTGGGGCGTCCCGTGTACGTGCTGTCGAGAACGGAGCGGAAGATCAGGCGCGAGCCTTCTGCAGGTTCTCGTCGAGTGCTGCGAGGAACTCCTCGGTGGTCAGCCAGCCCTGCTCGGGGCCGACGAGCAGGGCGAGGTCCTTGGTCATCTGACCGGCTTCGACGGTCTTGATGACGACGTCCTCGAGCTGCTGCGCGAACTCGATGACCTCGGGGGTGTTGTCCAGCTTGCCGCGGTGCTCGAGGCCACGGGTCCAGGCGAAGATCGACGCGATCGGGTTGGTCGACGTCGGCTTGCCCTGCTGGTGCTGACGGTAGTGCCGGGTGACGGTGCCGTGTGCGGCCTCCGCCTCGACGGTCTTGCCATCCGGGGTCATCAGGACGGAGGTCATCAGCCCCAGCGAGCCGTAGCCCTGCGCGACGGTGTCGGACTGGACGTCGCCGTCGTAGTTCTTGCAGGCCCAGACGTAGCCGCCCTCCCACTTGAGGGACGATGCGACCATGTCGTCGATGAGGCGGTGCTCGTAGGTGAGACCGGCGGCGTCGAACTCCGCCTTGAACTCTTCCTCGTAGATCCGCTGGAACTCGTCCTTGAACATGCCGTCGTAGGCCTTCAGGATCGTGTTCTTGGTCGACAGGTAGACCGGGTAGTTGCGCTGCAGGCCGTACGAGAGCGAGGCGCGCGCGAAGTCCTGGATGGACTTCTTGTAGTTGTACATACCCATGACGACGCCGCCGTCCTCGGGGATCCGGCAGACCTCGTGCTGGATCGGCTCGCTGCCGTCCTCGGGCGTGAAGGTGATGGTGACGGTGCCCGGGCGGTCGACCTTGAAGTCGGTGGCGCGGTACTGGTCGCCGAACGCGTGGCGGCCGACGATGACGGGCTTGGTCCAGCCTGGAACCAGACGCGGCACGTTCGAGATGATGATGGGCGCGCGGAAGATGGTGCCGCCGAGGATGTTACGGATGGTGCCGTTGGGCGACCGCCACATCTTCTTCAGGCCGAACTCCTCGACACGCGCTTCGTCGGGGGTGATGGTGGCGCACTTGACGCCGACGTTGTGCTTCTTGATGGCGTTCGCCGCATCGACCGTCACCTGGTCGTCGGTGGCGTCGCGGTTCTCCACGCCGAGGTCGTAGTACTCGAGATCCACGTCCAGGTACGGGTGGATCAGCTTGTCCTTGATGAACTGCCAGATGATGCGGGTCATCTCGTCGCCGTCGAGTTCGACGACCTTACCTTCAACCTTGATCTTGGACATATGCGTTTCGTGTCCTCCTAGGACGTTTCTGTAGGTCCCCAATCGACCGCACTTTGTGGGTGCGGTCGCCGTCGGCTCGCGAGCAGCGAGCATGGCCGTGTCCACGTCCTGAACCGCGGCCAAACATGACAAGCGTACTGCTATTACCGACGACCGCAAAGCGCCTCGTTCCACCCTCACGCCCTACCGACCGGTAACTTTCCTGCTGGTCAGGGATGTTCAGAGGGTGCATAAAGACCCTGCAACGGAGAGTCGCTAGACTGCCGGGAAAGTCATGAGTGCCAGCGTCAAGCCCCGGCTTGCTGGCCGGCAACCCTCCGACCGGGGTGGGGTGCTCCGGGTGATGACACGGTCGGTGGAACCCCACCGACAAGCCTGTTGTCGGGAGGACTGAGATGATGATGTGCTGTCGCACCCAAGCCACGATCACACCTCCCATCACCGCCGGAAGGACACGATGACCGACATCCGCAGCCGGCGCTGCCAGCCCACCGCGAGCCTCGAGGCGGTCATCTCTTGACGGCGGGCACCGAGCGGCGTCGCGTCGAACTGCCCCCGGCAGACGGACGCCTCGACACCATCGACATCGGCGATCTCGCGCTCGAGAGCGGCGAGACGCTGCCGAACGTCACCGTCGCCGTGCAGAGGTGGGGCGAACTGTCCCCCGCCCGCGACAACGTGGTGCTCGTCGAACACGCCCTCACCGGCGACTCGCACGTCACCGGCCCCGCCGGACCGGACCATCCGTCCCCCGGCTGGTGGTCGGGCATGGTCGGCCCCGGTGCTCCGATCGACACCGACCGCTGGTGCGTGGTTTCGACGAACATTCTCGGCGGGTGCCGCGGCACCACCGGCCCCGGCAGCACCGCACCCGACGGCAAGGCCTGGGGATCCCGCTTCCCGCTGATCACCGTGCGCGACCAGGTGGCGGCCGAGGTGGCGCTGCTCGACAGGCTCGGCATCGACGTCCTCGCCGCCGTGACCGGCGGATCGATGGGTGGCATGCGCACCCTCGAGTGGATCATCGCGTACCCGGAGCGGGTGCGAGCGTCGCTCGTCCTCGCCACCGGTGCCCGCGCGACCGCCGACCAGATCGGCACCCAGACCGCGCAGATGGCTGCCATCACGGCCGACCCCGACTGGCAGGGCGGCGACTACTACGGCACGGGGCGGCGTCCCGAAGCCGGACTCGCCATCGCCCGGACCATCGCGCACCTCACCTACCGGACCGAACTCGAACTCGACACGCGCTTCGGGAATCTACCCCAGGACGACGAGGACCCGTGGCGCGGCGGCCGGTACGCCGTGCAGAGCTATCTCGAGCACCAGGCGCGCAAGCTCGTCGCGCGTTTCGATCCCGGTACCTACGTGGTGTTGTCCGACGTGATGAACCGGCACGACGTCGGGCGCGGACGCGGCGGCGTCGAGGCCGCACTCGCGTCCACCCCGGTCCCGACGATCGTCGCCGGCGTCGACTCCGACCGCCTGTACCCGCTGCGCCTGCAGCAGGAGATCGCCGATCTGCTCCCGGGATCGGGCGACCTGCGTGTGCTCGTCTCCCGCGACGGACACGACGGATTCCTCACCGAGGCCGACGAGGTCGCGAAGCTCCTCGTCGAACTGATGAAGCTCGCCGAGGGCTAGTCGGTTCCCAGCGGGTCGATCGACGCGGCGAGCGCCACCACGATTCCGCCGACGACCATCATCGAGGCGACGTCGAACGCCTTGCCGCGTACCGCGAGGACACCGACCTTGTCCTCGTCGAGAGCCCAGCGGAACAGGCCGGCGAGGATGGTGGCGCCGCCGAAGACGAACGCTCCGCGTCGCCACCGATCGGCGATCACCAAGATCACCGCTGCCGCGATCACCAGGGTGACCGCGAGCAGCGGCAGGTTCAGACGCGTGAATCGCATAGCCCGAGCCATCTCGTCTCCCGGGGTCGTCGACCCGCTTATCGGGTCGCGAGCAGCTCGGCCCGCTCCACGACGTTGGTCAGCAGGAAGGCGCGGGTGAGCGGTCCGACGCCACCGGGGTTCGGGGACACGAAGCCCGCGACCTCGCGCACGTCCGCGGCGACGTCGCCGCGCAGTCCGTCCTCGGTGCGGGAGACACCCACGTCCAGCACAGCGGCTCCGGGCTTGACCATGTCCGCCGTCACCAGCCCGGGAACACCTGCGGCGGCGACGATGATGTCGGCGCGACGCACCTCTGCAGCGAGATCACGAGTGCCGGTGTGGCAGAGGGTGACCGTCGCGTTCTCCGAACGGCGGGTCAGCAGCAGACCGATCGGGCGGCCGACGGTGACGCCACGACCGACCACCACCACGTGCGCGCCGGCGATCTCCACGTCGTAGCGGCGCAGCAGGTGGATGATGCCGCGCGGCGTGCAGGGCAGCGGAGCCTCCTTGCCGAGCACGAGCCGGCCGAGGTTGACCGGGTGCAATCCGTCGGCGTCCTTGCCCGGATCCATGCGCTCGAGCGCCGCGTTCTCGTCGAGATGCTTCGGCAGCGGGAGCTGGACTATGTAGCCGGTGCAGGCAGGGTCGGCGTTGAGCTCGTCGATCGCCTCGAACAGCTGTTCCTGGGTGATGTCGGCGGGCAGATCCTTGCGGATCGACGTGATGCCGACCTTCGCGCAGTCGTTGTGCTTACCGCGCACATAGGCCGCGGATCCCGGATCGTCGCCGACGAGGATCGTGCCGAGACCGGGCGTGACGCCCTTGGCCTTCAGCGCATCCACGCGGACCTTCAGGTCCTCGAAGATTTCGTCGCGGGTTGCTTTGCCGTCCAGGATCGTCGCAGTCACGTCGTTCATTCTTCCAGGCGCCCGTCCGGCGTCGAATCGCGGCCGGTACCGGAAACCGTCCGCGCGCCGGGAGGCAGGCAGTCCCGGGATAGTTCCGCGAAGGCTTCGGCGAGGTGCCGCTCGTACTGCTCGGGGTCGGGAATGCAAGAGTCCGAGGCCAGAAAGGACAAGGTGAGAACCTCGCCGAGCGAGGTCACGGAGTGGACGAGACCGTAGTTCCGGTTGAGCATCGGAGTACCGATCGCCTCGACGGCGGGACTGCCACCGAATCGGAGGCCCTCGACCGGCCCGCGCGGCACATTCGTCACGGTGGTGTTGGCCAGCGGCACCACGTCTCCCGTGGGCCCCACCCGCCCGCGGTGCGCTCTCCGGATCGTCATCGCCAGGTCGAACGCGGGCGATGCATCCACCGCCGCAACGGAGGCAGCCGACTCCGGACGCCGGATGCGCTGTTTCTCGAGAGCAGCCGACTCGTGGACTCGGCGGAGTCGCTCGCGCGGATCAGCCCGATCGAGGTGCAGGTCGACATACATGAGCGTGACCTTGTTCTCCGACTCCGCTCCCGCTCCGTCTCGGAGGGATCCCGGAACGATCGCCGCCGGTGAATCGGTGGGAATTTCCTCGTAGGACGCGAGGTAGGCGCGTAGTCCGCCCGAGACGACCGTCAGGATCACGTCGTTCACCGAGGTATCCGTGGCGCGCGCGACGGCACGCACCTCCGGCAACGGCATACGGACGACGCCGAGCTGCCAGGCGCTGCCGGCGTCGGTGTCGAAGCGGGTGCGGGGACGCTGCGGCCGGGGGGCGGTGATCTCCCCCGATGCGGTGAGACCACCCAGTGCTCGTCGAGCGCGACGTGCTGCGACCAGAGCCGGGAGCATCCTCGCGTACCGGAAGGGCAGCGAGACCGCCGCGCGGACCGGTCCCGGCACGGCGACGACGCGTCCTCCCGTCGAAGGGGCGGCAGCCGGATCGTCGAGCAGTGCACGAGCGATCTCGACGGCTCCGAGCCCGTCGGTCACCGAGTGGTGCAGGAGCAACGCGACGATGGTGGCGCCGTCGGGGAGGTCGTCGACACCACGGATGTCGGCCAGGACGTGCACTTCCCACGGGGGTGCGGACAGATCGAGACGGCGTTCCTTCATCGAGGCGAGCAGCCGATGCACCTCGCTGCGTGAGGTCGGGCCGATCGTCTCGTACCGGACGTGACGGTCCGGATCGACGCCGGTCTCGACCCAGTACGGAAAGTCGAGGTTCGCCGGCACCCGGTGCAGACGGCGGGTGAGCGCCGGTGTGCGGTGCAGGCGCTGTCCGATCCAGGTGACGGCGTCCTCACGGGTGCGGATGGGAGCGTCGCCCGCTCGGGCGTCGAACACGTAGACACTCACCATGGTCGACGGCGGAGCCTCGGGGTCCGTGTCCTCCACGAAGACGTGGAGTGCGTCCCGCGCGGCCAGTCGGATTCCGCGTCGGCGTGTCATCGTGATGGTTCTCTCCCGGGTCGCCCGCTGCTGATGCCCTGTCGATTGAACCAGGTACCGCTCGGGGCCACACCCGATCGGCGATTCGCGAACACGAGCCTCACGCGGTGTAATTCGGCCATGGCACACCGAGTCGGATCGACGACCGGCAGCACACGAGGCCGGGCCGCGCGTCGCGTCCTGTTCGCGTTCGCAGGCGGCCTCGGCCATCTCGCACCGATGCTCCCGATCGCCGACGTCCTGCGCGGAGCCGGCCATCGCATCGGCGTGTGTGGGGACGCGGACGTCCTCGCCGGCACCCAAGGTTTCGACGCGTACTTCCCCGAGGGAGACACGACATCCGCTTCCGGCCGGTCCATAGGCACGCTCGCTCCTCCGGATCTCGACCACGAGTACTCGGTGATCGGCACCCACTTCGCCGATGTGCTCGCATCGCGACGATTCGACCTGGTCCGCGATGTCATCGACCGCTGGCATCCGGATCTGGTGATCTGCGACGAGATGGACTTCGGTGCGATGACGGCGGCCGAGCACGCCGCCGTTCCCCGCGTGGTGGTCGCCGTCATCGCGTCCGGAGCACTCACCCGGATCGACCGCATCCGTGAGCCACTGGGACGACTACGGGCCGCCCACGACCTCCCTTCCGATCACGAGTGCTCTTTCCTGACACAGGATTTGGTCATCTCACCGTTCCCACCGTCGTTCCGTGATCCTGATGTCCCGTTGCCTCCCACAGCCGTCTCGACAGGGCCGGGCCCGTCGCTCGCATCCCGCGAACACCCTGCGATCGACTGGCTTCGTAGCGGCGAGAAGCCCCACCGCGTGTACGTCACGCTGGGTACCGTCTTCAACACCGAGTCCGGTGATCTCATCGTCCGTCTCCTCCGGGGGCTGCACCGACTACCTGCGCGCGTGCTCGTCACCGTCGGCCGGGACATCGACCCGGCCACCCTGCCGTCACCGGGCGGCAACGTCCGCATCGTGCGGTTCGTGCCCCAGTCGGCCGTGCTCCCGCACGTCGATGTCGTCGTAAACCACGGCGGATCGGGCAGCGTCATCGGTGCGCTCACCCACGGCGTTCCGGTCGTCGCGCTTCCGATGGGCGCGGACCAGGAACTCAACGCCCGACGGCTGGTCGCGCTGGGCGCAGGGACCACGGTCGATCCCGTCACCGTAACCTCGGCGGAGATCGGAGGGATCACCCTCGACGCGCTGTCCTCGGGCTCTCTCCGCCGCGGTGCCGAGCGATTGCGCGAAGAGATCGCACGATTGCCTCCCCCGGCATCCGTGCTTGCGCTGCTGGAGGATCGGATGTTCCGATCCCGGCTGCGCTGAACGTCTCCGCTCACACGACGGAGTAACCGTCCGGTAGCGACGTCCTCCCGGTCAATGCCCGCAGCACGGTCGTACCGTCGCCGAGTGCCAGCGCGATCCTCGTGGCCAGCAGGGTTGCTTCTTCGAGGACGTCGGCCGGAGGCGTGAAGGGGACGTCCGCCGCAGCTGCGATGTCGAGACCGTGGACGGCGAGCTCGAAGGTGCGCGTCGGCAGATAGGAGTGCAGACGGATCCCCTTGTCTCCGATCACCCGGATCAGACGGTCCTCGCCGGCACCGAGCCGGTCGATCACCGCGGTCGACAGAGCATCGATCGTGGCCACCGGATCGTCGCCGAGGTCGGCACCGGCACGACGTCCGCGTTCGACGATGTCCTCCGCGCCGAGAACCGAGGTGAGTTCCTTGACGTGGACGTAGTACTGCTCCGCGCTCGCGAGGTCCTCGGTGTCGGCGGGACTGTCCAGATAGGTCATGACGGTCGTCAACGAGCGTGAGGTGTGTCCGATCAGTGCTCGGAGGTCCCACTCACCCAGGCCCGGACCGTCCCAGCGGCCCTCCGGCACGGCACGGACCAACTCCGCGAAGCTGCGTACCGCCGAGACATACGTCGCTACCGGCGATTCCATGACATCTCCCGCGGCCGACCGGATCGAACCCGACACGAGAATGAAAGCACGCGTCTCCCGGCTACACCGTCGGTGTGCGCACGCGGGTCGGCACGGATCGCTCGCGCAACGTGAATCCCAGCTTCTCGTAGAGCCGGATGGCGGTCATGTCAGAGACCGAGGCCGGTGCCGTGGACACCGTACTCGTCGATGACCGCGAGCTCGTCGTCGGTGAGCGGCGGGAAGCTCAGTGTCTCGACGTTGTGGTCGAGCTGCCAGGTCGAGCTCGCGCCGACGAGCGCCGAGGTCGCGGCGGGCTGCCGGAGCACCCACGGCAGTGCCAGCTGGGCCAGCGACTGCCCACGCGACCGGGCGAGCTTGTCGAGTTCGGTGACGCGCTGCCGGTAGGTCTCGTCGATCACGTCCGGAGACAGGAACGCACTGTTTACCGCTCGCGCACCGTCCGGGATGGTCTCGAGATACTTGTCCGTCAGAAGTCCCTGTGCGAGCGGCGAATACACGACGAGTCCGAAGCCGTCCTGCTCGGCCGCGTCGAGCAGACCGTTCTGCTCGACGCTGCGGTCGAAGATCGAGTAGCGCGGCTGGTGGACGAGCCGTGGGACACCGGCTTCCCGCAGAAGTGTCGCGGCCTCATGCGCACGATCCGGTTGGTAGTTCGAGATGCCGACGTAGAGCGCCTTCCCCTACTCGACGGCGGAGACGAGTGCCCCGACGGTCTCCTCGAGCGGGGCCGTCAGGTCGGGACTGTGACTGTAGAAGATGTCGACGTAGTCGGTGCCGAGGTCACGCAGGCTGTGCTCGAGCGAGCCCAGCAGCGACTTGCGCGACCCGCCCTTCTGGTAGGGACCGGGACCGATCGGGTTGCCGGCCTTCGTCGACAGGATGATTTCGTCCCGGTAGGGCGCGAGGTCCCTGCCGAGGATCCGGCCGAAGTTCTTCTGCGCGGCGCGGTGCGGCGGACCGTACCGGTCGGCGTTGTCGAAGTGGGTGATTCCGAGGTCGAAGGCGTGGAGGATGATCTCCCGCTGTGCCTCGAAGGGGTAGTCGGTGCCGAATTTCTGCCACAGCCCGAACGAGAAGGCGGGAAGATCGAGCCCGGACCGCCCCGAGCGACGGTAGGGAATCGTCTCGTAACGGTTCTCGGATGCGGTGTACGGGGTTTCGACGGTGCTGTGCGACATCGGGCGGGATTCGCCTTTCGGTTCCAGCGGAATTCGGGTCCACGCCACTCGATCACGGGCACTTCCGGACTGTCACCGGTTCCGCTCAGGCTGCGCACAATGCACCTTCGTTTGCAGGACGTCGCGTGGCTCTTGCGAACCCCGGATGGCTGCTCGGAGAGGTGTGCGAGCCGGGACACACAGTGCCGACTTGTTAACCTGCATCGTGTTCAGAGTGATGTTCCACGAGCCGCGCATTCCCCCCAACACCGGCAATGCCATACGCATGGTCGCCGCGACCGGCGCGGAACTGCACCTGGTGGAACCCCTCGGTTTCGACCTGTCCGAGCCGAAGCTGCGCCGCGCAGGCCTGGACTACCACGATCTCGCGTCGGTCACCGTGCACAGCAGCCTCGAGGCGGCGTGGGTGGCGCTGGTCCCCGAGCGGGTGCTCGCGTTCACCGCGCACGGCACGTCGAGTTATGCGGAGATCGAGTACCGGGCCGGCGACGTGCTGCTGTTCGGACCCGAACCGACAGGGCTGTCGCCAGAGGTGCTCTCCGACCCGCACATCACCGAGCAGATCCGTATCCCCATGCTGCCCGGGCGGCGTTCGCTGAATCTGTCGAACGCCGCAGCCGTCGCCTGCTACGAGGCGTGGCGGCAGCACGGTTTCCCCGGAGGGGTTTAGGCGCCGCTCTCCACCGGACGACCCGAGCGGGCCCATCCGTCGGTGCCACCCGCGACGGACACGGCGTCGACACCGCGACCGGCGAGATACTGCGCGGCCTGCAGGCTGCGGCCACCCACGGCGCAGACGACGTAGACGGTGCCCTCGGTGGGGATCTCGTCGATCCGCGCGACGAACTCGCTGAGCGGGATGTTCGTGACGCCGGGTACGCGCACCTGGGCGTATTCGTCGCGTTCACGCACGTCGATGACGGTCGCCCCGTCGGTGAGCGCGGATTCGAGTGCGGCCAGGTCGACCTCACGCATCGCTGTCGGTCCTCTCGGTATCGGGCGTCCCGGTGGTTCCGGACGAACGTCCCCGTCGGGTGATGAGCCGGATGACCAGGTAGAGGACACCTGCACACACGAACAGGAACGCCACCCACGGTAGCGCGGCGCCGATACCGACCACCGCTGCCCCCAGCGCGGCCCACAGGCTGTTCCATCCTGCGACCAGCCCGTCCCAGAAACTGTCCTGTTCGGAGGGAAGGCGGTCGGTGGTGATGTCGACGGTGAGCGTGGACAGTTCGATCCGGTCGCCCAGCTGCCGTCGCTGCGCCTCGAGGCTGTCGAGTTCGGCCTGTCGTTCGGCCAGCGCGGTCTCTGCAGCGATCAGCGCCTCGACGTCGGCCGACGACTCGAGCAGTGCCCGCAGGCGGTCCACCGAGGCCCGCAACGCACCCACCCGGGCTTCGAGGTCGGTGTACTGCATCGTCACGTCGTCGCGGGTGGTGCTCAGGCTGGTGACACGGCCGAGTGTGCGGATCTCGTCGACGACCTCGTCGAGCCGGTCGGCGGGCACCCGCACCGTGAGCACGCTGCTCGCCTCGGGTTGTTCGGTGAGCGAGTCGACGCGTCCACCGGCTTCCTCGACGACCGTCACGACCCGGCGGCCCGTCGTGACGGGATCGCCGGCATCCATCTCGAGGTAGCCGGTGACAACCTCCTTGCGGTCGGCCTCTTCGGGTTGCGACTCGCGGAGACCGCCGTCGACGATCGCCGGTGCCGAGATCGCAGGCGCGGACGCCGAGGAGCCCTCGCCTCCACCACCCTCGTCGCAGCCGGTGACGACCAGAGCGAACAGAGCCAACGAGACCGGCCACAGGCGTTTCACACTCGGCGATGTTAGCGAAAGTCGCGTGATCTGCTCGGCATTCGCAGATCCATGGCTTCGAGATGGTCGGCGAGGAGCGTGACCACGCCCTCGGCGTTCTGGAGCCGGCCGCGGACGAGCAGGGCGGGAGCCGTGTGGGCCACGGTCCGGTAGCGCGCCCACAGACCGACCGAGCACACCACGTTCACCATTCCGGTCTCGTCCTCGAGGTTGAGGAAGGTGACACCGGCGGCTGTTGCAGGTCGCTGCCGGTGTGTCACGGCCCCGCCGACGAGGATGCGCGTCCCGTCGGGGACCTGCCACAACTCCGCGGCCGGGATCACCCCGAGTTCGTCGAGCCGCTCGCGCAGAAACTGCGTCGGATAGCTGTCGGGCGAGATTCCCGTGGCCCAGACGTCGGCGGCGGCAAGTTCGAGAGCGCTCATCCCCGGCAGGGCCGGAGTCGGCACCGTCCCGATCCCGGGGAGCCGCCCGGGGCGTTGTGCCGCGGCCGGGGCCGCACCCCAGAGGGCTTCGCGGCGGGTGACGCCGAACGAGGAGAAAGCTCCTGCGGTGGCCAGCGCCTCGACCTGCGTGGTGGTGAGACCGACGCGGGCGGCGAGGTCGGCGGGCGAGGTGTACGGGCCGTGGGCACTGCGTTCGGTCACGATGCGTTCGGCGAGGTCGTCGCCGATGTGCCGCACCGTGGCCAGGCCGAGCCGGACCTCCTTCCCTTCGTTCTCGAGGGTGGCGTGCGCGAGACTCGCCGCGATGTCGGGGCCGTGGACGACCACACCATGACGGCGGGCATCGGCGACCAGCGATTGCGGCGAGTAGAAACCCATCGGCTGAGCACGCAGCAGGCCCGCACAGAACGCTGCGGGATGGTGCAGTTTGAACCATGCCGAATAGAACACCAGCGAGGCGAAGCTCTGCGAATGACTCTCGGGAAAACCGAAATTCGCGAAGGCGTAGAGCTTCTCGTAGATGCGGTCGGCGACGTCCCCCGTGATGCCGTGCAGGTCCCGCATGCCCTGATAGAGGCGTCCGCGCAGACGTTCCATCTTCTCCGTCGAGCGTTTCGATCCCATGGCGCGACGTAATCGATCGGCCTCCGCCGCGGTGAATCCCGCGGCGTCGACGGCCATCTGCATGAGTTGCTCCTGGAAGAGCGGAACGCCGAGGGTGCGTTCGAGGGCCTTCTCGAGGCAGGGATGGTCGTAGGTGACGGGTTCGAGACCGTTGCGCCGCCGGATGTAGGGGTGCACCGAACCGCCCTGGATGGGGCCGGGCCGGATGATGGCCACCTCGATGACCAGATCGTAGAAGCATCGCGGCTTCAACCGCGGCAGAGTGGCCATCTGCGCCCGCGACTCCACCTGGAAGACCCCCACCGAGTCGGCGCGGCACAACATCTCGTAGACCCCCGGCTCGGAGAGATCGAGGTGTGCGAGGTCGACTCGGACGCCTTCGTGTTCGTCGACGAGGTCGATCATGTAATGCAACGCGGAGAGCATGCCGAGGCCGAGCAGATCGAACTTCACGAGACCCGCTGCAGCACAGTCGTCCTTGTCCCACTGCAGGACGGTGCGCCCTTCCATCCGCGCCCATTCGACGGGGCACACGTCGGCGACGGCCCGGTCGCAGATCACCATTCCGCCCGAGTGGATGCCGAGATGCCGTGGGAGACCTTCGATCTGTTCGGCGAGATCGAGAACCGTCTCCGGGATCCGTTCGTCGGTCTCGACCCGCACCCCACCCCACCGGCCGATGAGCTTGCTCCACGCGTCCTGCTGTCCCTGCGAGTATCCGAGGGCACGGGCCATGTCGCGGACGGCGGAGCGACCGCGGTAGGTGATGACGTTCGCGACCTGCGCGGCATTGATCCGCCCGTACTTGCGGTAGACGTACTGGATCGCCTCCTCGCGCCGGTCGGATTCGATGTCGAGGTCGATGTCGGGTGGGCCGTCGCGTTCGGGCGACAGGAAGCGTTCGAACAGCAGCTTGTTGCCGACGGGATCGACGTTGGTGATGCCGATCGCGTAGCAGACCGCCGAGTTGGCGGCTGATCCTCTTCCCTGGCACAGGATGTCGTTTCGCTTGCAGAAGTCGACGATGTCGTGGACGACGAGGAAGTATCCCGGAAATCCCAGCCGGCCGACGACATCGAGTTCGTGTTCGATCTGCCGATAGGCGTCGGGGCGGCGCTCGACCGGACCGTAGCGGCGATGCGCCCCGTCGTAGGTGAGTTCGCGCAGCCAGGTGAACTCGGTGTGCCCGTCGGGAACATCGAAGGGCGGCAGTTTCGGGGCGACGAGACGCAGGTCGAAGGCGCATTCACGGCCGAGTTCGGCGGCACGGTGCACGACACCCGGAAAGGCCTCGAACAGCCACGCCATCTCCTCCCCCGACCGCAGGTGTCCGCCTCCGGTCGGCGGGATCCGGCCGACGGCGTCGTCGAGGCTCTGCCGGTCGGAGATCGCCGCCACGGCCATTGCCAGGCGTCGCCGACGGGGGTGCGCGAAGTGCGCTGCCGTGCTCGCGATGCACGGAATTCCGTGTCGCCCGGCAAGTTCGAAGAGGGCTGCGTTGCGTTCGTGGTCGTCGGGATATCCGTGACGGGTGAGTTCGACGGTCACGCGGTCGGCACCGAACCGGTCGACGAGATCGAGCAATGCCGCTTCGGCGGCGGGGATCCCGCCCGTGGCGAATGCTTGTCGCAGGTGCCCCCGACGGCAGCCGGTGAGGATCTGCCAGTGCCCACAGGCGGCGTCGGTGAGCGCGTCGTAGTCGTACGTCGGGTTGTTCTTCTCCCCTCCTGCGAGGTGGGCGTCGGCGATCTGCCGCGACAGGCGTCGATAGCCCTCCTGACCGCGGGCGAGGACGAGCAGGTGCGCATCGTCGAGGCCCAGCTCGGCTCCGAAGACGGTGCGGATGTCGAGTTCGCGTGCGGCTTCGGCGAATCGCACTGCTCCGTACAGTCCGTCGTGGTCGGTCACCGCGAGGGCCTCGAGTCCGAGTCGTGCCGCCTCCTCGGCGAGTTCCTCCGGCGTGGAGGCACCGTCGAGGAAGCTGAACGCGGAGTGGGTGTGCAGTTCGGCGTAGGGCACGACCGGCCCCTCGGGACGTCGGACCCGCGCCTCGTACTCGGCGCGGGTGCGCGACCACGCCGGGCTGTCGCTCCCGTCGCCGGGATGTTCGGTATCGCGACGGGAAGTGCCGGGTCGTCCCGAGAGCACGCGCTCCATCTCCGACCAGGTCGGCGGACCGTTTCCCCATCCCACTCCGGCACCTCCTCGACCGGTTCAGTATCGCACATGTGTTCGAGTTCGATGCTCGAACGCGTGCAGATCTCGTCGATGCATCCAGGCATGTCGACGAGAACTGCACAATCGACTGCAACCAGGGGGTTGCACCATGGGCGATAGGGGTGCAACCCTGGAGTTGCATTCCCATCGGAGGAGACAGTCATGACCGACGAACTCGACCGCATCGAACGCGACATCACCATCGACGCCCCTGTGGACCGGGTATGGACACTCGTGGCCGAACCCGGCTGGTACATCAACGACAACGAGTGGACCGAGCACCGCATCGAACACGACGGAGATCTCACCACCGTGCACGATCCGGTCCACGGCGCCTTCGTCTTCCGCACCGTGACCCTCGACGAACCGCATTACGCGGCCTTCCGCTGGCTCGCCGACCACACCGATCCCGACAGTCCGTCGACCCTCGTCGAGTTCCGGCTCACCGCCCTCGACACCGGCACGACCGAATTACGAGTCACGGAAAGCGGATTCGACTCCCTGCCCGGCGACGCGAGCGAACGCCGCACCCGCTTCGAGGAGAACTCCCGCGGCTGGACGGCCGAACTGGAAATCGCCAAGCACCATCTCGAGAAGGACGGAAGCGTTGCCCGACGCTGAGTTCTCCGCCGATCTGCATCCCGTTTTCGCGGCCCTGGCCGACGACACCCGATGGCGCATCCTGCAGCGACTGGGCCGGTCTCCGGCGTCGGCGTCCGGACTCGCGGCCGAGTTCACGGTCTCCCGTCAGGCCATCGCCAAGCATCTGGCGGTGCTCGAACGGTGCGGTCTCGTGACCTCCGAGCGCGCCGGACGGGAGATCCGCTTCTCCGCCGTCGGATCGCGGCTGAGCGCGGTCGGGCGTGCGATCGACGCCGTGGGGACAGGCTGGGACCGTCGCCTGTCCGCGATCAAGAAGGCGGCCGAACGGCCTCAGTAACCCGCGTTCGGATCGACCCGGGCGATCAACTCCTCGCCCGCGACGAACCGGCGCACGTTCTCCTCGAGGGTCGGCGCGAACGTCTGCGTCAGCCGGCTGCGTGTATTGGCGATGTGCGGTGTGATCACGGCGTTGTCGAGATCCCACAGCGGATGACCCTCGGGCAACGGTTCGGGATCGGTCACGTCGAGAACCGCCCCGGCGATCGTACCGTCCCCGAGCGCCTTCACCAGCGCGTCGGTGTCGACGAGGTTGCCCCGCGCGACGTTCACGAGCCACGCCGACCCGGGCATCGCCGCGAGCGCGGCAGCGTCGACGAGATGATCGGTCTCGGCGGTCGCGGGTGCGGCGACGACGAAGTGATCGGCCATCGACCACACCTCCGGCGTGCGGTCGGCCGGCAGCGTGACCTTCGCGCCGTCGACGGGACGGCCCGAACGATTGACCGCGACGACGTCCGCGCCGAGGGCGTGCAGGCGCGGGATCATCGCCCGGCCGATACCGCCGCATCCGACGATGGCCACGGTCGAGCCGTGGAGGGTCTGCACCCGCGGGTCGAGAACGTCCTTGGTCCACCGCTTCGCGGCGACCGAGGCGTGGAACTGGCGCAACCCCACGAGCAGTGCTCCCACCGCGTACTCGGCCACGTTGTCGGCGTACACACCGGACGCGTTCGCCCACACCCGCCGGTCGTCGATCAGACCGGCCCGGAAGAACGGTTCGATGCCGGCATAGGTGAGCTGCACCCACCGCACGGTGTCGGGCAGGTCGGGGAACTCCTCGGCGCTGCCGTCCCACACCAGGGCATCGGCGTCGTGCAGTTCGGAGAGGGTTCCGCCGCCGGAGACGATCGCTGCGGCGAGGTGGTCGTCGTGGCCGGGGCCGAGATGAACACGCATACCGTGACCCTAACCGCGAACGGGCGGGGACGGGATGTCGAGAATCGTGAAGCGGTTCCGTCTCCTCCATGAACGCGGCCACAATGGGCCGTACCGCACGGAGGAGAACATCATGGCCAAGTACCTGCTGCTCAAGCACTACCGCGGCGCCCCGGCAGCGGTGAACGACGTACCCATGGATCAGTGGGAACCGGAGGAGGTGTCGGCCCACGTCCGCTTCATGCAGGATTTCGCCGCCCGTCTCGAGAGCACGGGTGAGTTCGTGGACGCGCAGGCGCTCTCCCCGGAAGGCGCCTTCGTCCGCTACGACGGCGAGGGACGTCCCCCGGTCACCGACGGGCCGTTCCCGGAGACGAAGGATCTCATCGCCGGGTGGATGGTGATCGACGTCGACAGCTACGACCGGGCACTGGAACTGGCCGGCGAACTGTCGGCCGCGCCGGGAGCCGGCGGGAAGCCGATCTACGAATGGCTGGAGGTGCGCCCGTTCATGTCCGAGCCGCCGACCGTCACGGAGTGACGCCGTGGACACCGTCACGGAGTAGACGTGGACGAGGCTCTACTGCGCACACTCGTCCCCACCGTGATCGGCATCCTCGTCCGCCGCGGAGCGGATTTCGCGTCGGCCGAGGATCCCGTGCAGGACGCGCTCGTCGAAGCCCTGCGGGTGTGGCCGGAGGATCCGCCGCGCGACCCGAAGGGCTGGCTGGTCGCGGTGGCGTGGCGCAGATTCCTCGACGCCGTGCGCGCCGACGCGTCTCGTCGACGCCGCGAGATCCTCGTCGACGCCGAGCCCCGGCCGGGTCCGGGCACACCGGTGGACGACACGCTCGCGTTGTACTTCCTGTGTGCCCACCCGTCGCTCACGCCCGGGTCGGCGGTCGCGCTCACGCTGCGTGCCGTCGGCGGGTTGACCACCCGGCAGATCGCGCAGGCCTATCTCGTCCCGGAGGCGACGATGGCCCAACGCATCAGCCGGGCCAAGCGCACGATCGCGGACGTCCGGCTGGATCGGCCGGGCGACGTCGCGACGGTGCTGCGGGTGCTCTATCTCGTGTTCAACGAGGGCTATTCGGGTGACGTCGACCTGGCCACCGAGGCCGTCCGGCTCACGCGCCGGCTGGCAGCGGTGATCGACCACCCCGAGGTGTCGGGTCTGCTCGCGCTGATGCTGCTCCACCACGCCCGGCGAGCGGCGCGCATCCGGTCGGACGGCAGTCTCGTCCCCCTCGCCGAACAGGACCGCAGCCTGTGGGACACGCGCATGATCTGGGAGGGCGTGGAGATCCTGCAGGCCGCACTCGCCCGCGACCGGCTCGGCGAGTTCCAGGCGCAGGCCGCCGTCGCCGCCCTGCACGCCGACGCACGCACCGCGGAGGAGACCGACTGGGTGCAGATCGTCGAGTGGTACGACGAGCTCCTGCAGTTCACCGACAACCCAGTGGTCCGCCTCAACCGTGCCGTCGCGGTCGGTGAGGCGGACGGACCCCACGCCGGTCTCGCAGCGCTGGCCGAGCTCGACCCCAGCCTGCCCCGGTACACGGCGGCCGCGGCGTATCTCCACGAACGCGCCGGCGACACCGCGACGGCGGCCCGGCTCTATGCGGAGGCCGCGCACCTGGCGACCAGCGTGCCCGAACGCGACCATCTCGTGCGGCAGGCAGCACGACTGCACAGCGCTTCCTGAGGTTCCGTCAGGGTTCTCCCCCATTACGAAATCCGGTGCCACGCCGGATGTGCCGAGGGTGTGGGAGAACGAGCATGGATGTCGTGAAAATCCTGGTGCGTCTGCTCGCCATACCCTTCGTGCTCTTCATCGGGTTCGTGGCGGTCATCGGTGGCCTGGCCGTCCACGCGTGGACCACGCGCGCACTCGACACCACCGGACGCGTCGACTTCGACACCGCCCTGCGCATCCCTCCCGTCGAGTCGGGCACCGTCGACGCCGACGGCACGCGCGTGTTCGACCTGACCATGCAGCGCGGCACGACCGACCTCGGGCACGGCCCCGACACCCGGACGTGGGGCGTGAACGGCAGCTATCTCGGACCCACTCTCCGCGCCGTGCGCGGCGAGAACGTGCGCGTGAACGTCACGAACGAACTCGGCGAGACGAGCACGATGCACTGGCACGGCATGCACCTGCCCGCGGCGATGGACGGCGGACCGCACCAGCCGATCGAGCCGGGAACGACATGGTCGCCGTACTGGACCGTCGATCAGCCGGCCGCGACCCTCTGGTACCACCCGCACCTGCACGGTTCCACCGCCGCGCACGTGTACCGGGGCGTCGCGGGCATGTTCCTGATCGACGAGCCCGGCACGTCGCCGCTCCCCCACGACTACGGGGTCGACGACATCCCCCTCATCGTTCAGGACCGGAAGTTCGACGGCGACCAGCTCGACGACAGCAACGCGATCTTCGCCGACGTCGGCACGCTCGGCGACGAGATCCTCGTCAACGGCACACCGCGGCCGTTCCTGGACGTCGGCACCGAGACGGTCCGGCTCCGGGTGCTCAACGCGTCGAACGCGCGCGTCTACAACTTCTCGTTCGACACCGGGATGCCGTTCCTCCTCGTCGGCAGCGACGGTGGTCTGCTCGAGGAGCCGCGGGCCGTCCGCAGTCTCCAGCTGTCGCCGGGCGAGCGCGCCGAGATCGTCGTCCGGCCGGAAGCAGGTTCGAGGCATGTGCTGCGCAGCACCCCGCCCGAGCTGAAGGCCGGCTTCTGGCAGGACCGCTTCTCCGGTGGCGACGACCGCATGGACGTCCTCGAGCTGCGGGCGGCACCCGTCCTCGGGTCGTCGGCCGCGATCCCGGAGAGGCTGACCACCCTTCCGGAGCTCGGGGAACCGAGCAGCACCCGCCGCATCGACCTGACCTCGTCGACGACCATCAACGATCGCGAGATGGACATGGGCCGGATCGACGAGGTGGTCGTCGCCGGCACCACCGAACTGTGGGAGGTGCGCAATGTCAGCGGCACGATCCACAACTTCCACATCCACGACGTGCAGTTCGAGGTCCTCGGCATGACCGGGGTGAGTCCCGACCACCCGTCCCTGGCCGGTCGCAAGGACACCGTCTTCGTCCCGCCGGCGGCGACCGTGCGGCTGCTCGTTCCGTTCGGTAGCCACACCGATCCGGCGATGCCGTACATGTACCACTGTCACCTGCTCGAGCACGAGGACAGCGGCATGATGGGACAGTTCGTGGTGGTGGGCGCCGACGAGGTGCACGACGTGACGCAGGCGGCCGGCACCGCCCACCATGCCCACGACGGCGGGTGAACCCGGTCACGTCCGGCAGGGCCGGGAATGGATCCTTGCCCACCCCTGTTGAGGAGTGTGGATCGGCGCGTCGCGTACGCCCCGGAGCCAATGAGAAACCGCCTTCGTGGAATACCGTCCGGCTGGAGCCACGTTGCGCAACGTGCCGTGAGGCATCCGGCGCGTCGGTCCACCTTCTTCCTCCCCTGATCTCGTGCCCGTTCCGGCCGAGCAGGGTAAAGCCCTCCCACTCCACGCCAGTACAGTTGCCGATCGTCACAATCGTCAGCGGAACCGGGAGTGGGCATGAGTCGCTGGGCCGAGATCGTCGTCACCAGGAGCCGATGGGTACTGGCGATCGTGCTGCTCGTCGTGCTCTTCGCCGGCGCCTGGGGCGTCGGGATCTTCGGCAAGCTGACCGGCACGGGCTACTACGACCCGAACAGCGAGGCCGTCGAGGTCGAGCAGATCATCTACGAGAACTTCGGGTCGCAGGCCGCGGACATCATCGCGCTCTACACCGCACCCGAGGGACGCACGGTCGACGACATCCGTCCCGACATCGAAAGAACCCTCGCCGAGTTCCAGGACGCCGTCCCCGCCGAGTCGATCCAGACCTACTGGACCGCTCCGCCGCCGATGAACCAACTGCTGCTGTCGACCGACCAACGCAGCGTGGCTGCCTCGATCACGCTCGGCGCGAACTCCGGGCTCACGGCCGCGAGCTTCCCCGAAGCCCTCGACCTGCTCGAGGTGCCCGGCGTGGAATCGCAGTTCGCCGGCAACACCGTGGTCGCGATCGAGTTCACCGACACCCTGGAGAGCGATCTCGTCCGGTCCGAGCTCATCGCGGTGCCCATCACGCTGGTGCTGCTGGTGTTCATCTTCGGCGGGGTGATCGCCGCCGCGGTCCCGGTCTTCGTGGGTGTGCTCGCGATCTTCTCGTCCCTCGCCACCCTGCGCCTGCTGTCGAATTTCACCGAGGTGTCGTCGTACGCGCTGAACATCACGTCGCTGATCGGTCTGGGCCTGGCGATCGACTACGGCCTGTTCATCGTCAGCCGCTACCGCGAGGAACTCGCGGCCGGTTCGGACGTCACCTCGGCGGTCAAGCGGACGATGTCCACCGCCGGTCACACCGTGATGTTCTCCGCTGCCCTGCTGATCTGCGCGTTCGCGGGCATGCTCGTCTTCCCGCAGACGGTGCTGCGGTCGCTCGGCCTCGGTGCCATGGCCGCCGTCCTCGGTGCCGCCGTCCTGTCGCTGACCGCGGTTCCCGCCCTGCTGACGATGCTCGGCCACCGCATCAACGCGTGGACCTGGGACCGTGAGACCTCCACCCGCGCCGAAGCGCGGGCACGTCGTTTCTGGGGTGGGGTCGTCCGCAAGGTCGTGCGCCGTCCCGCCCTGATCGCGGTGGTGATCACCGGCGGTCTCCTCGTACTCGCGTCGCCCCTGTTCGAAGCACGGTTCGGGGAGATCGAATACACCGCCCTGCCCGAGGACAGCCAGGCCCGCGCAGCCACCCAGACCTTGCTCGACGAGTTCCCGAGCACCGGCAACGGCGCCACGCTCGTCCTGCGTGGTGAGAACGGACAGGCCCCGGACAGCACTGCCGTGCGCACGGTGTCCACCGAGGTCGCCAAGGTCGACGGCATCTCGCAGACCGTCATCGTCGGGCAGGAGTCCGACGTGGTGGTCCTGCAAGGCCTCTACGCTCAGGGCGTGGACGGCACCGCACGGGCGAGCGAGATCACCGGCGAACTGCGCGCCCTGGACGTGCCGGACGGCACCGACCTGCTCGTCGGCGGCGGCCGGGCTCTCGTCGACGACGCCAACCAGGCCGTCTCGGATTCGCTCCCCTGGATGATCACGATCATGGTGCTCTCGACCCTGGTGCTGCTGTTCCTGGCATTCGGGTCGGTGGCACTGCCGATCAAGGCGGTGCTCATGGCGGCACTGAGTCTCGCCGCGACCTTCGGCGTGCTGACCTGGGTGTTCCAGCTGGGCCACGGTGCTTCGTGGCTGCACGTCGTTCCCGCGGCGATGGAGCCGACCTTCGTCGTCCTCATCCTCGCCGTGGTGTTCGGCCTGTCGACCGACTACGAGGTGTTCCTCATGTCGCGCATGATGGAGGCCCGCGCGGCCGGAGCGACGACGGTAGAAGCCGTCGAGTACGGCATTGCCCGCACCGGACGTGTCGTCACCGCCGCTGCACTGCTGCTGATCGTGGTCACCGGGGCCTTCACCATCTCCGGCCTGTCGATCATGCGGTTCCTCGGCGTCGGCATGATCGTCGCGCTGATCATCGACGCAACGATCGTGCGCATGCTGCTCGTGCCGTCACTGGTCAAGCTCATGGGCGAGGCCAACTGGTGGGCACCGGCGTGGATGAAGCGCGTGCACGCGAAGGTCGGACTGGGTCACTAGACCGCAGAGCGGCGGGATCACTAGACCGCAGAGCGGCCGGGTCACTGAACCGCAGAGCGGCCGGGTGGTCGGGGTGTCGCTACAGCGGCGTGATCGTCGTCGCGACGACGGGACGCGCCGGCTTGGCCGCGGCACCGCAGCTCGCCGGCCGGGCCGGTAGTTCCGAGGTCTCCACCCCGACCTGCCATGCCCGGCCGTCGCGATGACGCACGATCGGCTCGTCCCCGTCCTCGACCGTCACGGCGTCGATCGCGAACTCGTCGATCGCCTCGCGCACCGCGATCTCGGCGGCCTGCCCGGCCGCACTCCAGGTGCTGCGACCCCGCAGACCGGCCGCGTGGACCTTGCCCTTCCCGGCGTCGCGGACGGCGGCGAGACTGTCGTCCTCGTCGAGCCGCCCGTAGGTGTAACCGGTGGGCAGCATGATCATCGACGGCGCGAAACGGTGTCCGCCGGTGTGCGAGCACTCCCACACGTCCTGCCCGAACGCGGCGGTCAGAGCGGCCGCGATCGGGCGCCCCAGCACAGCGCAGCACCGGTCCCGCTTTCCGTGAGCGCACACCAGGGCGATCGGGTCCTGCACGGCCGTGCCGAAACCGGGGGCCGGACCTGCGACCACACGGGGGACGATGTCGAGCAGCTCCGCCGGCTCGGTGATCTCGAGCCGCTCGCACCAGGTGTTCTCCGGTTCGGTGCGGGCCAGCAGGACGGTCCGGGTCTCCCGCACCACGTCGCGGCCGGGTCTCCGGATGAACAGGATCCGCACGTCCGCGGCCTTCGCCCGGGCTGACAATTCGTCCGACAACTCGGCGCCGAGGGCGGTGCCGTCGAGCACGTCGCGGCCCCAGCCCGTCGGCACCTCGAGGCACACGTAGCCGGGCGCGGTGGCCGCCGTACCGGGCAGCGGCTCGTCGAGTGCGGACAGTGCGGAACAGGTGGGGGCGGAGATGGTGGTCACGCGGACATTGTGGCCCGGACACCCTCGTGACGGCCCGGCACCCCGCGGTGACCGGTCAGCCGCGGCGAAGAACCCGCTGTGCCGCACCGCCCCACATCCGCAGGAATCCCTGCGACAGGTACGCGAAACTGCCCAGCGCCAGCACCCACTTGGTGAGGCTGACGGTCGAGGCAGCCCGGACCGTCCGATCGTCGATCCGGGTGCGGTGATCCAGCAGGTACAGGCCGACGGCGTTCTCGACGTAGTCCCCCGCCGCGGCGACGACGGGCGCCGCCATCAGGATCCGACGCGTGCTCGGCGACAGCGGGCGGTGTTCGTCGAGCGATCGTGCACCGGCCCGCAATGCGATCGCGAAGGTCGCCGGATGGACCATGTCCCAGTAGTAGTGCTGCCGGTAGCGCTCGATCTCCTCAGGACCGAGATTGTCGAGGATCTTTCGGTACTTCGCGGCCGAGAAGGTGGTCTGGAGGGTGCCCACCGTCGGGGCCATGGAGCCGAGAACCCGACCGATGTTCGCCTGGGACACGAGGAAGACTGCGGTAGCACCGATGAGGAAGCGGTCGGCCCGGGTGAGTGTCATGCTCGTGATGCTAGAGGCAGAGAATCCGCGACTCTACGGAAGGGAGACTCGTGCAGATCACCGGAGCAGTCCTGGAGGAGATCGGACGTCGACGGAGGTACGAGGAGTCCACCCCGCTCAGCGTGGACCTTCTCGAACTCGACCCACCGGGCCCGGGTGAGGCGCTGGTCGAGATCGAATGCGCCGGTGTGTGCCACTCCGATCTGTCCGTGGTCGACGGCAACCGGCCTCGTCCGGTTCCCATGCTGCTCGGGCACGAAGCGGCCGGACGCATCGTCGAACTCGGTGACGACACCACCGGATTCTCCGTCGGCGAGCGGGTCGTCATGACCTTCATGCCCCGCTGCGGTGAGTGCGAGGGCTGCGCGAGCAACGGCATCCGCCCCTGCATCCCGGGATCGGCCGCGAACGCGGCGGGAACCCTGCTGTCGGGCGCCCGGCGGCTGCACCGCGACGGGAACGACGTCCACCACCATCTGGGAGCATCGGCCTTCGCGACCCACGCCGTCGTCGACACGCGGTCGCTCGTCGGTGTCGGCGACGACGTCCCCGCCGAGGTCGCCGCGCTGATGGGTTGCGCCGTGCTGACCGGTGGCGGTGCGGTCGTCAATACTGCTCGTCCTCAGGCCGGGGACACGCTGGTCGTCGTCGGTCTCGGCGGAGTGGGGATGGCCGCGCTGCTCGTGGCGCTGGCCCACGACGACGTCACCGTGATCGCCGTCGACACCTCCCCGGACAAGCGCGATACGGCCCGGTCGCTGGGAGCCGAACGCGTCCTCTCACCGGACGAGGCCGTCGAACAGGGCGTGAAGGCGCGGCTGGTCATCGAGGCCGCGGGGAGCGTGCCCGCGCTCGCCACGGCGGTCGCGCTCACCGGACCGGGAGGCACTACGATCACTGTCGGCCTGCCCGCCCCCGACGCCCGGCTCGAGATCTCGCCCACCGCTCTCGTCGGCGAGGGCCGCTCACTGGTGGGCAGCTACCTCGGATCCGCCGTCCCGGCCCGCGACATCCCCCGCTTCGTGGACATGTGGCGCGAGGGGCGACTGCCGGTCGAGCGACTCGTCACCGACCGTCTGCCGCTGGGTCGGATCAACGAGGCGATGGACGCCCTGGCCGACGGAACCGCCCTCCGTCAGATCCTCACCATGGACTGACCACGAGCCCTACATATCAAGCTCAGATGTCGTAGTCCACGACAGTCACTCAGATGTCGTAGTCCACGACGACCGGCGCGTGATCGCTGATCCTCCGGTCCGGCGCCGGATCGCGGTCGGTCCCTGCGGAGATCGCGGTCCGGGCCAGTCGCGGCGTGGCGAGGTGGTAGTCGATCCGCCACCCGGAATCGGAGGCGAACGACTCCCCCAGCCACGACCACCACGAGTAGGGACCGTCGACCTCGGGATGATGCCGGCGGACGACGTCGACGAGCGTGCGCGGCGACAACAGTGAATCGAACCAGGCGCGTTCCTCGGGCAGGAAGCCCTCGGCCTGCCCGCGACGCCGCCAGTTGCGCACGTCGTAGCGCGTGTGGGCGACGTTGAAATCACCCATGATCAGGAACTCCCGCCCCTGGGCGCGCGCCGCGAGTCGGCTACGGGTCAGCTGCCGGGCGAAGGCCGACAGGAACCGCATCTTGCGTTGGTAGCGCATCCCACCGTCCGGTTCGTCGCGCATGCGCCCGGGCTTCTGGAGGTGCGCCGGGAGCCCGCCCTTCGGCAGGTACAGCGACGCCACGGTGATCGGTGCGTCGGCGAGATCCACCTCGACGTACCGCCCCTCGTGGGCGAATTCGGACAGTCCGCGTGCCAGCGCTCCCCGATCGAACTCGATCCGGTCGACGTGTTCCTCACCGGGAAGTCGCAGCAGTGCGGTGCCGCTCCAGGTGCGCACGGCGGCAGGTTCGTGCAGGGTCAGGATTCCGACGCCGTTGCGGCCGGGAAGGGTGCCCTCGTCGTAGGCGAGGTGGTACTTGCCGAAGACTCCCTGCGGGATCGCAGCCGCCGGGGCGCGTACCTCCTGCAGGGCCACCACGTCGGGGTTGCGCTCACGCAACCAGTCCTCGAATCCGCGGCGCTGTGCGGCGCGGATTCCGTTGATGTTGAAGGTCGCGATGCGCACGATCGTCCAGTCTAGGCAACCGTTCGATCCGTGAGGAACGGGACGACGGCCGCTGCGAAATCGCGGGCACGGTCGCGGTGGATGCTGTGCCCGCAGCCGATCTCCCGCACTGAGGCCGAAGGCAGCGCGTCGACTGCCGCCGTCAGCAGGCGCGGGTCGACCATGCTGCCGCGGCGCGCTCCGCGCAACAGCAGGGTCGGAGCGTCGAGGGACGGAAGATGCTTCCACCACACCGGATTCGGCGTGTGGAACTGGGCGACGACCGACGGCGTCATCGAGCGGTCGAAGGCGGTGACCGCGCGCGGGTTGAGCGCCATGCTGGTCGCGGCGTGCCATAACTCCGCGGGAGTCGGGCGGTGGGCCGGCACCTCCGGAACCGGATCCCCCTCCCGCAACGGCAGAGGTGTCTCCTCGAGGACAAGTCGCCGGACGAGGCCGGGATTCTGTTGCGCGACCAGCGATCCCACATGACCGCCGAGCGAGTGCCCGACGAGATCGACGGCCTCGACACCGAGGTGGGCGCACAGGCCGGCGACGTCGGCGGCGAACTCGTCGAAACGGTACGAGGGGGCCCGGCCGCTGCGTCCGTGCCCGCGCAGGTCGACGGTGATCACCCGTCGGCCCGCCTTCACCAGGTTTCCGGCGAACCGGGTCCATGTGCGCCCGTCACCCCCCATCCCGTGCACCAGCAGTACGGGCACGGAACGGGCGGCGGACCCCGCGGATTCGCGGGACGCAGCGTATTCGCGATACGCCAGGGCGACCCCGTTCGGCGCGACGGTGAGGACCGGAGATCTCATGATGCTCGAGCCTACTCAGTCGTAGACGCCCTCCACCCGCCAGCCGTCGGCGCCGAAGAACACCAGCAGGGCCCGTGATTCCTCGAGCAGCACCTGCAGACGGGCGGCGCACCGGGCGGCGGCCGGATCCCACCAGTACTCGTCCACCGGCCACGGACCGGCCCATCCGATCACCGTCCAGCTGCGACTTCCCCATCGCAGCCGAGCAGGTGACCCGCTGAGCAGTCCGCGCTCGGTCACCGAGACCGGATTCCCCACGTCGTCGTCCAGCCGGATCGCGGGAGGTGTGTGCAACACCAGCGCGGGAGCCGGGGGCGGGAGCCGGCCCGGCCACGGTGCGTCCGGGTCGGAGTGCGGTATCGCCTCGTCGCCGACGGGCACGAGGACGATCCGTTCGGTGGGTCCCCGGCCGCCGCCGAGCACTCCGATCCGGACGGCGTCCCCACCGAGCAGGCCCTGCACTCGGACGAGCGCCCGACGTGCGCGTTCGTCCTCGTCGCCGACACCGCCCCAGAGCCCGAGCTGCAGCGCGCCGGCGGCCACGACCTCGACCGGTTCGAGACGTAGCAGCACGATTCCCGCCGTGGGCCGGTTCGTGTTGCGGCCGGTGAGCCATCCGTCGAGCTGCCATCGCACACGATCGGCCGTACCCTCGGGGGTGAGCGGCTCGGCGCAGCGCCAGGTGCGCGCGAGTTCCTCCCCGGCCCCGGTGCGTGCCGTCACGAGCAGTCGCGTGCATGCGACTCCCGCTGCCGCGAGCCTGGTGTGGAGCAGTTCGGCCAGTGCGCGACCGGCGAAGGCCGCGGCGTCGACCCGCTCCACCGGCGGGTCGCAGGGCTGCTCGACCGTCAGGTCCGGAGGGATCGGCCGCCCCGACGGGGGACGTTCCGGCAGGCCCCGTGCGCTCCGGTGCGCAGCGACGACGTCCGCGTCGAAGCGTGACGCAACATCGATCGGGGACAACGCGGCGAACGCTCCGATGGTGCGGATACCGAGACGGCGCAACAGATCCACCGTGTCGGCCCGCCGAGGAGCCGCCAGCGCCGGTTCCACCGCGAGATACGAGACCGGCAGCGGCGCCAGGAACTCGGCGCCCCTCCCCGTCGGGACCAGCGCGTTCCGGCGCGCGGCGAGGACCGCTGTGGACAACTCGTCGGCGACACCGACCTGGCATTCCACGCCGGTCGCCGCGACCGCGTCGATCAGGGCCTCCGCGGCGGCCTCCTCCGAACCGAACCACCGGACTGCACCGCGCGCGGCGAGGACCACCAGCCCCGGGCGCAGCACCTCCACGCCCGGGGCCACCGCATCGATTGCGGCCACCACCGCCTCGAACGTCCGCGCTTCCAGGTCGGGATCCGAGCGGGCCACATGCAGTTCCGGGCAGCGTGCCTGCGCCTCACGTCGTCTCAGGCCGCGCCGGACACCCGCGGCCCGCGCCGAGGCCGAGCAGGCGACGACACGATTCGCCGAGACCACCGCCACCGGGACGGTCGCGGGCAACTCCGCGGCGGTGGCGGCGGCGACGGCGGGCCAGTCGGGGCACCAGAGGGCCACGACCCGCGCGGGCGCCCGTCGAGAGGACGAGTCGTTCACCGGACCGCTTTACGGAAATGCCCGTCCTCCAGCCGATTTCGCTCCTCACTCACCCATTCGACGGCACTGCGGCCGGCGCACACCTCCACGCGGGTGGCGCGCGGAGGAAACGCACGCCCGTGCGCCCGGACCGACAAGCGGGTCGCGCACAGCCGGTCCCGGCCGGGACCGTCCACACCCCGATAACCGTCGACCCGCGCCTCCAGTCGCACGTGTGCACCCTCCCAGCGACCGTCCGTGACCACGAGGACGGACTGCTTGCTCCGCGCCCGGGCGGCGACCGCACGAGCGCGGGACGGCGGCACCGATGCCCCACCGAGCCCCAACACCACCAGGTCGATCCCGTCGAGCAGCACCGCGGCGATCTCCACGGGATCCGGTCCGGGATCGGGGATCACAGCCAACCGGTGCAGACGGGCTCCCATCTCCGCGGCGGCGAGCAGACCCAGCCGGCGCTGACCGATCACGGCGGCGTATCCGCCCGAGGCAGTCACGGACGCGAGCATCCCGAGGAGAAGGGAGGTGGCCCCCGAGACCGAGACGACGCTGCCACGCACCAATCCGCCCTGGGGCAACAGTTCCGCGAGCGGAGCCGGGACGGGCAGGATGCGGTCGGAGGGGGCCTCGACCCGGCCTCGCGCGACGGACTGGACCTCGCCCCGCGCCGGCACTGCCGCGATCCGACGTCGCAACGCTTCGATCCGCTCCGCGCGACCCGCTTCCTCGTCGTCCACCGGAAATTCGGCCACCTCGCCCACTGTCACCCCTGTCATCCGCCTGCCGCCTGACACACACGACCGGCCGACCACGGGGAAGTCGTGGCCCGGCTCGCACTCTATTCGAACATACTTTCGATCCCCATCAAGTAGAACCGACCCGAATCCTTCCCGTCAAGCCGGGAGCACCGCCCCCGACGGTGACTACAGTGCAGCTCACACGTTTTTCGGCCGGGGCGAACACCTCCGATCGACTACTCTCGATCGAGTGGCGGAGCAGGCATGGGCAGGACGGGCCGTAGGACCGGATCACTTGGTGGCCGGTCGATATCGGCTCGACTCCAAGCTCGGCGGTGGCGGCATGGGTGCCGTCTGGCTCGCCCGCGACAACCGTCTGGGCCGCGACGTCGCCGTCAAGCAGGTGATCTCCACCGCAGACCTCGATCCCGACGAGGCCGAGGATCTTCGCCGCCGCGCGCTCCGAGAGGGCCGGGCCGCCGCCCAACTCGCCCACGAGCACGCCATCTCGATGTACGACATGGCTCTGCACTACGGCGAACCGTGGCTCGTCATGGAGCACTTGCCGTCCCGCAGCCTGGCGCAGGTGATGAACGTCGTCGACACTCTCCCGCCGTACGTGGTGGCGCAGATCGGCGCGAACGTCGCCGACGCCCTCACCGCCGCGCACGCCGCCGGGATCGTCCACCGCGACGTCAAGCCCGGCAACATCCTCATCGCTGAACGCGGCCGCGACGCCGGCATCGTGAAGATCAGCGACTTCGGCATCGCTCGCGCGAAGGGCGACAACGACCCCGACGGCGTGATCATCGGCACCCCCGCCTATTTCGCACCCGAGGTCGCGCGCGGCAACGATCCCACCGAGGCCAGCGACGTCTTCTCGCTCGGCGCCACCCTCTACACCGCGGTGGAGGGGCAACCGCCCTTCGGCTTCGAGACCGACTCGATCGCGTTGCTGCACCGGGTCGCGCGGGCGGAGATCATCATGCCCACGCACACCGGTCCGCTCACCGAGCCCCTGCTCGAGATGCTCCAGCCCGATCCGGCGCGACGCCCGACGATGGCGCAGGCGCGCGATCTCCTCGCCCGCGTGGTCCTCGGACCGAGCGGATCGGCGGCGGCCCTGCGCGGCCGTCCCATCCAGAACGAGGACGGCACGATCCCGTCGTGGGCACAGCGTTCCGCGCACTTCGCCGAACCCGCACGCCCCCGTGGTTCCTTCGTCGACCGCCCCCTCGGTGCCGCGACGCAGGCCACCGGTGGTCCGAAGAAGTCGGCGAAGGGTTTCGCCCCGGCGGATCTGCTCGACCGCCTGCTCCCGAAGGGCCCCGTGCCCGACAACCCGCAGGACCGCATCGTCGCCTATGCACCCCTGGCGATGGCGGCGATGATCGCGGTGATCCTGGTGGCGTTGCTCGTCGCCGTCATCATCGCGCTGGTCGTCTGATCCGCGCCGGCTGCGCAGTCCTCGCCGATGATTTCGCTCGCGAGCGACGAGAACTGCACGCCGCCGGCATCGGCACGACGAGCACCGGTCACGCTCAGTCGATGCGGCGGCGGTGTGCCCAACGGGTCAGCGCGTTGCGGTTCGACTGCTGCGTCTTGCGCAACACGTTCGACGCGTGCGTCTCGACGGTCTTCACCGAGATCACGAGTTCCTCGGCGATCTCACGGTAGGTGTAGCCGCGAGCGAGCAGGCGCAGCACCTCGAGTTCCCGCGGCGTCAGCGAGTCGAGCTCGGGATCGAGGGGCGGTTCCGGCGCGGCCGACCGGCCGGTGAACGAGTCGAGCACGAAACCGGCCAGACGCGGACTGAACACGGCGTCTCCCCCTGCGACCCGCCGGACGGCGTCGGCCAGATCCGGACCGGAAATCGTCTTCGTCACGTACCCGCGGGCGCCGGCGCGGATGACGGCAATGACGTCCTCGGCCGCGTCGGACACGCTGAGCGCCAGGCAGACCGGCCCGTCCGGGATCCGCTGGAGGACGGCGACGCCGCCGCCGTCGGGCATGTGGACGTCGAGGAGCACGACATCCGGCTTGGTCGCCTCGATCCCGGCGACGGCCTCGGCGACTCCCCCGGCCTCGCCGACGATCTCCATGTCGGCCTCGCGCCCCAGTTCGGCGCGCACTCCGGAGCGGAAGACCGCATGGTCGTCCACCAGGAAGACACGATAGGGACGGTTGTTCTCGGTGGCATCGGACGATGTCGCCGGAATCGAAGTCACTGTGTCTGCTCCTCGGGGTGGGGGTCGTTCACCCCCCACTCTAAGGTCGACTCGGTGTCCTGTTCGCGTTCGGTCTCCGTCCGGCCGGCGCGCGGTGCATGGATGCGCACCTCGGTTCCCTTTCCGGGACTCGACTTCACGACCGTCCGGCCGCCGCGACGTTCGATGCGCGCCCGGATCGACTTGGCCAGACCCTGCCGATCGGCCGGCACCTCGTCGGGATCGAATCCGACGCCGCGATCGCGCACGAACACGCTCACCTGATGCGGTTCCACCTCCGCGAAGAGGTCGACGCTGTCCACCCCGGCGTGCTTGGCGGCGTTGACGAGAGCCTCGCGGGTCGCGCCGAGCACGGCGGTCGCGACCTCGGGGGTCAGATCGCTGTCATCCGGCGCGACGTCACCGACGATGACGGGTTGAACGGACAGACCGTACTGGTCCTCCACCTCACCGGCGATGGTGCGCAGCGTCTCGGCGAGCGAGGTGCTCGGCGTCTCGTCCCCACCGAACAGCCAGCGGCGCAGTTCGCGTTCCTGGCTGCGCGCCAGTCGCACGACCTCTTGCTGGTCGCCGGCCTGCTTCTGGATGAGCGCGAGGGTCTGGAGTACCGAGTCGTGCAGGTGCGACGCGATCTCCTCGCGCTCCTCGTTGCGCACCCGGGCGGCACGCTCGGTCTCGAGGGCACGCCACATCCTGATCCACAGCGGCACCGACAGCAGGGCGGCACCAACCAGCGTGACCACCACGGCGACCAGCGACGAGCGCAGCGCCGCGACGTCGACCTGCGCGATGACCATCACTCCGAGTCCGGTGACGACGAGGGTCAGGCCGCCGAGTACGCGGGCCCATGTGAGGACCGTCGGATGTGCGGGCAGACCGAGTACCGATCGGGGGCCTTCGACGTCGAATTCACGCCATACGAGCGCCGCACCGACGACCACCACGACGATCGGCAGCACCACCCCGGCGGCACCACCACTGAACAGCCACGAAAGACCCACCGCCAGGCCGATACCCATGAAGGCGAGGCCGATGGCTCGGCGCCGTTCGGGGCCGGTGGGGCGATCGGTGTCGGAGCCCGGGGGCACGAACATCCACAGCAAGCCGTAGGCCGCGATCCCGGCCCCGCCGAGGGCGGCGAGCACTGTGAACGCGACCCGCACCTTGGTGGCGTCGATGCCGAGATGGTCGGCGACACCGCCGGCCACACCGCCCACGATGCGACCGCCCACCCGTCGTTCGAGGCGGGGAACGGTCACGGGTAATCCAGGTACCGGTTGCACACCTCGATACTGGCACGGAGATCGCCGGCCCGGCATCGGGGACGAACCCTGATGTCCGGGTTCCGATCGGGCCCTCGGAAATCAGGGTTGGTCCCTGATGTGCCGCGCGCGGAAGCCCAGCAGGATGGGTGCCATGGACACGAGGAGCTTTCAGGACCAGGTGGCGGACATGTGGCGGACCCGCCCCGTGCGTCTGCCGAAGGAGGGGCACATCGCGGGTGTGTGCTCGGGTATCGGAGTGCGCTACGGCGTCGATCCCGTGCTGATCCGTGTCGTCTTCGTCGCGTCGGCGCTGTTCGGCGGTGGCGGTCTCGTCCTCTATCTGGCCGCCTGGCTGATGTTCCCCCGTCACGGCGACCAGGTCTCCTCGCTCGAATCGCTCGTCGGGCGGGGTGCGAGCTCGGACTCGACCACCAAGGTCGTCGTACTCCTCGTGGCCCTGGCCATCGCGGCAGGGGCCATCGGACCGGTGGGCGCGGGCTCGGGTGGTTCCGGGTTCATCGGAACACTGCTCATGCTCGGCGGATGGTGGCTGCTCTACCAGCGGCGTCCCGAGCCGCCCCTGTTGCCTGCAACGGACGGATCGTCCTTCTCGAACCAACCGGCCTTTCCTCAGCCTCCGGTGACGAACCCGTACCACTCCCCGTGGAGCGCACACACCGGTGCATGGAACATGCACGCGGGCCCGGCGGCCACGGAGACACCGGCCGGTGAAACAACCCGCTCGGAGACGAGCGGCACAGAGACGGCCACGCCTTCGCAGACCACCGACGCGACGGAGGCCGTGAACACCACCGGCGCAACCGACACCGCGGACACCACGGAGAGGAAGACGTCCCCGATGCCCGACCTACGCAAGGACACCGACGCTCCGCTTCCGGGTGCCGACGCGCTCTCGCCCCGACGGCCGTCACCGCCGGCATGGGATCCCCTCGGGGTCGCCCCGTTCGCGTGGGACCTGCCCGAACCCACACCGACACACCAACCTGCGGTCGTCACGAACCGCCGTTCGCGCCTGACCACCACGGTCCTCGGTCTGGCCGTCATCGCCGCTGCCGTGACCGGCGCCCTCGGTGCCGCCGCCGACCTGGCCTGGGTGACCCCGGCCCGCGTAGGTGCCGTGGCCCTCGCAGTCATCGGTCTGGGCCTGCTGATCGGCGCGTTCCTGCACCGCGGGCACGGACTGCTCGTCGTCACCGGCCCCCTCCTCGGATTCGTCGTCCTCGCCTCGATCGCCGGCCCGGTCGACACCTCCAACTGGGGCGACCGGACCTGGGCTCCGACCAGTACCGATCAGCTCGAGTCCGAATACAGCTTCCAGTTCGGGGCGATGACCCTCGATCTGCGGGGACTCGAACTCACCGAGGACCGCACGGTGCAGGTCGACGGCCGGTTCGGCAGCGTCGAGGTGCTGTTGCCGGAGAACCTGGACGTCCGCGCCGACTGCACGGTCGGTCCCGGTGAGATCAGGGGATGCCCCGCCCCCGGCATCGACGGTGGTGCCGACGGAGTCGACGACGGGCCGGTCCTGGACCTGAACGCGAACATGGAATTCGGATCTCTGGAGGTGCGTCGTGGCTGATCACGAAACCGGAACACACACCGAGGATCGGACCGAGCGCACCCGCAAGGGACCGTCGCTCCTGCTCCTGCTCGCCGCACTGGCAGCGCTGGTCGTGAGCGGATGGGCCATGATCGGGCCGTTCTCCGTCGAGTTCCTCGCCGCCGTCGACCTCGGATGGGTCCTGGTGGGCGCGGCCCTGCTGATCGGAGCGGTGCTGGTCTTCCTCCCCAACCGCCGGAGATAACCACCCCCACCTACGCGACGTCCCCCGGACCTGACCGGTCCGGGGGACGTCGTCTCACCGCTTACGGCGAGCGGAAATCACTCCCACTCGATCGTTCCCGGGGGCTTGCTCGTCACGTCGAGCACCACTCGGTTGACCTCCGCCACCTCGTTGGTGATACGAGTGGAGATCCGCTCGAGGGTCTCGTAGGGCAGGCGCGTCCAGTCGGCGGTCATCGCGTCCTCGCTGGAGACCGGACGCAGCACGATCGGGTGTCCGTAGGTGCGGCCGTCGCCCTGCACGCCCACGCTGCGGACGTCGGCGAGCAGCACGACCGGGCACTGCCAGATCTGTCCGTCGAGGCCGGCGGAGGTGAGTTCCTCGCGGGCGATCGAGTCGGCGCGGCGCAGGATCTCGAGGCGTTCGCGGGTGACCTCACCGATGATGCGGATGCCGAGGCCGGGGCCGGGGAACGGCTGGCGGCCGACGATCTCCTCGGGCAGACCGAGCTGACGTCCGACCGCGCGCACCTCGTCCTTGAACAGCAGACGCAGCGGCTCGACGAGCTCGAACTCGAGGTCCTCGGGAAGTCCACCGACGTTGTGGTGGCTCTTGATGTTCGCGGTGCCGGAACCGCCGCCGGACTCCACGACGTCCGGGTACAGGGTGCCCTGCACGAGGAACTTCACGGTCTCGCCCTTGTCGGCACCCTCTCCGAGCACCTCGGAGACCGCGCCCTCGAAGGAACGGATGAACTCGCGGCCGATGATCTTGCGCTTGGTCTCGGGGTCGGTGACGCCGGCGAGCTCGCGCAGGAAGGTCTCGGACGCGTCGACGGTGACCAGACGGGCACCCGTCGCGGCGACGAAGTCCTTCTCGACCTGCTGCCGTTCACCCTCGCGCATGAGGCCGTGGTCGACGAACACACAGGTCAGGCGGTCGCCGATGGCGCGCTGCACAAGCGCGGCCGCCACGGCGGAGTCGACGCCGCCGGACAGGCCGCAGATGGCACGACCGTCGCCGATCTGCTCGCGGACCTGCTCGACGAGCGCGTCGGCGATGTTCGCTGCAGTCCAGTCGCCCGGGATTCCGGCGATGTCGTGCAGGAACCGGCTCAGCACCTGCTGGCCGTGGGGCGAGTGCAGCACCTCGGGGTGGTACTGGACACCGGCGAGGCGACGGGCGCGGTCCTCGAACGCCGCGACCGGGGCACCGGCGCTGGTCGCCGTGACCTCGAAGCCCTCGGGGGCCTCGGTGACGCCGTCGCCGTGGCTCATCCAGACGGGCTGCGTCTCGGGCAGACCGTCGTGCAGCACACCTCCGGAGACCGACAGCTCGGTGCGGCCGTACTCGCGCGAGCCGGTGTGCGCGACCGTGCCGCCGAGCGCCTGCGCCATCGCCTGGAAGCCGTAGCAGATGCCGAAGACGGGGACGTCGAGATCGAACAGCGTGGGATCGAGACGCGGTGCGCCCTCCTCGTACACGCTGGCGGGGCCACCGGACAGCACCACCGCGCGCGGGTTCTTCGCCGCGATCTCCTCGACACCGGCCGTGTGGGGCACGACCTCCGAGTAGACGTTGGCCTCACGAACGCGCCGCGCGATCAGCTGCGCGTACTGAGCTCCGAAATCGACGACGACGACCGGTCTGGACTGCTGGCTTTGCGACGACACCCGAACAGTCTAAGCGGCCGCGCCGGGTGTTCCCGACGCGGCCGCTCATCCGATCACTTCCGGGTCGCTACGCGACGCCGCTGTGCTTGACCTCGACGACCGGCAGTCGCAACGCACCGGGTGCGTCGACGGGCACCACGGGGTTCTTCGGTTCGATCGGCGCGATACGACGGTAGGGCTGTCCCTGCTCGGGACGCTGGTCGTCCTCACCCTTGTTGGGCCACAACGACGCAGCGCGTTCGGCCTGCGCCGCGATGGTGAGCGAGGGGTTCACACCGAGGTTCGCGGAGACCGCGGCGCCGTCGACGACGCTCAGCGTCGGGTAGCCGTGGACGCGGTGGTACGGATCGATGACCCCGTGGTCGCGATCGGATCCGATCACGGCGCCACCGAGGAAGTGTGCGGTGAGCGGAATGTTGAAGATCTCACCCCACGTGCCGCCCGCGACACCGTCGATCTTCTCGGCGATGCGGCGCGTGGCCTCGTTGCCGGCCGGGATCCAGGTGGGATTCGGCTGCCCGTGGCCCTGTTTGCTCGTGACCTTGCGGCGGCCGAACACACCCTTGGTCGTGTAGGTGGTAATGGAGTTGTCGAGGTTCTGCATCACCAGCGCGATGATGGTGCGCTCGCTCCACCGGTGCACCGAGAGCATCCGCAGCATCTTCACGGGGTTCCGCACGACCTGCCCGAGGAACTTCACCCAGCGCGGGGTGCGTCCGTCGCCGTCGGTCATGAGGGTCTGCAGCAAGCCCATCGCGTTCGATCCCTTGCCGTACCGCACGGGTTCGATGTGCGTGTCGGGGGTGGGGTGGAACGACGACGTGATCGCGACGCCCTCGGTGAGCTTCAGATCGGGATCGATCCGCATCTTCCCGGCGCCGACGATCGATTCGGAGTTGGTGCGGGTCAGTTCGCCGACCTTGTCGGACAGTTCGGGCAGCGCACCGGTGTCCTTGAGGTGGTGCAGCAGGTGCTGCGTACCCCACGTTCCGGCGGCAAGGACGACGTGCGCGGCCGTGTAGGTGCGCCGCCGCTTGCGGACCCACGCGCCGGTGCGTTCGGTGATCACGTCCCAGGTGCCGTCGGCGGCCTGACGGAGATCGGTGACGGTGGTCAGCGGGACGATCTCGGCTCCCGCCCGCTCGGCGAGACCCAGATAGTTCTTCACGAGGGTGTTCTTGGCACCGTGGCGGCATCCCGTCATGCACTCACCGCACTCGATGCAGCCGGTGCGGTCGGGACCCACGCCACCGAAGTAGGGATCGGCGACCGTGCGGCCGGGTTCGCCGAAGAACACGCCCACGGGCGTCTGGATGAAGGTCTCGCCGACGCCCATGTCGTCGGCCACCGACTTGATCACCTTGTCGGCGTCGGTCATCCGGCCGTACTGCACCACGCCGAGCATCCGCTTCGCCTGGTCGTAGTACGGGCTCAGTTCGTCCTGCCAGTCGGTGATGTGCGCCCACTGGCGGTCCTCGAAGAACGGCGCCGGAGGCTTGTACAGGGTGTTCGCGTAGTTCAGCGACCCGCCGCCCACGCCGGCACCGGCGAGGATCAGGCAGTCGCGCAGCAGGTGCACGCGCTGAATGCCGAAGCAGCCGAGCTTGGGCGCCCAGAGGAAGCGGCGCAGGTCCCAGCTGGTCTTCGCGAAGTCGGCGTCGGCGTAGCGGCGACCGGCCTCGAGCACGCCGACCTTGTAGCCCTTCTCCACGAGGCGCAACGCCGTGACGCTCCCACCGAAACCCGATCCGATGATCAGGACGTCGTAGTCCGTGACCCGTTGCTTACCCATGGAACCTCCAGCGGCGAGAGTTGTTACCGGCAAGTATGCACTTCGGCGGTGTGACTACAGGCACAGTCCCAACTCTACCCGTTACGTGGAGTTGCACGAAAACGAAGTGTGAGAAAAATCGATGGCCGGTCACCGCGTCCTGCGACGCTGTGACCGGCCATCGGGATGTACCGGGAAGATCCTTATCCGCGGACCGACAGACCGACCTTCTGGAATTCCTTCAGATCGGAGTATCCGGCCTTCGCCATCGATCGACGCAGGCCGCCCACAAGATTGAGCGAACCGGAGGGGTCATCGGACGGGCCGAACAGCACCCGACCGAGGCCCGGTCGCCCGTCCTCGGCGACCCGGACCGCAGCGCCGCGCGGCATCGACGGATGCCCGGCCACGGACGGCCAGTACCAGCCCTTACCCGCGGCCTCCTCGGCGAGAGCCAGGGGCGCGCCGAGCACCACCGCGTCGGCGCCGCACGCGATCGCCTTCGCGAGGTCGCCGGCGTTCTCGATGTCGCCGTCGGCGAGCACGTGGACGTAACGGCCCCCGGTCTCGTCGAGGTAGTCGCGCCGGGCCGCAGCGGCGTCGGCGATGGCCGTGGCCATCGGGATGCCGATACCGAGCGAGGAGGACGTGGTGGTCGCCTGCTTCGTGGAGCCGAAGCCGACGATGACACCGGCCGCACCCGTGCGCATCAGATGCAGCGCGGTGCGGTGGTCGCTGACACCACCGGCGATGACCGGCACGTCGAGCTCCGAGATGAACGTCTTGAGGTTCAGCGGCTCGTCCTCACCGTGGGCCACATGCTCGGCCGAGATGATGGTGCCCTGGACGACGAGGAGATCGATGCCCGCCTTCACGAGCTCGGGCGTGAGGGCGCGCGCATTCTGCGGGCTGACGCGGACCGCGGTGGTCACCCCGGCATCCCGCACCTGCGCGACGGCCGCGGCCAGCAGATCGCCCTGCAGCGGAGCCATGTGCAGTTCCTGCAGGTAACGGACGGCTGCGCGCGGATCCGTGCTCGCGATCTCCGCGAGACGGGTGACGACGGCGTCGACATCGGCATGACGACCCCACAGGCCCTCGCCGTTGATGACACCGAGACCGCCGGCCTTGCCCAGCTCGATCGCGAAGGTGGGCGACACCAGCGCGTCGGTGGGGTGCGCCAGCACCGGGATGTCGAAACGGTAGGCGTCGATCTGCCAGGCCGTCGACACCTCCTTCGACGACCGCGTCCGGCGCGACGGGACGATGTCGACGTCGCCCAGCTCGTACGTACGTCGGGCCGTGCGACCCATGCCGATTTCAACGAGGTCGCGCACGCGCGCCCCTTTCTCCTCTTGGACGATGCTCCCGTCCTATTCGGAACGGGACCCTGCTGCGAACGCGAAAACTACCGGACCACGTAGTTCGGTGCCTCGGCAGTGATCGTGATGTCGTGCGGGTGGCTCTCCTTGAGGCCGGCGGCGGTGATCTGCACGAACTGCGCCTCCTGCAGTTGCTCGATCGTCGTCGCGCCGGCGTAACCCATCGCTGCGCGCAGGCCACCGATGAGCTGGTGCGTGACCTGCTGCAGCGGGCCGCGGAACGGCACGCGTCCCTCGATGCCCTCGGGCACGAGCTTGTCCTCGGAGAGCACGTCGTCCTGGAAGTAGCGGTCCTTCGAGTACGACTTGGCCTCGCCGCGGCTCTGCATCGCGCCCAGCGAGCCCATGCCGCGGTAGCTCTTGAACTGCTTGCCGTTCACCAGGATCAGCTCACCCGGGGACTCCGTGGTGCCGGCGAGCAGCGAACCGAGCATCGCGGTGGACGCACCGGCTGCCAGAGCCTTGGCGACGTCGCCGGAGAACTGCATACCGCCGTCGGCGATGACCGGCACGCCGTGGGCGCGCGCCACCGTGGACGCCTCGAGGATCGCCGTGATCTGCGGCGCGCCGACACCCGCGACGACACGCGTGGTGCAGATCGAGCCGGGGCCGATACCGACCTTGACCGCGTCGACGCCGGCGTTGATGAGCGCCTCGGTGCCCTCGCGGGTCGCGACGTTGCCGCCGATGATCTGCACGCGGTCGCCGACCTCGCTCTTGAGCTTCGAGATCATCGACAGCACGTTGGCCGAGTGGCCGTGGGCGCTGTCGACGACGAGAACGTCGGCTCCGGCATCGACCAGCGTCATGGCGCGGGTCCAGGAGTCGTCGCCGACGCCCACGGCGGCACCGACGAGCAGACGGCCGTCGCGGTCCTTCGTGGCGTTGGGGTGCTGCTCGGTCTTGACGAAGTCCTTGACGGTGATCAGGCCGGTGAGCTTGCCCTGACCGTCGACGATCGGCAGCTTCTCGATCTTGTGGCGACGCAGGAGACCGAGGGCGGCCTCAGCGGTGACGCCTTCGCGGGCCGTGACCAGCGGAGCCTTTGTCATGACCTCGGCGACCGGGCGGTTCTGGTCGACCTCGAAGCGCATGTCGCGGTTGGTGATGATGCCGACGAGCTGACCCTCGTCGTCGGTGACCGGCAGACCCGAGATGCGGAATCGCGCGCACTTCGCGTCGACCTCGGCCAGCGTGTCGGTCGGCTTGCAGGTGACGGGATCGGTGACCATGCCGGCCTCCGACCGCTTGACGGTCTCGACCTGCGCGGCCTGCACCTCGGTGGGCATGTTGCGGTGCAGCACGCCCATACCACCGGCCCGGGCCATCGCGATGGCCATGCGGGACTCGGTGACGGTGTCCATCGCGGAGCTGACCAGCGGGATCCGCAGGCGGATCTCGCGGGTGAGCTGACTCGACGTGTCGACCTGACTCGGGACGACGTCGGAAGCCGCGGGAAGCAGCAGCACGTCGTCGAAGGTCAGACCCAGCATTGCGACCTTGTTCGGGTCGTCACCGCCGGTGTGCACGCGCCCTCCGGTACTACTCATGCGGTTCGGACCCTCCGTGACAGTCGATGGGAGCGGACGGCAGAACCGTCCGACAGCAGGAATGAATGAAGGCTGTGCGCGCTCGTCGCACCGACGGGCGGTTGGAGAGCGGCACGCACCCCTTCATGTTATCTGTTCGGGGAACAAGCTCGGCTCCCACCCTGTTCCCCGATGTTCGTCACATCACCCCGTGTGATTTCACGGCGTGTCCCCTGGCGACCGCTGGCGCAGACCCCCTCGGTCTGCGTACCGTGGAGTCGTGCGTGATCAGTTGCCTCCCGGACTCCCACCGGACCCGTTCGCAGGAGACCCCGACGATCCGTCCGCAGCACTGGACGCGATCGAGCCGGGCCAGCCCCTGGATCCTGCGGAGCGGCTCGCGGTGGAAGAGGACCTCGCAGACCTGGCCGTCTACGAGGCGCTGTTGGCTCCCCGCGGCGTCCGCGGACTCGTGGTGTGCTGCGAGGACTGCCACCAGGACCACTACCACGACTGGGACATGCTGCGGGCGAACCTGCTGCAGCTGCTCGTCGACGGCACCGTCAGACCGCACGAGCCCGCCTTCGATCCGTCCCCCGACGCCTACGTCACCTGGGACTACTGCCGCGGCTACGCGGACGCGTCCATGAACGAGGCTCTTCCCGTCGACCCCTACGGTCTGGATTCCTGACCGACTGTTCCCCACGCGGACCACGCATCACGTCACTTCCACGAACGACCCGGGCCCGACAGCACATGCTGCCGGGCCCGGGTCGTTCTGTACTTCTAGCCGCCTTCCGAAGTGGTCACGGACCCCGGAGCGAAATCTGCTCCCGGTCCGTCCTGCGTCGACCGCGGCGACGATGCCGTCGTCGTCGGAGCGGGAGTCGGGGAAGAAGCCGAGGTCGACGGAGGAGCCTCGCTGGGCACCGACGGACCCGGCGTGCTCGACGGGGGCGGTGGCGCGGTCTGCGACGGCGTCGTGGTGTTCGAAACCGGAGGCGGCGCTTGCAGGATGGTCGGATCCACCGTCGTGGAAGTGGGCGGCACGGTCGTGCCGGTTTCCGCACCGGTCGTCGGGGCAGGCTGCTGCCCATCCGTGCCGGGCGTCGTGACCGGCGGGGGCACGACGGCACCGGGAACCACCGGCACCTCGGGTGCCACCGGCGCTGCCGGCGGCGGAGGCACCTGCGGCACCAACCGGCCGAGTTCCTCGGCGAGGCGTTGCACCCAGTCGCCGAGCGCATCGCGCTCCTCCGCGTCCCGGACGTCGCCCGAACGGGACTCCGCGGACGTCAGCAACTCGCGTGCTTCCTCCGTGTTGCCCTCGGCGATGAGTTGTTCGGCACGCTCCAGGGTCGATGTGGTGTCGATCCGGGCCTCGGTGGATTGCGCCTGCTCACTGAACACGACCTGCTTGACGCCCCACAACGGGTCGCCGGGCTCGGCGCCGTAGGACACGGCGGTCGCGCTGCCGACGGCGATAGCGACGAGCGCTGCTGCACCTGCGAGCGGACGGAGCAACCGGAGTTGCCCCTTCGATCGCGGGCGCAGAGGGGTGACCTCCGGGGCCCGAGCGAGCGTTTCCCGTGTTCCCAGTTCCCGGTGGACGGCGGCGACCACTTCGTCGAGGTCGGGGCCGGCGGGCATCGGTTCGGCGAGGATCTCTGCACGCCAGTCGGCGAGCAGAGTGGCGAGTTCGTACTCCTCGTTGTCCTTCGTCTCGACGAGCCCGTTACCGGAGATCGCATCGATCAGCGCGTCGTCACGACGCACGGCGGCGAGGTCCACGGAGGTTTCGTCGTCGGGAAACTCGTCGTCGAAGCCGTCGCCCGAGAAACGCCCCCTACCCATTCCGCTCACCTGCTCTCGTGACTTCCTTCTTGAGTCTCGCGATGGCCCGGTGCTGGGCCACCCTGATCGCTCCTGCAGTACTACCCACTGCTGCGGCCGTCTCCTCGGCCGACAATCCCATGACGAGACGGAGGATGAGGATCTCGCGCTGCTTCTCCGGGAGGATGCCCAGCAGCTGCTTCATCTGCCGGCCCGCCTCGGAGTTGATCGCGTATTCCTCGGGGCTGTCGTCGAGCGACATCACCTCCGGCACATCCGCCACGGGTTCCGCGCGGTTGCGCGCCGCACTGCGGTGCGCGTCGGCGACCTTGTGAGCAGCGATCCCGTACACGAACGCCATGAAGGGGCGGCCTTGGTCCTGATATCTCGGCAAAGCGGTCATCACGGCCAGGCACACCTCCTGTGCAACGTCGTCTGCAGAGAGCTGGCCGCGCTCTGCAGATCCGACCCGTGCGCGGCAGTACCGCACGACGAGGGGCCGGACACTTGCAAGAACCTGAGCGAGAGCCGCCCGGTCGCCTTGCGCAGCCGCAGCAACCGCGGAGTCCAACTCCTCACCCATAACAGTCATCGATTGCGCAAGTCCTGGCGTTACAGACGGCACCACCCCCCGGGCGGGCTTCCACCTGACCGTGGAACACCCCCAGAGTAACTACAACGACCGACCGGTCCGGTCACCCCCCGCGCGCGAATGGAACTCAGCAGGCAGACAAGGTCACGAAGCGACCCCCACGCCCCTTGATCACGGTCGCGCAGAAGTCACGGACGCGACCCGCATCGAGATCACGGACGCGACCCGCATCTCTCCCTGCCCCCAGCCCGTCGAGGAGCATCGCCGCGGCCCATTGCAACGGAATGAGTTCGTGTTCCTCCGCGCGCGCGAGGACGTCGGCGGCCAGATCCATAGCCGGACCATGGTCGGGCAGTCCGGTCAAAGAGGCCGACCGAACGAGGTCCGACTTCACGGAGTGCCGGATCGATCCGAATCCGTCCGCAAGTTCCACCGCGCGGTCCGCCCGGCTGCGCGCACGGGTGAAGTCGCCTGCCGCGAGAGCGGATTCGGCCCCGACCCATGCGAGACGGATCCGCTGTCGCACGAAGGCCTTCTCCCCCGCTTCCGATTCGGCAGCGTCGAGAGCGGCTGCGCATCGGTCGAGCAGCGACCCGCACACCGCGAGACGGCCCCGCCCGAGCGCATCGGCCGCCAACCCCGTGGCAGCGTCACACCATGCAGCGACAACATCGACGTCGCGCCGTGCGGCGACAGTGCCGACGTCGCGCCGTGCGGCGATAGTGCTCCCGGAGCTGGTTCGCAGCGACCCCGCCTCCGCGAGAGCACGTCCGTCCAGGACGGCGGCCGCGCGATGTCCGCCCAACTGACGGAGAAGGGAGGCCTCGGTGCTCGCTCCGAACGACGACCACACTCCTCCGGTTCCACGCACTCGGGCCAGCTCGGCCCGCGCGGCGGCGTAACGTCCCTGTCCACCGAGCGCGACGGCCCGCAACCAGTTCTGTTCGGGTCCGTGCGCCTCAGGGAGCGGATGTGCCCCCGGGGACGAGCCGAAGGCCGCGGCGACCAGGATCGCATGGCGGTCGGACGGTGTCGGTGCCGTGTACCGGCGGGCGTCGGAATGTGCCATCGCGGAATCATCGCACCAGCGGATACCGACGATACGCGGGGCTCCGGGCCGACGCCGGGCATTTGTCGGAGAGAAATTATCACCGCGAGCGCAAATAGTCTCGATGATTGGAACGCAGGGATGCACAGAAGACATTTCCGAACATTTTGTTAAACATCGAGTTAAAACATGCGTGGTGCATGTATGGTGCCGCCCCGACCTCCGAGGCCGAGTCGGAGTCCGCATCCAGCCGCCGAAAGGCCGGGTTACCAGGGAGTAAGGGGCTTTTTACCCACATCGGGAGCATAAGATACCCCGGATCACCCCCGCCCGCAGCGCACAGGCACGACTCCTCACGAAAGTAAATATTTCCGCGGTTAAATCTTGGCTGTTCGGTTATGGACTATCCCACTCATCGAAAACATTGACGACGAATCGATACAGATCCTACGGTGAGTTTGTTTGATTCGGATCACAGCGGGAATCCCGATGTGTCCACGGTCCGCTCGCACGATTCACGCGAGCTTGCTGCAAAGGAGTGCCACATGCCCGCACCACACACACTGCCCGGCCCCAACGCGGACCTCTGGGATTGGCAGATGCACGGTAAGTGTCGTGGTGTGGACTCCTCGGTGTTCTTCCACCCCGACGGAGAGCGCGGTCGTGCCCGCGCCCAGCGGGAGAACCGCGCGAAGGAGCTGTGCCGCACCTGCCCCGTGCTGGCCCGTTGCCGCGACCACGCCCTCGCCGTCGCCGAGCCGTACGGCATCTGGGGCGGCATGTCGGAGACCGAGCGGGAGATGTACACGAGGCAACGACGGCGGAAGGTCGCTGTGTGAGGCGGTCACCCGCCCCGTGACGACACCGTCACGGTCGTGACCATGTCAACACCGTCACGGTCGTGACCATGTCAACACCGTCACGGTCGTGATCATGTCGACACGACCGTGACGGTACGACCGGGAGGCCGGTTGGAGGAGTTGCGTCGATACGACGAAGGCCCCGCAGGGAATGCGAACATTCCTTGCGGGGCCTCGCTGTATTCGTGCCGTCCGGAACGACTTTCACGTCCGGCTCGACCTACGGACCCGCCGGGCGGCGGGTCCGCGGCCCTGACCGGTCGCTCAGTGCGCGTGACCGTGGCCGTGCCCGGCCTCGGCCTCTTCCTCCGGCTTGTCGACGACGGCGCTCTCGGTGGTGAGCACCATGCGTGCGACCGACGCGGCGTTGACGACGGCGGAACGCGTCACCTTCACCGGGTCGACGACGCCCTCGGCGACGAGGTCGCCGTAGGAGAGGGTCGCGGCGTTGAAGCCCTTACCCGTCTCCTCGACCTTGCTCACGACCACCGCACCGTCGATGCCGGCGTTCGTGGCGATCCAGTACAGCGGCGCGGTGAGCGCGGTGCGCAGCGCGGCGACGCCCGTGGCGGCGTCGCCGGAGAGGGACGCCTGGAGCTCTTCGAGCGAGCGTGCGGCCTGTACGAGAGCCGACCCGCCACCGGGGACGATGCCCTCCTCGATGGCCGCCTTCGCGGCGTTGACTGCGTCCTCGACGCGGAACTTGCGCTCCTTGAGGTCCGTTTCGGTCGCCGCACCCACACGGATGACGGCGACGCCACCGGCGAGCTTCGCGAGGCGCTCTTCGAGCTTTTCGCGGTCCCAGTCGGACTCGGTGGCCTCGATCTCACGACGCAGCTGAGCGGCGCGCGCCTCGATGTCCTCGGCGGTACCGGCACCGTCGACGATCGTGGTGCTGTCCTTCGTGACGACGACGCGGCGGGCCGAGCCGAGCAGGTCGAGTCCGGCCTCCTTGAGGGACAGACCCAGATCGGAGTTGATGACCGTACCCGCGGTGACAACGGCGAGGTCTTCGAGGAAGGCCTTCCGGCGATCACCGAAGTACGGAGCCTTGACGGCAACGGCCTTGAGGGTCTTGCGGATCGCGTTGACCACCAGGGTCGACAGCGGCTCGCCCTCGATGTCCTCGGCGATGATCAGGACCGGCTTGCCGGACTCTGCGATCTTCTCGAGGAGCGGGAGGAAGTCAGGAAGCGAGCTGATCTTCTCGCGGTACAGCAGGACGAGCGCGTCCTCGAGGACGGCTTCCTGCGCGTCGATGTCCGTGATGAAGTAGGGTGACAGGAAGCCCTTGTCGAACTGCACGCCCTCGGTGACGACCAGTTCGGTGCTCAGCGTGGAGGATTCCTCGACGGTGACGACACCGTTCTTCCCGACGCGGGTCAGCGCCTCGCCGACCATCTCACCGATCTCCTCGTCGCGCGAGGACACGGTAGCGACCTGCGCGATGGCGGTCTTGCCCTCGACGGGAGTGGCGGCAGCGAGCAGAGCCTCGCTCACCTTGTCCGCACCCTGGGCGATACCGGCACCGAGCGCGATCGGATTGGCGCCTGCGGCAACGTTCTTCAGGCCGGCCTTGACGAGCGCCTGGGCGAGAACGGTCGCGGTGGTGGTGCCGTCACCCGCGACATCGTTGGTCTTGGTCGCGACACTCTTGACGAGCTGGGCGCCGAGGTTCTCGAACGGATCCTCCAGCTCGATCTCACGGGCGATGCTCACACCGTCGTTCGTGACGGTGGGACCACCGAAGGCCTTGGCGAGCACGACGTGCCGGCCACGCGGGCCGAGCGTCACCTTGACGGCGTCGGCCAGCTGGTCGACACCGCGCTCGAGAGCCCGCCGCGCGGTCTCGTTGAACTCGATTTGCTTGGACATGTTCTGCGACTACTCCTGGACTCGGATGTTCCCCAACGTATTCCGCCCCGGGTCCGAAACGGGACACCGGGGCGGAATGCAAGCGGCCTACTTGGCGACGACAGCCAGGACGTCGCGCGCAGACAGGATCAGGTACTCCTCGCCGGCGTACTTGATCTCGGTTCCGCCGTACTTGCTGTAGATGACGACGTCGCCTTCCTTGACGTCCAGCGGGATGCGCTTGTCGCCATCTTCGTCCCAGCGGCCGGGGCCGACGGCGACGACGGTGCCCTCCTGGGGCTTCTCCTTCGCCGTGTCCGGGATGACCAGGCCGGAGGCAGTCGTCGTCTCGGCCTCGTTGGCCTGGACGAGGATCTTGTCCTCGAGCGGCTTGATGTTCACGCTCGCCACGATGAGCCCTCCACTTTCAGGGGTAATGGGGTCCGAGAACCGGTGTTCTCGGACACGGGTGTGTTCAGTCATCACGGTGACTCCGCACGCGTCCCGTCGTCGCGGGTGCCGGGCCGGCGCTCGGTGTCACTAGCACTCTATACACGAGAGTGCCAGCGCTCAAGGGCAACGGGTGCAAACACGCCGACCTGCGTGGAACCCGACGTCATGTTACGGTTGAATAACGGAAACCCATGAGCGTGATCGTTCGGTGACCTCAGCCGAGGTAGGCCCTGGACGCCTGGTCGTCGATCACGCACGGAAGGTGAACAATGCCCACGTCGCTCGGCATCTCCGTCGGCGCCTCCGGCGCCGGCTCGGCCCTGCGCGTCGATGCTGCACACGCGCCCACAACGGAATTCCGCAGACTCGCCTCCGAGTCGCAGCCCGGGCGCGATCTCGGAGATCTCGTCTTCGACGCCGTCTCGCTCACGTCTCCTCGCGGAACCGCCCGCGGAGCCGACAGTCCCGCCATCATCACGGTCGCATACCGCACCGAGGAGCAGGCGCACGAGATCCGCACGGCCGCCGAGCGGACGGGCCACATGGTCCGCCTCGTTCCGGAGACCACCGCCGCCCTCGAGTATCTCTACACAGTGGGGGTCCGTCGCGAACCCGGCGCGATCGCGCTCGTGGACATCGGAGCCACCGGCACGACCGTCTCCGTCCTCGACCGCGAGACCGGCACCCTGTTGCGGTCCGCACGTACCGAGACCGTCGGCGGCGACGCCCTGACCGCACGTGTGCTCGATCATGTCCGCAACGCCACCGAGCGGATGCGCACCCGGAGGCAGATCGACCCCGGCCTGCTGGCGGCCCGGTGCCAGGGCGCCCAGGAGGCACTCTCCTCGGCGACGACGACCCGCATCGACATCGCCGAGGCCGGTCCCGACGCGACGGTCACCCTCACCCGAGCGCAACTGGACGAACTGACGACCGATCTCGCCGACGAAGCGGCGGCGTTCACGCGGCGCATCTGCTCGAGCACCGATCCGGTCCCCGAGACCATGGCCCTCATCGGGGGCGCGGCCGCGTCCCCCGTCCTCGCCGCGGCGATCTCGGCGGAATTCGACGGCGAGATCGTCACCGTCCCCGAACCGGGAGCGGCTGCCGCGATCGGTGCGGCACTGTCGGCCGATTCCCCGTCCTCGGTCGGATACACCGTGGTCGGCGCCCTGTCGCGCACCGGCAACCGGTCCTCGGGTCGTGTCTCCGGTGCGGTCGCCGGGCTCCTGGTGCTCAGTGCGATCATGGCCGGCTTCGCCACCCAGCACTTCACCGAACGCGACAGCAGCGACGCCCAGGTGTCGCCGCGTTTCACGAGCGGCGACGTCCCCACGCAGGAGGCCGGTCCCGGCGAGTCGGCCGTCCCGTCCCACGACCCGCCGCCCGAACCCGTGACGTCCCGGAGCACCCGGGACGCACCCGCGCCGACGACGGTTCCCTGGCCGTTGCCGACCGTCGAGCACACCGTTCCGTCGACCCAAGATCCGTGGCCCACTGTGCCCGAGTCGTCGAGCACCACCGTGACGCCCACGCCGATCGATCAGGTGCCGACCCCCGGGTCGACAGCGGAGGAAGAGTCCGACCCGGACCGACCGTTCACGTCGCCGGATTCCGAGACCGCACCGAGGCCCGATCCCGACTCCACGGCTCCGGACTCCACGGCTCCGGACACGACCGCTCCGGACACCACGGCTCCCGACACGACGGCTCCCGACACAACCGAGCCGACCACACCGCCGGAGACGACGAGCCCTGCGCCCACCGATCCGGAGACGACCGAACCGAGCACCGGTGTGAGCCCGACACCCCCGTCGACCACCTCGCCGACCGAGACGCCGTCCGCGTCGTCCACCGGCGCATATCCGAACGACCTGTCCTCCACGATCGCGTCCGTCACGGAGGAGGGCACGACCGTGCCGTCCACCGGTCAGACCACGACGGGGGAAACGACCACCGGGGAGACCACCACCGGATCCGGGACCTCGGAGATCGCCCCCACCTAGGCAGCGCGCCCTCCTCGGGTGGGGGTCGGTCGGGAAAGGTCAGGCCACGACCTGCGACACCGACACCGACAGGCCCGGATCCGTCGCAGCGCCCAGCGAGGACGGCTGCGCCCCCGCGGCGATGAGATGCGCGCCCAGCGACGCGATCATGACGCCGTTGTCGGTGCACAGCTTCGGCCGCGGCACGCGCAGGGTAATACCCGCAGCAGTGCACCGTTCCTCGGCGAGTGCGCGCAACCGGCTGTTGGCGGTCGCTCCACCACCGAGGACGAGCGTGTCGACACCGAGATCCTGGGCGGCCCGCACAGCTTTCATGGTGAGCACGTCCGCCACCGCCTCCTGGAAGCCCGCGGCGACATCGGCGACCGGCACCGGCTCGCCCTCACGTTCCTTCGCTTCGACGAAGCGGGCCACCGCGGTCTTGAGACCGGAGAACGAGAAGTCGTGACGCGCGTCGCGCGGACCGGTCATACCCCGCGGAAAGACGACCGCGGAGGGGTCGCCCTGGCGGGCCAGCCTGTCGACCTCGGGACCGCCCGGATAACCGAGCCCCAGCAGTCGCGCGACCTTGTCGAAGGCCTCCCCGGCGGCGTCGTCGACGGTGGTGCCGAGTTCGACGATGGGTTTGCCGAGATGTTCGACGTGCAGCAGGTGGGTGTGACCACCGGAGACGAGCAGCGCCACGCAGGGCGGCATCGGTCCGTGCTCGAGGGTGTCGACCGCGACGTGGCCCGCGAGGTGGTTGATCGCGAAGAACGGCACGTTCCACGCTGCCGCGTAGGCCTTGGCGGCGGCGACACCGACGAGAAGTGCTCCCGCGAGACCCGGCCCGATGGTTACGCACACCGCGTCCGGCTTCTCGATCCCGGCCTCGTCGAGGGCGCGCCGCATCGTCGGCACCATGGCTTCGAGGTGGGCGCGGGATGCGATCTCCGGCACCACACCACCGAAGCGGGCGTGCTCGTCCACGCTCGACGCCACGGCGTCGGCCATCAGCTCGAGGGTGCCGTCACCCACCCAGCGGACGATGCCGACACCGGTCTCGTCGCACGAACTCTCGATGCCCATCACGACGGGGCGCTCGGGCAGCTCGAATCGGGGGCTGGTGGTGCTCACGCCGGTGACTCCTCTCGCGGATCCGGACGACGCATCGTGTACGCGTCCGCGCCGCTCGGCTGGTAGTAACGCTTCCTGGTTCCGACGATCTCGAAGCCCTCGCGCCGGTACAGGGCGATCGCCGCGTCGTTGTCGGTGCGCACCTCGAGGAAGACCGGCCCTCCCCAGCGGTCGGCGACGGCCAGCAACTCCCCCAGGAGGGCTCCGCCGATCCCCCGGCGGCGCGCCACGGGGTCCACACCGATGGTGTGCACCTCGGATTCGGGTTCGATGGCCGTACCGAGTCGCGCGAGTCCCGCGTAACCGATCAGCCGGCCCTGCGGGTCGCGGGCCGCGAAGTAGCGGTTGTGGGGCGAGGCCAGCTCCGAACGGAAGGCGTCGGCGCTCCACGGGTCGTCGCCGGGGAACAGGATCTGTTCGAGTTCGGCGCAGCGGGGTGCATCCTCGGGGCGCAGTGCGTCGATGACGACCGCGTTCTCTGCGGCCGTATTCTCCTCGGGTGTGGCGTTCATGCTCGGCGATTCGCGGTCTCCACCGCGTCGGGGCGGCGCAGGTACAGGGGCACGAGCGGCTCCGGTTCGGCGCCCGCGCGCAGGGCGTCGGCCGCGACTGTCACCAGGCCCGCCGGGGACGGCGTCTGCACGTCCACCGCCGGAAGGTCGAACAGCGCGACGTGCGACGACGAGCCCGCCACCCGCACCGACGGCTCGGCGGGCACGTCGGCGGGCTTGCGCACCTCGGGCCCTTCGACGCGGCGGCCGCCGGAATAGCGTGCCCAGTAGATCTCGCGACGACGGGCGTCGGTGACGACGAGCAGATCGTCGTCCGTACCGTGTTCCCGGTGGACGTCCGCGGCGATCGCGTCGAGGCTGCACACCCCGTGCACGGGGATGCCGAGCGCATCACCGAAGGCCGCAGCAGTGGCCATGCCGACGCGGAGACCCGTGAACGGGCCGGGTCCGATGCCGACGACGATCGCGTCGAGATCGGTGGGGGCAGCGCCGGCCTCGGCGAGGCATTCGAGGATCTGCGGGGTGAGGACTTCGGCGTGCGCTCGCGGATTGTCGAGCACGCGCGCAGCGACCGTCTCGGGTCGGGCATCGTCCCGACCGCGGTCGAGACGGACAACTCCCGAGGTCACGGCGGGGGTGGCGGTATCGACAGCGAGCACGAGCACGATGTACCAGCCTACCCCGCGCGACCTGCCCGGTCGGTGTGCAGTGACGGAAGCCACCGGCATGCGGACTGCCGGTGGCTCAGCCGATCCATTCCCACGAGGCACGACGGACGTCGGTGCCCGGGTCGCGCCGGAGCCGGACCCTCAGATGCCGTTCGGCGAGCTGTTCGACCAAGCCACCGCCCCATTCGACCACCACGACGGTGTCGGTCAGGTCGGTGTCGAGGTCGAGCGCGTCGAGTTCGTCGAGGGCGTTCGGTCCGTCGCCGAGACGGTAGGCGTCGACGTGGACGAGCCCGACCGGTTCGCGTCCCTCCGGACTACCGGGACGGTGTTCGCGGGCGATGACGAAGGTCGGGGAGGTCACGCGTCCCTCCACCCCGAGGCCGGCGGCGAGTCCGCGGGTCAGCGCCGTCTTTCCCGCGCCGAGCGGCCCGTCGAGCACGACGAGGTCGCCGGCCCGCAGCCCGGCTGCAAGCCTGCGCCCGAACGCCTCGGTGTCCTCCACGGTCGGCAGTTCGATGGTCTGCTCCCCCACCTGCGGCCCACTCGATTGCGAATCACCCAATTGCGATCTGCCTTCCGTTCACTCCCTGCGTGAAACTCCGCTGGATCAGACGATCGAGGGCACGGTCGACCACCTCGGGGAACTCCAGCTGCACGAGGTGCCCGGCACCACGTACCCGCTTGAGTTCGACATCGGGCAGTTGCTCCGCCAGCGCCTCGGAACTCGCGTACGGGATGACCATGTCGGCGTCGCCGGACAGCACCAGCACGGGCACGGTGCCCAGGACCGGAAGCGCCGCGGACTCGTCGTGCAGTTCGAGGGTGCGGAGGAAGTTGACGATGGTGAGCACCGACGTCTCGTCGAGCATCCGGTCGGACAACTTCACCAGGCGGGGGCTCACGACCGTGCCGTAGGACGCCGCACGCAGGATCGGCGTCACGACGGCACGGGCCGCGCCGCGCGCGAACTGCACGAATCCCGGTGCGGTACGCGCCGCGTACCGGAACGCGTCGATCACCGGGTTCTCGAGATTGCGTCCGATACCGGTCTTGCTGAGCCCTGCCGCGGTGGTCGCCAGCAGACCGACGCCCACGATGCGTTCACCGAACAGGTCGGGCCGCTGGGAGGCGAGCGCGATCGCGGTCATGCCGCCCATCGAGTGGCCCACCACCACCACCGGACCGGTGGGCGCGACTTCGTCGATCACCCGGCCCAGGTCGCGGCCGAGCTGCGCGATGGTGCACGTCGCGGCACCGGAGAAACCGGATTCGCCGTGACCACGCTGGTCGTAGAAGACGGCACGCACGTCACGCCCCCACTGTTCGCGCAGGTGGCGGTACTGCATATGCCAGGCCTGCATGCGCAGGCAGTAGCCGTGGACGAACACGACGGTGAGCCGAGCCAGGGCCGAGCCGCTCTCGCGGACCACGAGCGGGACACCGTCCTCGGTGGTCACGATGCGGCGCGGGAGCCGGAGGATCTCGTCGAAGTCCTCGTTCTGATAGATCTCATGGGCGGGCGCGCCCGCGGTCTTGACCGCGTACAGTCCCGCCGACGATGCGAGCGTCGCAAGGCTCGCACCGAGGAGTCCCATCCTGTTCACGAGGGACATGACGTCACGCTCCCTTCGCTCCGACATAGGTCCGGACGGTCCGTCCGCCGATGCCGGTCACGATCTCGTAGTTGATCGTGCCCAGCTTGTCCGCCCAGTCCTGGGCGTTCGGCTCTCCGTGACGCCCGTCACCGAAGAACAACACCTCGTCGCCCTCGCTTACTCCTGCCCCATCGGGGCCGAGGTCGACGACGACCTGATCCATGCACACGCGCCCGATCTGCGGGCACCGGCGCCCGCCGAGCTGCACCTCGATGCGCCCGCTGAGATTGCGGCGGATCCCGTCCGCATATCCCATGGGCAGCAGCGCCACCGTCGTATCCGCGGGAGCAGTCCAGGTGTGCCCGTAGGACACCCCGTCTCCCGCCTTCACCTTCTTCACCAGCACCACCCTCGCCCGCACGGTCATCACCGGCCGGAAGCCCAGGTCGCCGAGTTCCGGGATCGGTGTCAACCCGTACATCGCAATTCCGGGCCGAACCATGTCGAATCGCAGGTCGGGACGGGTGACGGTGGCCGCGGAATTCGACAGGTGCACCACTTCGGGAGCCAGATGGTGCCGCCGCAGATCCGCGACGGCCTCGCTCAGCCGGTCGCGCTGCTCGGCGTTGCCCGGATGCTCGGGTTCGTCGCCGTGGGCGAGGTGCGAAAAGGCTCCACGCAGCCGCACGACACCTTCGGCCTGTGCCCGGCCCAGGTCGCGCACCATGTCGTCCCACTCGTCGACGGCGACACCGTTGCGGTTGAGGCCGGTGTCGACCTTGACCGTGACGGTCGCGGTGACCCCGACCTGCCGCGCCGCCTCGACGACGGCCGCTAGATTCCGCGGCGAGGACACGCCCAGTTCGATCCCGGCCTCGACGGCGGGAGCGAAATCGGAGTCGGCGGTGTGCAGCCACGACAGGATCGGAGCCTCGATACCCGCGGCGCGGAGTTCGAGGGCCTCGCCGAGCGTCGTCACACCCAGTTCGCGGGCGCCTGCGGCGAGCGCGGCACGCGCGACCGGAACGGCCCCGTGGTTGTAGGCGTCGGCTTTGACGACGGCCATGACCGCAGCGGGACCCGCGTACTCCCGGAGCGCTCGTACGTTCTCCGCCACGGCATCGAGATCGATGAGGGCTTCGGCTTGGGGAAGGACGGTACGTGCAGGTCGCGGGGTGCGTTGGGTCGTGGTCACGTCTGTCGATCCTGCCACTGTGCCGTCGGACGCCGACGTCGTGTCCCCGTGTACCACGTCACGATTCGGCAATGTGGGTGCGCAGCAGACGAATCGAGTCGCCGAGTCGCGAGAGGATCGCGCTCGCCGAGGTCGGCGCCGCTCCAGGGGACTCGGGGTCCTGCGCGGCCAGGTTCGCGGCGAGGGCGTGGGCCCGAGCACCGGCCGCCGCGGCCAGGTCCACCGGCATGCCCGACGAGAGCAACGACCCGATGACACCGGCCAACACGTCCCCGGCACCCGCGGTCGACGCCCACGAACCGCCCGCATCGTTGACGAAGACGTGCCCGTCGGGCCGTGCCACGAGCGTCGCGCGCCCCTTGAGCAGCACGTGCACTCCCCAGTCGGCGGCGAGGGAACGTACCGCCGCGACCCGGTCCGGTTCGGGGCGGTTCCCGGTCAGGCGTGCGAACTCGCCGGCGTGCGGGGTGAGCAGGGTGTGCGCGGACCGGCCCCGCACGAGACCGGGTTCGCGGGCGAGGAGCGTGAGTCCGTCGGCGTCGACGAGCACCGGCAGGTCGGTGGCGAGGATGTCGCGCAGGTTCGCGCAGGCCTCATCGTCGGTACCGGCACCCGGCCCCACGACCCAGGCCTGCACCCGCCCGGTCTCGGCCACCGAGGGCGACACGACGACCTCGGGGAACCGCGCGAGCACCTCGGAGGCACCCGACCCGGCGTAGCGCACCATGCCGGAGGTCGCGGCGACGGCCGCTCCCGTGCACAGCACACCCGCCCCCGGATACCGGGCGCTGCCGGCACGGACACCCACCACACCCTGGGAGTACTTGTCGTCCTCGGCGCCGGGCACCGGCCAGATCGCGCCGATCTCGGACGGTTCCGCCGCGACCAGCCCGGCCTCCGGGAGTGTGAGTCCGATGTCGACGAGTTCGACGCGACCGCAGCGCGTGGCGCCGAGTGCATGGACCGGCTTGTAGGCGCCGAAGGTGACGGTCACCGCGGCCGTGATCGCCGGTCCGTCGACGGCACCGGTATCGGGGTCGACACCGCTCGGGATGTCGACGGCGATGATCGGCGCGGTGATCTCGTCCACGAGCGCGGCCGCCGCCGGTCGCAGCGGGCCGCGCCCGGAGATGCCGACGATGCCGTCGAGCACGAGGTCCGGGTCGCCGAGGTGCTCTGGAGTCGCCGGGACGATCCGCCCGCCGGCCTTCCGCAGTGCCCGCAGACCCGCGGGGTGCGCCCGGTCGGGGTCGAGCAGCAGTGCAGTGACGGACACGCCCCGCCGGCGCAGGAAGGTTCCCGCCCACAGCGCGTCGCCGCCGTTGTCGCCGGACCCGACGAGCAGGCTCACCCGCCGACCGGCGATCCCACCGGTGCGTTCACGCAGTTCGGAAGCCACGACCCGCGCGAGTCCGTAGGCCGCGCGCCGCATGAGGGTTCCCTCGGGGAGAGACTCCAGCAGCGGCGCCTCCGCCGCGCGGACCACGTCGGACGGGTGAAAACTGCGCATCGTCCCTCCTGCACCGGCGGGTGGGTCGCTATTCGACGGTGACCGACTTGGCGAGGTTGCGGGGCTTATCGACGTCGTAACCACGGGCCTGCGCGACCTCCGCGGCGAAGACCTGCAACGGCACCGTCGACAACAACGGCTGCAGCAGCGACGCCGACGACGGGATCTCGACGAGGTGATCGGCGAACGGCCGGACCGTCTCGTCGCCCTCCTCGGCGATGACGACGGTGACGGCCCCGCGGGCCTGGATCTCGCGGATGTTGCTGAGCAGCTTGCTGTGCAGCACGGCGCGGCCCTTCGGCGACGGCATCACGACGATGACGGGCAGCCCGTCCTCGATCAGCGCGATCGGGCCGTGCTTGAGCTCACCGGCCGCAAAACCCTCGGCGTGCATGTACGCCAGCTCCTTGAGCTTGAGCGCACCCTCGAGCGCGACCGGGTAGCCCACGTGCCGACCCAGAAACAGCACGGCCGGCGAGGCAGACAGCTCCCGCGCCAGCGCCCGCACCGGCTCCATGCCGGTCAGCAGCTCGGCGATCTTCTCCGGCATCGCCGCCAGGTCCTGGTACTCGCGGGCCACCTCGTCGGGATACTTCGTGCCGCGCGCCTGCGCCAGCGCCAGACCCACGAGGTAGTTCGCGGCCATCTGCGCCAGGAACGCCTTCGTCGAGGCCACACCGATCTCCGGGCCGGTGCGGGTGTAGAGCACCGCGTCGGCCTCCCGCGGGATCTGCGCGCCGTTGGTGTTGCACACCGCCAGCACCCGCGCCTTCTGATCCTTGGCGTGCCGGACCGCTTCGAGGGTGTCGGCGGTCTCCCCGGACTGCGAGATCGCCACGACCAGCGTGGACCGGTCGAGCACCGGATCGCGGTAGCGGAACTCCGAGGCCAGCTCGACCTCGACGGGCAGGCGGGTCCAGTGCTCGATCGCGTACTTGGCGACCAGGCCCGAGTGGTACGAGCTGCCGCAGGCGACGACGAACACCTTGTCGATGTCGCGCAGTTCCTGATCGGACAGGCGCTGCTCGTCGAGCACGATGCACCCGTCGACGAAGTGACCGCGCAGGGTGTCGGCGACCGCGGCCGGCTGCTCCTCGATCTCCTTGAGCATGAAGTAGTCGTGGCCGCCCTTCTCGGCGGCGGCAAGATCCCAGTCGATGGTGAACGGCCGCGTCGCCACGTCGGTGTTGCCGTCGAAGTCGGTGACCTCGTAGGAGTTGTTCGTGATCACCACGACCTGGTCCTGACCGAGCTCGACCGCCTCCCGGGTGAACTCGATGAACGCCGCGACGTCCGAGGCGATGAACATCTCACCGTCGCCGACCCCGACGACCAGCGGCGTCGACCGGCGCGCCGCGACGATCGTGCCCGGATGATCGGCGTGGGCGAAGACCAGTGTGAACGCACCCTGCAAGCGGCGCAGCACACTGCGAGCGCTGTCGACGAAGTTGCCCGCCGTCGGACCCTCGGCGTAGGCGCGGGCCACCAGATGCACCGCGACCTCGGTGTCGGTGTCGCTGGCCAGCTCCACACCCGACTTCTCGAGCTCCTCACGCAGCGGCGCGAAGTTCTCGATGATGCCGTTGTGCACCACCGCGACCTTGCCGGTCGCGTCGCGATGCGGATGCGCATTGCGGTCGGTGGGACGACCATGGGTGGCCCACCGGGTATGCCCCATCCCCGCGGTACCGGCGAAGTGCTCCTCGCCGATCTCGGCGAGCTCGGCCTCCAGATTGACCAGCCGCCCCGCCTTCCGCTCGACGGCCAGACCACCCTTGCCGTCGAGGATGGCGATTCCCGCCGAGTCGTAACCCCGGTACTCCATCCGCCGCAGCGCTTCCACCACGACGTCGAGAGCACGACGGTGCCCGACATAGCCCACGATTCCGCACATGCCTAGCAGGGTACTGGTCGACCCCCGCCCGGGAACAACACACCGGTGAGCCCGTACACCTGCATCGGGGCACGCCGTCCGGTACGCACCGACCCCGGCGGGCATCACCATCCGCTAACGTTCAGGCCGTGGCGGCGAACCCCAAGAAACTGGCTCAGGAACTCTCCCGGCGCGGCCCGCACTCGGTGCTGCGCGGCGACCTGGCGCTCGCCGGTCAGCCGGGTGTCGTGTACACCCCCGCGGAAGGCTTCGACCTGCCCGCGATCGCGTTCGGGCACGGCTGGCTCACCGGGGTCACGAAGTACACGAAGCTCTTCGAGCACCTCGCGTCCTGGGGAATCGTGGTGGGCGCGCCCAACACCGAGCGCGGACCGGTGCCGTCGGCGATCGGCTTGTCGACCGACCTGCTCACCACCCTCGACATCTGCACCGGCGTGCGTCTCGGTACCGGGCGGATCAGTGTCCATCCGTCGAAGCTCGCGCTGGTGGGCCACGGCTCGGGTGCCGGGGCGGCAGTGCTCGCCGCTGCGAGGCGTGAGGTCGCGGCCGTCGCCGCGCTCTACCCCTCGCCCGTCTCCCCCGCTGCCTCCGAAGCCGCGGGCCGCGTGCGGGCACCGGGCCTCGTCCTCGTCGGCGAGAAGAGCATCGGGTCGATGACCAGCGACGCCGTCGCGGTCGCCCGGGGCTGGGGCAGCGACGACGTGCAGCTGCGGGTCGTCGAGAAGGCGAACGACGAAGGACTCGTCGAGGGACGCCGCCTGCTCGGAGCGCTCGGCGTCGGTGGTGCCGAGCGTCGCACCCAGGAACGCACTCGTGCGCTGCTCACCGGCTTCCTGCTGCACCGTCTCACGGGCGACAAGACGTACGCGATCTTCTCCGAACTCACCACCGAGCTGCCCGGCTCCACGGTGATCTCCGACCCCGACGTCGTCGATCGCGATCTCGGCACGCAGGTCAACCTGCTCCTCGGGCGCTGACGTTCCGTCGTTCGCGTCACAGCGGTCCGGCTTCCGCGAGCACGACTCCTGCACCGCCCTCGTCGTTCTCGTCCTGCCGGCGGTCGGCCTCGACCGGTCCTGGGGTGTGTTCGCGTCTGCGTTCGCCCGGGCGGATCCCGGGAACCGTCAGCAGTGCACCTTGATTCGGCGGGTCGCTCGGTCCGTGCTGCGTCGACCCGTCGTCGACGACGGGAGCCACCGTCCCGGCACCCGATACGCCCGCGGCCGCCGCCCCGGCATCATCGGCGACGCGTTCGGTGGTCGTCGCCAGGTCGGTGACGCTGCCGGCGATCCGGCGGCCGGCCTCCTCACATGCCCCGAGCACCACGTCGACGGCGTCCCGGACCGCCGGGACCAGACGTTCCTCCATCCATCGCCGGCACTCGGCGGCAGGGTCGGCCACGTCGCCACCGGGCGGGTCGCCCAGGTTGCCACCGGGCGGGTTGCCGAACCAGCGGGCATGCTCCTCCGGGCTCGGTCCGTGCGGGCCACCGCTCGCTCCGGCGACGATCGTGTCGATCTCGTCCCTCGTGCGACCGTCGACGGTGCCTTCCGCGAGTTCCCCGACGACGCGGGCCTTCTCACGCAACGCTGCGGCGATCGCGGTGGCCGCCGATTCCAGCGCGACCGCGAGATCGGTCAGCGACGCACACAGCGCCACTCCGGAACGGACGGTGGCCGTCAGCTCGGCGCGAGCCCGGTCGGCGGCGGATCCGTCCCACGACTCGTCGAGTTGCTGCAAGAGGCGACGCTGTTCGTCGGTCCGACGACCGAGCGAGGTCGCGAGCGAGCGCGTCGTGGCGGCGTCGTCGGCGAGGGCGGGCAACGAGAGGGTTCGTTCCTCGTCGTAGCGTGCCCGGACGTCCGCGACGCAACAGCCGGACTCGAGCCCGAGAGTGTGCAGGGACTGCACGAGGTCGGTCAGACGGGCCAGGCCGGGCGCTCCCGCGTCGAGGATGTCGCCTGCGCTCTCGGGAGGGGTCCTCACGGCTGCCGGGTCCCTGCGTCGCCGAACCCGACGCTGTCGAGTTCGGCACCGGTCACAGCGGTGAGGGCGATGCCGGTCGCGTCGTCCTGGTGCCGGTATCTGTCCGCCGCCGCGCGCAATGCGTCGGCCTGCGCCTGTAGGGTCGCCGCCCAGCTCTCACACGTCGCACGCATCCTGCGATATCCGGTCTCGACGCGAACGCCGGCCGACCGGTGCGTCGATCCGGCACCGGAGCCGTCGAAGACGAGACCGCCGAAGCCACGACGGATCTCGTCGTCGGCGTCCTCGGCGACCTCCTCGAGTCGTGCCGCGACGGCTCGCACCGCGTCGCCGTCGACCTGGATCGTGCTGTGCTGTGTGTCCATGTCCGCCCTTCACCCACCGAACCCTCTCGAAGGGTTAGGACGCAGCGCAGGACGATCCGGTTCCACCGCAGCGTGACTGCGAGCGGAAACCGGCAGCGAAGGGCAGGGACCGCGCAGGTCAGACGGCGGCGACGACTCCCGCGAGACGGTCGGCGACCGCCCGGGCGTGATCGTCGTCGGCGGCTTCGACCATGACGCGTACGAGCTGCTCGGTGCCCGACGGACGCAGCAGCACCCGGCCGGTCTCACCGAGTTCGCGCTCGGCCTCCGCGACCGCGTCCGCCACCGCAGGATCGCTCGCGACGGCGACCTTGTCGTGGACCCGCACGTTCACGAGGACCTGCGGAAGCGATGTCATCACCGAGGCGAGCTTCGCGAGCGGCAGACCCGTCGTGGCGATCCGCTCCATCAGGCGCAGGCCCGTGAGCACGCCGTCGCCGGTCGTAGCGTGCGCGGGCAGGACGATGTGGCCGGACTGCTCACCGCCGAGGCCGTAGCCACCGCGGCGAAGCTCCTCGAGCACGTAGCGGTCGCCCACGCCGACGGTGCGCACCTGGATCCCCGCCGCGCGCATCGCGAGATGCAGACCGAGATTGCTCATCACCGTGGCGACGAGGGTGTCGTCGGGAAGTTCACCGGCTTCGTGCATGCCGAGAGCGAGGATCGCCATGATCGCGTCACCGTCGACCACCGTGCCGGTCGCATCGACGGCGAGGCAGCGGTCGGCGTCGCCGTCGTGCGCGAGACCGAGGTCGGCGCCGTGCTCGAGCACGGCCTGCTGCAGCACGGATAGGTGCGTGGATCCGCAGCCGTCGTTGATGTTCAGTCCGTCGGGTTCGGCGTTGATCGCGATGACCGTGGCACCTGCGGCCGCGTAGGCGGCCGGGCCGGCCTGCGAGGCGGCGCCGTGCGCGCAGTCGACCACTACGGTCGTACCGGTGAGCGGCTTGTGCACGGCCGTCGCGAGATGCGCGAGATAGCGGTCGAGGGCGTCGGACACGACGCGCACCCGGCCGATACCGGAGCCGGTGGGGCGTGCGGCGCTCTCGGCGTCGCCGTGCAGCACCGCTTCGATCCGGTCCTCGACCCCGTCGTCGAGCTTGTGCCCGCCGGCTGCGAAGATCTTGATGCCGTTGTCGGGCATCGGATTGTGCGACGCGGAGATCATCACGCCGAGGTCGGCGCCGTAGTCACCCGTGAGGTACGCGACCGCTGGGGTGGGCAGTACGCCCACCGACACCACGTCGACTCCGGCTGCGGTGAGTCCGGCCGTGACGGCCGCCTCGAGCATCTCCCCGCTCGCGCGTGGATCTCGACCCACGACCGCGACCGGTCGCCGCTCGGCACCCTGCGGGGCCAGGACCGCTGCCGCAGCGCCTGCCAGGCGTACTGCCAGCTCCAATGTGAGCTCGGCGTTGGCCAAGCCCCGGACTCCGTCGGTGCCGAACAACCGACCCATGTACACAGCCTCCCAGTCGTGTGCGGCCCCCGCCGCGGGTGTCGATAGAGGACAGAATGCACGAAAGCAGGCGCCGGTAGGAGATGTCTACCGACGCCTGCTCTCGTGATGGAACAGGTGCCGACTCTGACGAAATCAGCGTCGGCGGCACATCAGCGCTTGGAGTACTGCGATGCCTTACGGGCCTTCTTCAGGCCGTACTTCTTGCGCTCGACGGCACGCGGGTCACGCGTGAGGAAGCCGGCACGCTTGAGCGCGGGGCGATCCTCGGGGGTGACCTCGGTGAGTGCACGCGCGATGGCGAGACGCAGCGCGCCGGCCTGGCCGGACGGACCGCCGCCGTGCAGGCGCGCGTGGATGTCGAACGACTCGGTGCGCTCGACCGTCACCAGGGGCGATTTCACGAGCTGCTGGTGCACCTTGTTCGGGAAGTAGTCCTCGATGGTGCGGCCGTTGAGGGTGAAGTTGCCGGTGCCGGGCACGAGGCGGACGCGGACGACAGCCTCCTTACGGCGACCGACGGTCTGGACCGGACGGTCGAACACGATCGGGGCAGCAGGTGCCTCGACGACGTCCTCGACGTACTCGTCTGCAGCGACCTCGACGTTCTCGACGTACTCTTCGGGGTTCACGTTCTGTTCCTCGGGCGTCGTCACTGTGCCACCTGCTTGATCTCGAACGGCACCGGCTGCTGCGCGGCGTGGGGGTGGTTCGGGCCCGCGTAGACCTTCAGCTTCTTCGCGATGGCGCGACCGAGCTTGTTCTTCGGGAGCATGCCGGTGACGGCCTTCTCCACGAGGCGGTCGGGGTTCTTCTCGAGAACCTCGCCGACGGAACGAGCCCGCAGACCGCCCGGGTGACCGGAGTGGCTGTAGAGGAACTTGTCGGTCCGCTTGTTGCCGGAGACGGCAACCTTGTCGGCGTTGATGATGACGACGAAGTCACCACCGTCGACGTGCGGCGCGAATGTGGGCTTGTGCTTGCCGCGGAGCAGGTTTGCCGCCTGCACCGCGAGGCGGCCGAGCACCACGTCGGTGGCGTCGATGACGTGCCACTGATGGGTCACGTCGCCGGCCTTCGGTGTGTACGTAGACACAGATCTTCCTCGTCTATCGTTTCGCTGCTGGCCTGCATGCCGACGGTTGCCACGCCCGGCGGCCAGTTGGGACCCGGGAGAGGTGTTCGTCGCACCACAGGGCACGACGACGTGCGACACGCCGAGGGGACACTCTACCGGGCGGACGCCGGGCCGGTCAAAGCGCCGCAGCAGCCCTACCCTTGCGCACCCTCCGCTGGAGCACCCCGGAAGCAGCAGCACGTCCCGGCGGCCTCTCCACCACCGGGACGTGACAGCGCCGGATCGGTCCGGATCCGGCAGACCCGGATCAGCCCGGGAAGCGCTGCTGGTTCAGTCGCTCGACCTCCTGCATGTTGTCGTTACCGGTCGAGACCACCCGACCGATGTCGTGCAGCACCTGGATGAGGCCGGCCTCGGCCTCGTTCCAGCGCGCCTGCGTGGCGGCGTAGCGCTCCTGCGCCCCACTGTCCCAGGTGGCGATGAGGGGCGCCACCTGCCCCTCGATGCGGTCGAGCGTCGCCTCGATCGCCTTCTGACCGGACACGAGCTGGGCGTGCAGGTCGGCGACGCCGGCGAAGTTCTGATAGATCTCGGACACGGATCGTTCTCCTTGTTCTCGAATGTGTGCCGGAGGGCTGTGTGCCGGAGCGACCGGCGATCAGTTGAACGACCCGTTGAGCACCGAACCGCCATCGGGGTCGATCGCCGACAAGGACTGGGCCTGCTGGTCCTCGGCAGCGGCGTACGACCGTCCACTGGTGCGCACGGCTTCTGCCAGTTCGTCCAGGGCGTTCGACAGCTTGGTGTGGTTGACGTTCCAGCGCTCCATGATTCCAGCGAACTGTTCCGCCGAGCGGCTCCGCCAGACCGACGGCGCGGACTGCACCACGCCCGTCAGACGACCGAGGATCGCGTCGAGTTCGGCGCGGGAGTCCTGGAGTTGTCCCGCGACGACCTCCATCGTCGCTACATCGGTGGTGAGGTGATTCGAATTGCCGGTCGGTTGGGTCAACGGCGTACTCCTTCGCTCGTGCGTGGATCATCCGGCTCGGTGTCGAGCCGGTCCTGGCTCCTACATCTGGTTGGACGCACCCGATCCGGTATCGGTTCCGCGCCTTCCGAAATTCGTGGACCTACTTTTCTCACCCGCCCCGGAGGGTGTGGACGGCCTGCTCGCATTCACTCCGGATACGGGTCCATTCCCCCTCGAGGTACTGGCATCCCACGGAGACCTGAAGTCCGGGGAAGACCAGGACCGACCACCGCACCACCGAGTAGTCGTCGGGAACTTCGGTGTACGCCACGACCTTGCGGTCGGCGAAGGTCGTGTCGGTGTCGAGGTCGCGGATAACAGGTGCACGTTCGGCGGCCCGCTCCGCCAACGCGGAGGCGACCGAGCGCTCGTCGATCCCGTCGGGAAGATCGCGGTACACGACCAGGATCCGGCGATCGGTTCCGCCGACCGGTATCAGTTCCGCGCGCCCCTCGGGCACGGTCGCGGGGTCGCGGACGCGCCAGCCCTCCGGCAGGTCGAGGTGCAGCGGACCGGCGTCGATCCGCGTCGACGGGGAGGGACCGGCGTCGGCGGCCGACTCGGGCTCACGAGCGTCGGTCGGCGGCTCCTCTGCAGCAACGACTTCCGGCGGAGCCGGGACCTCCGCGTCTCCACCTTCTCCGGTGAGAAGCGGCCACAGGAAGATCGCAGCGGCGAGCAGGAACGGAATCACCGCCCCGGCGACGACCAGCGCGGGCACCGTGCCGGCCCGCCCGCCACGAGGGGGATCCGGGCGTGCGCGCACCTCGCTGAGCCACGGCAGTGTCCTGTCGGGTCCGTCGGTCGTCGGAGCGATGGCCGCGGCTCTCGCGGTCCCTCCGGTTCCGGCCGGTGGCGCCGGAGGGCCGGTCACGGCGCTGAGCATCTCCGAGGCCGCGACGGGCAGGACCCGCCGACCCGAATCCACGAGATCAACTGCGAGAGAAAAGGATTCGACACCGGACGGTTCGCCCGGGCCGCCGGTCACCACCACGACCTCCGGCCCAGCCCCGCCGCACACCGAGGTCAACAGGTTCTCGAGTCGCATCGCGGCGTCCGGGGAGTGCACCGACAGACCCGGATCGCGTGCGAGTCGTTCGACGGTCGGCCCGTCGGGCCCCGGCGGAGCGATGCTCACGGCGGTGACTCCCCCGGCGGCGAATTCGAGCACCGCACACCGCTCGTGCGGCGCAGGATCGGCGGCGCGCGCGGCGGCCACCGCGGCCGGAAGCAGGATCGTATCGCCTGCGACCTGCCGCACGGCGGTCCGGAAGAGATCGCGGCGCCGCTCGTTCCACCAGGTCGGGTGTATCGCGCACGCCACCCCGCCGATGTCCGGTGCACCCACGGTCGCTGCGGCGTAGGAGACGAGCCCGCTCAGCAGTTCTCCGAGTTCGGTTTCCCCTTCGACCGCGGCCGCATCCACGAGTTCCGTGACATCCATGAGTCCTGCGACGCCGGCCGGCTCCGACGGTTGCTCCGCTGCCGCTCCGTAGACCCGTCGGTCGCCGAGATCCGCGGCGAGAGCGGGCACGCTGCGCGTGGTTCCGGGCCATCCGATGTGGACGGATCCGGGTGTCAGCGTGAACGCGACCGCGACGACCGTCTCGTCCCGGAGCGCCATCACACCTCCGGCGCCCACGCGGTCTGGACGAGCGCCGTGCCGTCGCGTCGTACGAGTGTGCCGCGGCCCGGCGGCACCGGCGACGGACGGACCGCGCCGACGAGCGCTCCCTCGTCGCGGCTACCGCTCATGATCAGACCCGGAGTCGACAACTCCCGCAGACGCCCGAGAATCGGTTCGTACATCGCGCGTCCGGCACCACCCGAGCGACGTGCGACCACCAGGTGCAGGCCGATGTCACGTCCCTGCGGGAGATAGTCGAGCAACGGCAGCAGCGGATTCTGGCCAGAGGTGGCGACCATGTCGTAGTCGTCGATCACCACGAACACTTCGGGTCCGGTCCACCACGATCGATCGCGCAGCTGTTGTTGCGTCGTGCCGGGGCCCGGCAGCCGGCGCTCGAAGATGCCGGCGAGTTCGCGGACCATGGCTGCGAGGACCGTTGCCGACGCAGCGTATCCCCCGAGATGGTCGCCGCCCACGACACCGAGCAGCGTGCGGCGGTAGTCGCCGACGATGATCCTGGTCTGCGCACCGCTGCCGGCTTCGACCAGTCCGCGGCACAGCCCTCGCAGCAGATTGGTCTTGCCGCACTCCGAGTCGCCGAAGATCAGCAGGTGCGGATGGTCGGTGAAATCCACCGATACGGGCGCGAGTTCGGATTCGTCGATGCCGATCGGGACGGAGAGCCGGGCCGCCGGGGACGCGTCGGCCGGTGGCGGCCACCCTGAGGGCAGAGCTGTGAGAAGGTCGGGCCGGTCGATGCGTTCGGGCAGCATGCGCACCGGTGGCGCCGAACGCCCCGGCGTGGCAGCACGGACGGCCTCGACCGCCGCTGCGACGCCGACCGCGAGATCGGCCGGATCGGAGCTTCCGTCCACCCGCGGCAGCGCCCCCAGGATGTGCAGGCCATCGCGGTCGATACCGCGTCCCGGCCGCCCTTCCGGCACCATCGCCGCTCTCTTTCGGCCGTACTCGGAGTCGGACGGGTCGCCGAGGCGGAGTTCGAGCCGCGTACCCAGCAGGTCGCGCATGGCGGGCCTCACGTCACCCCAGCGTGGGGCGCTGAGCACCACGTGGATGCCGTAGGACAGACCCTGGGCGGCGAGGATCCCGATCGTCTGTTCCAGTGCCTCGAAGTCCTGCCGGATGCTCGGCCAACCGTCGACGACGAGAAAGACGTCGCCGAACGGATCGCCGGTGGCCGGTGCGACCGCGTCGGCGCGCATCCGCCGCAGCTGAGCTATGGACTCGATGCCGTTCTCGGCGAAGGACCGTTCGCGACGACGCAGCAGCGACATCATCTCCGCGACCGTGCGGCGCACCCGGTCGGTGTCGTGCCGCCCCGCGACGGAACCGACGTGCGGCAGGCCGGCCAGACCGGACAACGTGCCACCACCGAAATCGAGACCGTAGAACTGCACCTGCTCGGCGTTGTGCGTGAGGGCCATCGACAGGACGAGGCTGCGCAGCAGTGTGGACTTCCCGGACTGCGGGCCGCCGACCACCACGACGTTGCCGGCCGACCCGGACAGGTCGACCACCAGCGGGTCGCGGCGTTGCTCGAACGGCCGGTCGACGACACCGACGACGGTGCGCAAGGTTGCGTGACGCGGCACGTCGCCGGTGAGCACCGACCTGGGCAGCAGCATGTCGAGCGACGGGGAGTCGTCGAGCGGAGGAAGCCACACCTCGTGCGCCGGTGTTCCGTGCCCCCGCATCCGGTCGACGACCACCTCGAGCACGCTCCGGCCGTCGCCCGCGGGAAGAACCGGGAGCGGCTCCGTGACCGGGGCGGGCGGACCGGCGTCGACCGGCACCGCCCGCGCGGTGAAGAGCCGGGGCCGGGACGTGCCGGCCGGCACCGCCGATCGGGTGCGCCGGGTGGGGCGGCCGGGCTCGTACGGCCCCGAGACGTACGCCGCGGAGAACCGCTGGATGTCGGCGGAATCGGTCCGCAGATATCCGGCGCCGGGTGTCGACGGCAGGTGGTAGGCGTCGGGAACGCCGAGAACGCTCCGCGATTCGTTTGCGGAGAAGGTCTTCAGGCCGATGCGGTACGACAAGTGGCTGTCGAGACCGCGGAGGCGACCCTCGTCGAGTCGTTGGCTGGCGAGCAGCAGGTGCATGTGCAGCGACCGGCCCAGGCGTCCGATCGCCGCGAAGAGGTCGGCGAATTCGGGCTGTTGAGAGAGCAGTTCGGAGAACTCGTCGACCACGATGAACAGCGCGGGCAGCGGGTCGAGCGGTGCACCTGCCGCCCTGGCCTTCTCGTAGTCGCCGACGTTGGCGAAGTTGCCTGCGGTCCGGAGCAGTTCCTGGCGGCGGTTCATCTCGCCTTCGAGGGCGTCCTTCATGCGGTCGACCATCGCGATCTCGTCGGCGAGGTTGGTGATCACCGCCGCGACGTGCGAGATCCGGTCCAGACCGAGGAAGGTCGCGCCGCCCTTGAAGTCCACGAGGACCAGGTTGAGTGCCTCCGGCGGGTGCGTCGCCACGAGACCGAGGACCAGCGTCCGCAGGAACTCGCTCTTTCCCGATCCGGTTGCGCCGATGCACAGTCCGTGCGGTCCCATCCCGTTCTCGGCGGCCTCCTTGAGGTCGAGTTCGACAGGCGCACCGTCGATGCCGACACCGATCGGTACCCGCAGGCGGTCGCGCCCGCGGCGTGGCACCCATACCTGCGCGGGGTCGAAGCGGGCCACGTCCCCGAGGCCCAGCAGCTCCTGCCAGCTCGACGGCCGGTCGTCGCCGGCGCTCTCGTCCACCGCTCCGCTCGTCACCCGGTACGGCGCGAGCAGTCTGGCCAACGTCTGTGCCTGCGGAGTCCCGATGCCGTCGGCATCGGCGAAGATGTCGACGTCGGTGCCGGTGGCGACCCCGACCCGTCCTTCCTCGACCACCAGGCGCAGGCCGCGCGTCGCGCTGAGCCGCGTGGCGTAACCGGAGAGGTCGAGCACGGTCACTGCGTCGAGACCGTCGTCGAGCACCCCCGAACCCGATCCCGTGACCCCGCCGTCGACGACCACGACGAGGTGCACGGCACCCTCGGTGGCCGGGGCGTTCCGGACGAATCTGCTGCGACCGGCGAGGACCGCCGCGAGATCGGTCTCGAGTTCGAACAGCGAACCGAACACCGTGCGTGCACTGCCCGCACCGTCGCGCAGGACCGGGTTCTGCGCATGCGGCAGCCACTTGATCCATTCCCATTCCGCAGCGGTGTCGGGCCCGCACACGACGGCGACCTGCAGTGTGTCGGGACCGTGGAAGGTGCACGCCTGCGCGAGCATCCCCCGAGCGAGCGAGCGCGCCGCGCGGCGATCGCCCTCGAGGCCGATCGCCGCGAAACCCCGCAGCGACACAGCCGTGGGCAGCGCCTGCACCACCGAGTGCGCGCGCACGAACCTGCGCAGCGACAGGGCGGCGACGGGTTCGAGATCCTCGACCGGCCCGGTGTCCGGAGGCACGAGTCGGGTCGCGAGTCGCTGCCCGCCGCGCCCCACCCTGAGGTGACCGAAGTCGGGATCGGTGCTGCGCCGCTCCCACATCCGGACGGTGCCGGCGAGGGTCCACAGCAGGGCCGGGTCGGGATGCGACCATTCGAGCGCCCGACGTTGTTCGTGCGCCGTCTCGGTGACCTCGCGCCGGAGCTGGTCGAGATAGCGCAGATAGTCCTTGCGGTCCTCGTTCGCCTCGGCGGTCTTCGCTCCCCCGCTGCGACCACCGTTGGCGAGCATGCCCACCAGGGACACGACCATCATGAGCGGGAAGATCATCGCCATGGGGCTGCGTGCGGCGCCGGTGGTGAACATCAGCGCGACCATCCCGATCATCGCCGCGACCATCACGAGCGGGAGCAGTCTGGTCACCAGATTGCCGGGCGTGGCCCGGGGAATGTCCGGTGGCGGTTGGACACTCACCTCGCCGCTGGGAGCGCGCGGTGCCTCCCGCCGTGCTCTGCGTACGAAACGCACGGTACTCACGTTCGTCACCCCCCGGAACGCCGTCGGCCGCCCCCTACGGCCCCACGGTCGTGGAAGACTAACCCATGGCTGCGACCTTCCGTGCTCCTGTTCGCCCCTCGGCCCCTCGACGGACAACTCGGGCACGACACCGGTCGGGACGATGTCGTATGGTCTGCGTCGTTCGGACTGCAGTGACGGGGGGAACCGAGGCCGATGACATCTGTGCGTGCGCGATCCGAGACCCCGGGGCAGGTGGGCGCCCCGGATCTGTGCCGGATCACCGTGCTCGCCCGCCACACCGAGGTCGATCTCGCACTGCCCCTCGACGTTCCGGTGGCGCTGCTGCTCCCGGGGATCGTGAATCTCGTCGCCGGCCACCGGCCCGACAACGACTTCGACGCGACACCCGAACGCACGGAACCCGACGGCTGGGCGCTCGCCCGGATCGGTCGGGCCCCGCTGTCCGGTGCGCTGAGTCTCGACGAGCACGGCGTCCGCGACGGGGAGATCCTCGTCCTGGAGGACGCCGGATCCCCCGCTCCTCCACCGTTGTTCGACGACGTCATGTACAGCGTCGCGGCCTCGGACCGGACCACGACGCCGTGGGGTGCGGGCCCGTCGGGTCTCATCGCGGCCGTCCTGGGTCCGGTCGCCCTCGCCGCGGGCTGCGTACCGTTGCTGTTCCTGCCCGACGGCGCGAGCCGTCTCGCCCTCGGAGCCGTGTGCGCCGCGCTGCCTCTCCTGGTGCTGCTCGCCGCAGGCATCCTCGCCCGGCTCCACGACGATCGACGGACCGCGACCGCGCTGCTGTGGTGCGCCTTCCCGCTCGCAGCGACGGCCGGGGCGCTGCTCGTTCCCGGCGAATCGCCGGCGCCGCGTCTCGTCCTCGCCGCGGCACTGACCGGTGCGGTCGCAGTGCTCGCCGTGCGTGCCACCCGCATCGGCCTCGCACCGTGCACGGCGGTCGCCGCGACCGCCGCGGGCGTCGTCGTGACGGCCACCCTCGCGTCGACCACCGAGCTCGAGGCGCGCGCCCTCGGAGCCGGAACGGTGGTGGTGGCGCTGCTGCTCGCCGGCACGGCACCACGCCTCGCGGCGATGCTCGCGAAACTCCCCATCCCCCCGGTCCCTGCTCCGGGCGCTCCGCTCGAACCGGAGACCCCCGAGAGCAGCGTGTCCGGGTTGCCGTCACAGGCGGAGCTCGAGCACCGTGCGAATCGAGCACGGAGCGCGCTCACCGGAATCGTCCACGCCGTCGTCCTACTCACGGCGGGCGGAGCGTGGTGCGCCGCGTTCCCGTTGGACGGAGACGTGTCCGTGCCCGCGGTAGCACTGGCCGTGGCGTCGGCCGTGGTCCTGGTCTTCCGAGGCCGCACCTACACCGCGACCGCGCAGGCGGCTCCCCTCGTGGCCGGTGGCGCGGTAATGCTGCTCGGGCTGCTCGTCGGTGCGGCAGCGAGCGGAGCGTTGCCGCCGTGGGCGGTGTTCGCATCCGCTACGGGTCTCGCGTGTGCCGGTTTCCTCTTCGGTGTGGTCGCGCCGCGACGGACGTTCACCCCGGTACAACGCCGGATCGCCGAGATCGCGGAGTACGCGACCATCGCCACCGTCGTGCCGTTGGCCTGCTGGGTCGCCGGTGTGTACGCAGCGATCCGCGGACTGTGACGGTGCGGCTGTCACACCGGTTCGCGGTCCTGGCCCTCGCCGCCCTGATAGCGACCACTACTCCGGGTCTCGCGACCGCCGCGCCCCCGGTACCCGATCCGGCGCAACTGCCCGCCGGCGCGACGCCTGCGCCTCCCGAGGCCACCGAGATGCGGGTGCTGTGCGCAGAACTGCCGGATGCTCCCGACGGACCGCAGATCCCTCGGGCACAACGCATCCTCGACTTCGCGTCCGTGTGGCCGATCACCCGGGGAGCGGGGCAGGTGGTCGCCGTCATCGACACCGGGGTCCATCCGCATCCGCGGTTGCCGGCCCCGAGGCCGGGTGGCGACTACGTGTCCACGGGTGACGGCACCGAGGACTGCGACGCGCACGGCACCCTCGTCGCCGGCCTGATCGCGGCGCGGCCGACACCCGGATCGGGTTTCGCCGGTGGCGCACCCGACGTGGGGATCATCGCCATCCGCCAGTCGAGCGGCCATTTCTCCGACCGCTCCCGATCGGACGACGATGCCGCGCGCAACGCCTCCGGATACGGCGACGTACGGACCCTCGCGGCGGCCGTCCGGCAGGCGGTGGATCTCGGCGCCACCGTCGTCAACATCTCCGAGGTCGCCTGCCGGACGGTCGCCGAAGGCCTCGTCGACGGTCCGCTGGGAGCGGCAGTGCAGTACGCGACGGATGTACACGACGCGGTCGTCGTCGCGGCGGCCGGCAACACCGACACCTGCCGCGAAGGCAATCCGCGCTCGGCGGATCCGGCCGATCCCGGTGCGGATCCGTGGGATTCGGTCGTCACCCTGGCATCACCGGCCTGGTACGACGAGTACGTCCTCACCGTCGGCGCGGTCGAGGACGACGGCACACCGGCCGGGTACAGCCTGCCCGGGCCGTGGGTCGACGTCGCCGCTCCCGGGAGCGGGCTCGTCTCACTCAATCCCGGCACCGACGGTCTGGCCGACCTGATCCCCGGCCCCCAGGGCGGCAGACCGGTGTCCGGGACGAGTTTCGCGGCGCCGCTCGTCGCGGCGACGGTCGCGCTGGTGCGCTCGCGGTACCCGCAGTTGTCCGCCCGAGAGGTGATGACGCGCATCGAGAGCACCGCCCACTCCCCCGCGGAAGGATGGAATCCTCAGGTGGGCCACGGGGTCGTCGACCCGCTCGCCGCCGTCACCGCGCCGCTGCCGGCCGGGCGCGCGGAGCCGATGCCGGCGGTTGCCGTCGCCGAGCCGACTCCTCCCCCGGTACCGGATCACCGGCCGCGCACCATCGCACTGATCTCGGCTGCGGCCGTGATCGCCGCGACCGCCCTCGTTCTCGTCCTCACTGCACCGGCACGACGACTCGCCCGATCACGGACCTGAATCAGTTGCCCGCCCCGACGGGGACCGCCTCCGGGTCGGCGGCGACACCGTCGTGTGCGAGCAGCGCCTGTTCCCGGCCGAGCGCGGGTCCCGGAGCGAGCAACTGCAGGATGGGCCACGGGACCCGGGCGGGTGGATCCGTGAAGCCGAGTGCCGCAGCGGCGTCCGCATCGGTGATGCCGTACCGCACGCCGGTGTCGGCGACGTAGAACAACGAACCGAGACGGTCGGTGTCCGAGGTCAGCGAGGTAATCTGCACGTATCTGCCGCGGCCCGGCGGGATGTGGATCGCGTCGACCTGCGGTCCGGCATCGTCCGCCTGGGCCGGGACCACCGGCACGGCGTCCTTGCCGGTGGGCAGGGCCGTCCCCGCGGACAACCGCAGAGTCGAGCGGTGCCGGTCGTTCTCGCCTGTGCCGGGCTGCCAGGTGGAGCACGCCACAGGCCTCTCCCCCGGATCGACGATGCGCGGGACGACCTCGGGAAAGGTGTCGACCGGCAGTTCGTGCACGACCGGCGCGGCTGCGAGGACGTCGGGTGGAATCACCGGAATCTCGGGTGCTCCTTGCGAATCCGAGAAGTGGATGAGATGTGCGGTGGCCCGCGAGACCTCCTGCACACCGTTCTCGAGCACTACGTGGAAACTCTGCCCGTCCGGTTCGGACACCGCGACGACCGACCCGACTCGCACACCCGGGATCGACATGCCCGGGACACCTCCGGCGCCGGTGATGTGGGGTGCCGCCAGCTTCGGCGATTCCGGCACGGCGGCGAGCAGTCCGGGACTCGCGGGGCGCGCACGGGAGACGTCGATGCCCAGCAGGCGCACGAGCGACCGGTCGTTCGGGTCGATTTCGGCGCGTCTGCCCTCGTAGAGCAAGTGGTATCTGCCGTCCGCGGCCACGAGGAGCGCTTCGTCGTCGGCGAGCACCGAGCCTGCCCGGTGGTCGGGTGTGCCGGCGAGCACGGCGGTGGTCGAGGACTGCAGACCGTTCGGGTCGGCGACGTCGCACACCGTCCACGGCACCTCCTCTGCATCATGGACCAGGGAGGACGGCGCACCCGGGATCCCCACCAGCGGTCCGCGTGGCCGTGTCGTCAGTTCCTCGTCGGCTACGACCGCCGGTTCGGTGGGCGATCCGAGGATCAGCCGGGCCGACGCGAGATTCAGGACGGGATGGAAGGTCGTGCCGATCGCGACGTAGAGCGCACCGGAGTCGCGTCCGACGACGACGGAAGCATCACCGATCCGGTCCTGGGGGCGGAACAGGGCAAGGGCGGCACAGCCTCCCAGCACGACACACGCGACGACGACTCCGACGACGAACGCCCGGAACTGGGAACGCATGGGATCGTGGATCATTCGTACGTCGCCCCGCACCAACGCATGATCCATGCGTCGTGCCAGGAAACGGTATCCACTGACCTGCCATCGCGTGGTCGGTTGCGCTGCCATCGATCTCCCCCCGTACGGCACGCTCTCTGGCGCAACACAGTACAGTCCAGTCGGGCGTCCACCACAGGCGCTCCGCGCGGTCAGGGGGAAGGTCGGCACCGCGCCGGAATCATTGCCGGCCGTCGTTCGGGGGGGATCGATGCAACGAACCGTCTTCGAGTCGGGGGATTCACGGGTCAGCACAGCGCCCACCGGTGCACGGGTCAGCACAGCGCCCACCGGTGCACGGATCAGCACAGCAGCAGGTGATGCGAGAAGCCGTGTCGCCGTGCGGCTCGTGGGTGCCCAGTGCGTCGCCGCCCTCGTATGGACGCTGGCGGTGGTGTCGGGGGCGTCCGTGTGGGTGGCCTGCGCGATCGCCGTGCCACCGGCCGCGCTGTGCCTCGTGCGGATCGGCGGACGCGGCACAGCCGAATGGATCGCGACCGTTCTGCGCCGACGCCCGGACGACGTCTCCGTCTCGGGTGTCCTCCGCGACTTCCACGTCGGGTCGGCAGTCCCGGTGGGGGTGCTATGGGACGGCCCGTACGCGACCGTGGTTCTCGAACCGTTCTCACCGGCCGGTGCGATCACCCGACTCGGGCGCGACAGCGAGGAGACGGGGCGAACGCTCCCCCTCGACGCGATCGCCGCCTGCCTGTACCGGCACGACGTCGTCCTGGACGGGATCGATGTCGTGGTGCAGGGGCGCCGGGTTCGCGACTCGACCCCCGCGGGGCAGGCCTACGCACAGTTGCTGGGCCCGCTTCCCGCAGCGGCCGAACGCACGGTGCGGGTGGTGCTCCGACTCGACGTCACGTCCTGCGCGGCCGCTGCCGCCCGTCGGGGCGGAGGCTCCGAGGGTGCCGCCCGGACCGTCGTCGCGGCGGCGCGGCGCGTGATCCGCGCGCTCGGCGACGCCGGGTACGGTGCGCGACTGCTCACCGCGAGCGAGATCGAACAGGCCGCGCTGCGCATCTCCCACGGGGTCCCGGCGACGGAGTGGGCCCCGACGCGCCGGCACGTCGCCCTGGCCTCCGCCTTCGACTCGGGCGGCGCCTTCGACCCACGTCGGATCGACCGCCGCCACACGGCGGCGATCTGGTCGCATCCAACTTTGGCGTCGACACTGGTCCTCCGGTTGCGACCGGGTGATGACGGGTCGGTTCGGGTCGGGGCGCTGGCACGGTTCACCACGCGCGAGGCGGACGTCCCCTCGGTGGCCGGACTGTTCCCGGCGTACGGACGTCACGCCGAACTCCTCACAGCGGCATTGCCCCTCGGGGTTCCGCAACTGGAAGACCGGGTTCCCTTGCGCGAATCGCGTAGCGGGGAACTCGACGCCCTCGCTCTTCCGGCCGGTGGGTGTGGGCAGCTCATCGGATCGGACGACGCCGGTCGCGCCGTCACCGCGCGTCTCACCGGTCCCGGAGTCCGCTCGGTCCACATCGCGGGCGAGTTGTATCTCGCCCAGCAGGTGGTCTTCCGCGCCGTCGCGGTGGGGGCGAGGGTCGTCGTCCACACCGACCGGTCCGGTGCGTGGCGCGGCCTGGTCGGATCCGCGGCCGGACCCGACCGGCTGCGTCTGGCGGGCGAGTACGCGGGCGACCACGATTTCGACACGGTCGTCTACGACGGCGTCCCGCCCACCTCGTCCATGCCGCACGCGACCGCGATCCACGTGCACATCCACCCGGACGGATGGCCGCGCGAGCGCCCCACGGTGTCGTTGCTCCAACCCGGAGCGGCCGGGGACCGTGTGGTGCTCACGGTAGGCGGCGAACGCACGCCTCTCACCCTCGTGACGATCGCGGCGGAGAGCACCCATCTCGGCCGGTCGCGCATGCCGGATCCGGCGCCTCAGCCGGGATAGCGGTCGAGGGCGGTTCCGGCGCGGACGGTGCGGACCCACCAGGCGATCTGGTCGAGCATGCGTTCTGCGCCGTCGATCGCGGCCTCGTCCGTGGTGGTGCCGTCGGCCGCGAAGGCGTGCTTGACGCGGTGGAAGCTCACCGACTGCCGCACCGGCACCATGTGGACCTCGACGACGACCTGCCGCAACTGCTCGACCGCGCGCAATCCGCCGGACAGGCCACCGTAGGAGACGAATCCGACCGGCTTGGTGCGCCATTCGTGCTTGACGGTGTCGATGGCCGTCTTCAGCGCGGCGGGATAGCCGTGGTTGTACTCGGAGGTCACCACCACGAAGGCGTCCGCAGCACCGATGCGACCGGTGAAGGCGTCGGCGTCGGGACCGCCCGAGAGGTCGTGCGGGAGCGGAGTCTCGGCGAGATCGAGAACGCCGACGTCGAACTCGGGCCGACGCCGTGCGGTGGCCGCGAACCAGTCTGCGACGACCGGCGCGATGCGACCGGCGCGGACACTCGCGACGACGACCTCGAGGCGGATCGGATCGTTCGGTGCAGCCGTGGTCATAGGGTCGATCGTAGGTGCGGTGCGGTCGAGAGCCCGTGCGCGAGCAGTGCGGCGAGTTCCCGGTAGGCACGTGCGTCCTCGAGACCGGTCGCCTCGGCCACCTGTCGTTGCTGGATGCGGACCATGACCGAGGCGACGACGTCGGCGACGAAGGCCGCGTGGACGTCGCGCAGTTCGCCGGCCGCAACTCCCTCGGAGATGAGCTGGCGGACGCGGTCGGCGGCGAACCGGGTGTTGCGTTCGTAGACCTCGCGCGCGACCGGCGTGTGGGCGATGTCCTCCATGAACCGCGTGGAGGCGGGTTCGAGTTCGCGCCCCACGGCCTCGAGATAGGCGCCGATGCGAGCCTGGGCGTCCGCGGCCCGCGCGACGTCGGCCTCCACCCGGTCGGCAGCACCCTTGAAGAAGTGGACGGTCGCCGCGTAGACGAGCCGGTCCTTGTTCTCCGCGAGTGCGTAGAGCGTCGATTTCGAGCAGCGCAGACGCGCGGCGATGTCGTCGAGGGTCAGGTGCGCGAAGCCTTCTGCCAGGAACAACGCGACCAGATCGTCGAACAGTTGCGCCTGCCGGGCGGTGGGCCGCCGGCTACCGACTCTTGCCATACCGAGAACAGTACTGCAGTATCGTCCTCAGTACTATTCTTGGTCCCCAGTCTTCCAGGAGGAACCACCGTGCCCGTCGAGCGTCTGCTTCCCACCCGCGAGGCCTACGACCTGATCGACCTCACCCGCGACGTCGCCGACAAGGTGCTCGCCCCGCGCGTCGACGAGCACGAGCGCAAGGAGACCTTCCCCGAGGGCGTCTTCCCCGCACTCGGCGCCGCAGGGCTGCTGAGCCTGCCGTACCCCGAGGAGTTCGGCGGCGGCGACCAACCCTACGAGGTCTACCTGCAGGTCCTCGAGGAACTCGGCGCCCGCTGGGCTGCCGTGGCGGTCGCGGTGAGCGTGCACGGACTGTCGTGCTTCGCGCTCGCCACCCACGGCACCGACGAGCAGAAGAACAAGTGGCTCCCGGAGATGCTGGGCGGCAACACCATCGGCGCGTACAGCCTCTCCGAGCCGCAGGCCGGATCCGACGCCGCGGCCCTCGCGTGCCGTGCGAAGCCCGTCGACGGCGGCTACCGCATCACCGGCTCGAAGGCGTGGATCACCAACGGCGGCAAGGCCGACTTCTACACCCTGTTCGCCCGCACAGCCGACACCGGCAGCAAGGGCATCTCGTGCTTCCTCGTGCCCGCCGGCACCGAGGGCCTGTCCTTCGGCAAGCCCGAGGAGAAGATGGGCCTGCACGCCATCCCCACCACCTCCGCCCACTACGACGACGCCTTCGTCCCGGCCGAGCGCCGGATCGGCGCCGAGGGACAGGGACTGCCGATCGCGTTCAGCGCACTGGATTCCGGACGCCTGGGGATCGCCGCCGTCGCGACGGGTCTGGCCCAGGCCGCCCTCGACGAGGCGACGGCCTACGCCAAGGAACGGCAGGCCTTCGGCAAGCGCATCATCGACCACCAGGGCCTCGGCTTCGTTCTCGCCGACATGGCCGCCGCCGTCGACTCGGCCCGCGCCACCTATCTCGACGCTGCCCGGCGCAAGGACGCCGGCCTGCCCTACTCGCGGCAGGCGTCGGTGGCCAAGCTCGTCGCGACGGATGCCGCCATGAAGGTCACGACCGACGCTGTGCAGGTCCTCGGTGGATACGGCTACACCCGCGACTTCCCGGTCGAGCGCTTCATGCGCGACGCGAAGATCACGCAGATCTTCGAGGGCACCAATCAGATTCAGCGACTCGTGATCGCGCGGTCCCTCGCGGGGTGAACGATCACAAGCCGGAAGCGACAGGGGTTTTCGCGGCGAAAGATCGCTAGAGTGCCTTCATGCCGGACGCCCTGGAGCGGCTCACTCCACAGCAACGCCACCTGCTGACGCAGCGGTTCGGCCGCATCGTCGTGGTCTCCGACATGAGTTGGGGACTGGTGTCGACCACTGTCCTCGAGGTCGACACCGACGACGGGCTGCTGGTCGTGAAGGCGGGCGGAACTCCGGATCGGCACATCGGCCGCGAGATCAGCGCGCACGAGCGGTGGACCGCTCCGTGGGTACGGTGCGGTCGGGCCGCCCGCATGGTGTTCGCAGACCGCGCGACGAAACTCGTCGTGACGGAATACCTTCCGGGGCGGCTCGTCCTGGGCACCGCCGCGTCGTCCCGTCTCGACGTCTACGAACAGGCCGGCGCGCTGCTCGCCCAGTTCCATCGCCAGGAGCATGTGGTGGACGAGGGGTACGAGCGATCGGCGAACACGAAGACGCTGCGGTGGCTCGCGGCGCCGCACCGTATCGGTCCCGACGTCGCCGGCCGATTGCGCTCGATGGTCGAGGGATGGCCGACACCGACGGCCACCCTGGTGCCCACCCACGGCGACTGGCAGAGCCGCAACTGGCTCGCCGACGACATCGGTGTGGTGAAGGTGATCGACTTCGGGCGTGCCGGGATGCGCCCGGCGGGTGAGGACTTCGAGCGGCTCGCGGTACGCGAGTTCCTCCGGGTCCCCGGTGCCGAGCAGGCCTTCCTGCGTGGCTACGGCGAGGATCCCCGTGAGGAGGACGCCTGGTTCCGCCGACGTGTCCGCGCGGCGGTCGCGGTCGCGGTGTGGGCCTTCCATGTGGGCGACGACTGCTACGAGGCCGAGGGCCACCGCATGATCGCCGAGGCGCTCGGCCGCTTCCCGGTTCGCTCGGTGCGCTCATCAGCAACGTCCTCGAGTTCCTGGACTGGCTGATCCGACGAGCATGTGAGAACGCCCGAGGGGGTGAGGTCGCGGACCTCACCCCCCGGGTGTCTTTTCGAGCGCAGCGCTCTCGGCTCAGGCGCCGATGGCCTCGCCGAGCACGGGCCACGACTCGTGCAGGGCCTCCTGCCAGTAGCCCCAGGTGTGGGTACCGTCGGGCCGGACCGAGTAGGTCGCCTCGACCCCGGCTGCGTCCAGCGCACCGCGCAGTCGCGTCGTGCAATCGTTCACGCCGGCCTCGATGAGCCCGAGCAGAGCCACATCGGGAAGGACGGCGACACCGTCCTGCTCCCATGCCTTCAATTCGTACGGACCCGGGACACCGCTGCTCGTGGAGACGTACACGGCCTTGCCGCGCAGCTTCTCGGCGTTGAGCACGATGTCCTGTTCGGTCCAGTGCTCACCGGCGACCGGTCCCCACATGTTCTCGACCTCGCCCCCGCCGAACGCGACGACGATCTCCGCATAGCGCGAACCGATCTCCGACGCGGTCTCGGCGCATCCACTGTACGAACCCACCGCCTGGTAGAGATCGGGCGCCTGCTGGGCGAGCGCCAGCGCCGACGTCGCCGACATCGACACACCGGCGATCGCGTTGCGGCCGCTCGCACCGAGCGTCTCGTCGACCACCGACGGGATCTCCTCGGTGAGGAAGGTCGTCCACTTGTTGCGTCCGAGAACGGGATCGTCCTCGAGCCAGTCGGTGTAGTAGCTGAACGCGCCACCGACCGGAGTGACGACGTTGACGTTCTTGTCGCCGAAGAACTCCACGATGTCGGTCTGCTCGCGCCAGGTCGCCCGGTCCAGTCCCCCGCCGGCACCGTTGAGCAGGTAGAAGACCGGTCGCGGCGCGCTCGTGTCGGCCGGTCGCAGCACCTGCAGCTCGATGGTGCGTTCCATCGACGGCGAGTACACGAACAGCGACCAATCGCGGTCGGTGTGCTTCTCGATGCGTTCGACAGTCGCGCTCTGCGACCGAGTCTCGCCGGTCGCGGCGGCCGGGAGATCCTCGGCGTGGGCGACCGCGGCACCGGACAGGACCAGCGACGAGACGGCGAGCGCCCCGATCGTCCCCATCAACGCAAACCGTCGTGCGCGCACATTCGTTCCCTTCATCCGCAACAGCCGGGCGTGATGGGCCCGCGCATCTCCCGCGTCGCAGCGTTGCGCGCGGCGAGTTCCTCGTCAGCAGGGTAGTCGACGCGAACCAGTGACAGGCCGTGGGCCGGTGCCACCGCGACGGACGCCGCACGTTCGCGTTCGTCGAGCAGGGCCGTCATCCACTCGACGCTGCGACGCCCCTCCCCCACGGCCAGGGCCGCGCCGACGAGGCTGCGCACCATCGACCAGCAGAAGGCGTCGGCGCTGACATAGGCGGTGAGGATGTCACCTTCGCGGGTCCAGTCGTATCGCTGCAGTTCACGTACGGTCGTCGCACCCTCCCGCCGCTTGCAGAAGGCGGCGAAGTCGTGCAGGCCGAGCAGCGACTGCGACGCGCGTTGCATCGCATCGAGATCGACGGCCTTCGGCCACGCGACGGTGTCGCGGGCACGCAGCGGCTCGGCGCCGTACACCGCTGTGGTGAGGCGGTATTCGTAGTGGCGCCGGATCGCCGAGAAACGCGCGTCGAAATGTTCGGGGGCGACGGAGATCCCGGTGACCCGCACGTCGCGGGGCAGGAACCGTGCGAGACGGCGGACCCAGCGCGACGGATCGTCGGGCAGCACCGCGGAGGGGACGTCGACGTGGGCGACCTGCCCGGAAGCGTGCACGCCGGCGTCGGTGCGACCAGCGACGGTGAGCAGCACGGGGGTGCGGACGATCGCGGAGAGCTTTTCCTCGATCTCCCCGCACACCGTGCGACGTCCGGGCTGCCGTGCCCAGCCGGAGAAGTCGGTGCCGTCGTACGCGATGTCGAGTCGCAGACGGGTTGTCTCGTGAGAAGCCACGAGCCCGCCGCCCTCGGAAGGGTCGGCGGGCTCGTGAGCTTCAGCAGATGCCGAAACCAAGTGGATTAGTCCTTCTTGGCCTCGTCCGCCTCGGGTGCGTCGGCAGCCGTGGCGTTGGTGTCCTCGACACCCTCGACGACGGCGTCGGCGTTCGCGACCTCGGCGTCGGTGGCCTCGGCCTCGACGGCCTGGACCGCGTTGTCCTCGGCGGGTGCCTGCGAGGCGGCGACGCGGCGAGCGCGGTCGGCCTCGGAGGTGACGGTCTTCTCGCGCACCAGCTCGATGATGGCCATGGGGGCGTTGTCGCCCTTGCGCGGCATCGTCTTGATGATGCGGGTGTAACCGCCGTTGCGGTCCTCGAAGGAGGGACCGATCTCCGCGAACAGCGAGTGGACGACGTCCTTGTTGCGGATGACCTTCAGCACCTCACGACGCGAGGCCAGCGTGCCGGCCTTGGCGTGCGTGACGAGCTTCTCGGCGTACGGGCGCAGGGCCTTGGCCTTGGCCTCGGTGGTGGTGATGCGGCCGTGCTCGAAGAGCGCGGTGGCCAGGTTGGCCATGAGCGCCTTCTGATGCGAGGCCGATCCGCCGAAGCGGGCGCCCTTCTTGGGCTTGGGCATGATTTTCTCCTAGTAACGGACCGTGAGCTGCTACAGCTGCTCGGTCTCGGCGTAGTCCTCGTTGCCGTCGTTGTCACCGAAGGAGCCGGCCTCGGTATCGCTCCAGGTACCGGTCGCGGCGTCGTAGCCGGCGACAGTGCTGGGGTCGAACGATGCCGGGCTGTCCTTGAGGGACAGGCCGAGCGAGTGCAGCTTGACCTTGACCTCGTCGATGGACTTCTGGCCGAAGTTGCGGATGTCGAGCAGGTCGGATTCCGTCCGTGCCACGAGCTCGCCGACGGTGTGGACACCTTCGCGCTTGAGGCAGTTGTAGGACCGGACCGTGAGGTCGAGGTCCTCGATCGGAAGTCCGAAGGAGGCGATGTGGTCGGCCTCGGCGGGCGAGGGACCGATCTCGATGCCTTCTGCTTCGACGTTCAGCTCACGAGCCAGACCGAAGAGCTCCACGAGGGTCTTGCCCGCCGAGGCGAGCGCGTCCCGCGCGCTGATCGAGTTCTTGGTCTCCACGTCGAGAATGAGCCGATCGAAGTCGGTGCGCTGCTCGACGCGGGTCGCTTCCACCTTGTACGTCACCTTGAGCACCGGCGAGTAGATCGAGTCGACCGGGATACGGCCGATCTCGGCGCCGGACGCCTTGTTCTGCACGGCAGGAACGTAGCCGCGACCGCGCTCGACGACGAGCTCGATCTCCAGCTTGCCCTTGTCGTTCAGGGTGGCGATGTGCAGATCCGGGTTGTGGATGGTGACACCGGCCGGGGGCACGATGTCGCCGGCCGTGACGGTGCCCGGCCCCTGCTTGCGGACGTACATGGTGACCGGCTCGTCCTCTTCGGAGCTCACCACGAGACCCTTGAGGTTCAGGATGATGTCGGTGACATCCTCCTTCACCCCGGGAACGGTGGTGAACTCGTGGAGAACGCCGTCGATGCGGATGCTGGTGACAGCGGCGCCCGGGATCGACGAGAGCAGGGTGCGACGAAGCGAGTTGCCGAGGGTGTACCCGAAGCCAGGCTCGAGCGGCTCGATGACGAACTTCGAGCGGTTTTCAGCGATGACCTCTTCGGTCAGTGCGGGTCGCTGAGAGATGAGCATCTGTTGCCTCCTTGTGGGCGTCCGCCATATGACGCCCTAGTGGAATGGAGCGGTGTCCTCCCGCCCGGACGGACCGGAGGACACCACGACACCGAGGTGTCTTACTTCGAGTAGTACTCGACGATCAGCTGTTCCTGCAGCGGGATGTCGATCTGCGCGCGCTCGGGGAGCTGGTGGACCAGCACTCGCAGACGCGGGCCGACGACCTGCAGCCAACCCGGAACCGGGCGCTCGCCCTGGGTCTCGCGGGCGACCTGGAAGGGCAGCGTGCTCAGCGACTTCTCGCGGACATCGATGATGTCGTACTGCGAGACGCGGTAGCTGGGGATGTCGACCTTCTTGCCGTTGACCAGGAAGTGGCCGTGGCTCACCAGCTGGCGGGCCTGACGACGCGTGCGGGCGAGGCCGGCACGGTAGACGACGTTGTCCAGGCGCGACTCGAGGATGACCAGCAGAACCTCACCGGTCTTGCCGGGGCGGCTTGCGGCCTCTTCGTAGTAGCGACGGAACTGCTTCTCCATGACGCCGTACGAGAAGCGGGCCTTCTGCTTCTCCTGCAGCTGGAGCAGGTACTCGCTCTCCTTGATCCGCGCGCGGCCGTGCTGGCCGGGCGGGTAGGGGCGACGCTCGAAGGCCTGATCGCCTCCGACCAGGTCGACACGGAGACGACGCGACTTACGGGTAACGGGACCGGTATAACGAGCCATTTTTCTTTACCTTCCTTTCCCGTTAGACGCGACGCCGCTTGGGCGGACGGCAACCGTTGTGGGGCTGCGGGGTGACATCGGAGATGGTGCCGACCTCGAGGCCTGCGGCCTGGAGGGAACGGATCGCCGTCTCGCGGCCCGAGCCCGGGCCCTTGACGAAGACGTCGACCTTCTTGACACCGTGTTCCTGCGCCTTGCGGGCGGCGTTCTCGGCGGCGAGCTGTGCGGCGAACGGGGTCGACTTGCGCGAACCCTTGAAGCCGACGTGGCCGGAGGACGCCCAGGAGATCACGTTGCCCTGCGGGTCCGTGATGGACACGATGGTGTTGTTGAACGTGCTCTTGATGTGAGCGGCACCGTGCGGAACGTTCTTCTTGTCCCTGCGCCGTGCCTTCTGGGTCTTCTTCGGACCGGTGCTGCGTGACTTGGGAGGCATTACTTCTTCTTTCCTGCGACGGTGCGCTTCGGACCCTTGCGGGTGCGGGCGTTGGTCTTGGTGCGCTGTCCACGCACGGGCAGACCACGACGGTGTCGCAGGCCCTGGTAGCAGCCGATCTCGATCTTGCGGCGGATGTCCGCCTGAACCTCGCGACGGAGGTCACCCTCGACCTTGTAGCTCTCCTCGATGTACTCGCGGAGCTTGGCGAGGTCCTCGTCCGTCAGATCCTTGCTGCGCAGGTCCGGGTTGACACCCGTGGCCTCGAGGATCTCCTGGGAGCGGGTACGGCCGATGCCGTAGATGTACGTGAGTGCGATCTCCATCCGCTTTTCGCGGGGAAGATCGACACCTGCGAGACGTGCCATGTGGCATTCCTATTCGGTGTGCGGAGGTCTGCTCCCAGCCCGTCCCCTGCGTCGAAGAACTGTGTGATTCAAAAACACAGTGGGGCCCCGGCCTCCGTACCGGGGGTTGATCGCGCAGCTCCTCGACGGATCGAGGATCGTAACCACGCGACTGGTGCTGGAAGGTCTTCGTGCTTGTTGCCAAGCAGATCTTCGAGACGAAGGTGGATCTAGCCCTGACGCTGCTTGTGACGCAGGTTCTCGCAGATCACCATGACCCGACCGTTACGGCGGATCACCTTGCACTTCTCGCAGATCTTCTTGACGCTAGGCTGAACCTTCACGTAAGTCCGATCTCCTGTATGTGCGCCGCCGGACACGGCAGAGCCGGCCCGGCGACATGATTCTCCCCGACCGTGTGGCCGGGGAAGCTTCGTTACTTGTAGCGGTAGACGATGCGTCCACGCGTGAGGTCGTAGGGAGAAAGCTCCACGACAACGCGGTCCTCGGGAAGGATACGAATGTAGTGCTGACGCATCTTTCCGCTGATGTGGGCGAGAACCTTGTGCCCGTTCTCCAGCTCGATGCGGAACATCGCATTGGGCAGCGGTTCGATTACCCGGCCCTCGACCTCGATTGCCCCGTCTTTCTTAGCCATATCCTCCGCGATCCGTTGTTCGGCGTTGTGGTTGCATCGGCATCCGTTACCGTGACGCTCGGCAACTCCGGGACCGGACACGAACCGAGATTCGAAGGAATTCGACACGGGACCGATCGGAGCGCAGCGCGCACCACCGATCAATGGTACGGGAAGTTGACCGTCCAGGACAAATGAGCTCCGGCACACTCGTGCCCACGACCAGGAGGAGGACCGCACGTGCGGGCGTTGATCCAGCGGGTGACCACGGCGGCGGTGGCGGTCGACGGAGCCGAGGTGGCTCGCATCACGCCGGCCGAAGACGGTCACGGTCTGCTCGTGCTGGTCGGCGTCACGCACGACGACGACGAGACCAAGGCCGCGACGCTCGCCCGGAAGGTGTGGACGATGCGCATCCTCGAGGACGAGCGATCCGCCTCCGACGTCGACGCCCCGATCCTGGTGGTCAGCCAGTTCACGCTCATGGCCGACACGAGGAAGAGCAGGCGTCCGTCGTGGTCGGCCGCCGCTCCCCGCCCGATCGCCGAACCTCTCGTCGATGCGTTCGCGAACGCTCTACGAGATCTCGGCGCGACGGTGGAGACCGGGAAGTTCGGGGCCTACATGGAGGTGAGCCTCGTCAACGACGGACCGGTCACGCTCCTCGTCGACGTATGACGCCGCGGAGTACGACCGCTCGCGTCACTCCGGCCGGACGGTGAGGATACGGGGGCCGTCCTCGGTGACCGCTACCGTGTGCTCCCAGTGCGCGGCCCGGCTGCCGTCGACGGTCACCACCGTCCACTCGTCGTCGAGGACCTCGGTCTCGTAGGTACCGAGGGTGAGCATCGGCTCGACGGCGAGCACCGATCCGACGACGAGCTTCGGGCCCTTGCCCGGCTTGCCTTCGTTGGGGAGGAACGGATCCATGTGCATCTCGCGCCCGATACCGTGACCGCCGTAGCCGTCGACGATGCCGTACAAGCGGCCGTGCACCTTCTCGGCGGCATGCGTGCCTTGCTCGATCGCATGCGAGACGTCGGTCAGGCGGTTGCCCGGGAGCATCGCCGCAATACCGGCCTCGAGCGACAGACGGGTGGCCTCGCTCAGGTCGATGTCGGCCTGCGACAGCTCCCCGATCCCGAAGGTCCATGCCGAGTCGCCGTGCCAGCCGTCGAGGATCGCACCGCAGTCGATCGACACGAGGTCGCCCTCGGCGAGCACCACCGACACCGACGGGATGCCGTGGACGACGACCTCGTTGACCGACGAACAGATCGAACCGGTGAAGCCGTGGTAGCCCAGGAAGGACGGAACGGCCCCCGCATCGCGGATGACCGATTCCGCCACCTGGTCGAGTTCCAGGGTGCTCACGCCCGGCTTGGCGGCCTCGCGCACTGCGACGAGTGCGGCACCGACCACGGCTCCCGCCGCCGCCATCGCGTCGAGTTCACCCGAGGTGCGGAACGGAACCACTGAGCGCTTGCGCCCGAAACCCATGTCGAACTACCCGTCTACTTTCCAAGTGCGGACAGAGCCCGCGAATTGATCTCCTCGACCTCACCGATCGCGTCGACCGTGATGATCGAGTCGGCGTAGTAGTCGAGCAGCGGGGCCGTCTCCTCACGGTAGACCCGGAGACGGTTGCGGATCACGTCTTCGGTGTCGTCGGCGCGACCGCGGGCGAGCATGCGCTCGACCACGACGTCCTCGTCGATGACGAAGGACAGCACGCCGTCGAGCTCGACACCGAGATCCTTCAGGATGTTCTCGAGTTCCTTGGCCTGCTCCACGCTGCGCGGGAAGCCGTCGAGGAGGAAGCCGTTGGCGGCGTCGGGCTCGGCCAGACGCTCACGCACCATGTTGTTGGTGATCTCGGCGGGAACGAGCTCCCCCGCGTCGATGTACTTCTTGGCCTCGACGCCGAGCGGGGTGCCCTGCCCGATGTTCGCGCGGAAAAGATCGCCCGTCGAGATGGCGGGGATGCCGAGCTTCTCGGACAGAATCGCGGCCTGTGTGCCCTTGCCGGCACCGGGAGGACCGAGCAGTACAAGTCTCACTTGAGGAACCCTTCGTAGTTGCGCTGCATCAGTTGACTTTCGATCTGCTTGACAGTGTCCAGCGCGACACTGACGAGAATGAGAACCGCGGCGCCACCGAAGATGCTCGAGGCCGTCTGGCTGCCGGACAGGAAGAAGTTCGGCAGCGTCGCGATGAGACCGAGGTAGATCGAGCCCGGAACCGTGATGCGGTTGAGCACGAAACTGAGATATTCGGCGGTCGGGCGACCGGGGCGGATGCCCGGGATGAAGCCGCCGTATTTCTTCATCTCGTCGGCCCGCTCCTCCGGATTGAAGGTGATGGCGACGTAGAAGAAGACGAAGAACACGATCAGGGCGAAGTAGATCGCGATGTAGACCGGGTTGTTCGGATTGACCAGGTACTCGTTGATGATCCGCTGCCACCAACTCGGATCCGGGTTCGTCGTGGCACCGGTGAGCTGCGCGACGAGATTGGGCAGGTACAGCAGCGACGACGCGAAGATGACGGGGATGATGCCCGCCTGGTTGACCTTCAGCGGCAGGTAGGTCGACGAACCGCCGTACATACGACGGCCGACCATGCGCTTGGCGTACTGCACCGGGATCCGGCGCTGACCCTGCTCGATGAACACGACACCCGTGATGAGGGCCAGGGCCACGACGCAGACGATCGCGAAGACGAGGCCGCCGCGGGATTCGAGGATCATGCGACCCTCGCTCGGCAGCGCGGCCGCGATACCGGCGAAGATCAGCAGCGACATGCCGTTGCCGACACCGCGTTCGGTGATGAGCTCACCGAACCACATGACGACGGCGGCACCGGCGGTCATCACCAGCACGATGACGACCATCCCGAAGATGCTGTCGTCGGCGAGGATCGGCTCCGAGCAGCCCTGCAGCAGCTGCCCTCGGGCGGCGAGCGCGACGATGCCGGTGGCCTGCAGGACGGCGAGCGCGACGGCGAGATAACGCGTGTACTGCGTCATCTTGGCCTGGCCGGACTGGCCTTCCTTGCGCAGTTCCTCGAAGCGTGGAATGACCACGGTGAGCAGCTGGACGATGATGCTCGCGGTGATGAACGGCATGATGCCGATCGCGAAGACCGACAACTGCAGTAGCGCGCCGCCGGAGAACAGATTGATCAGCGAGTAGATGCCGGCCTGCTCGCTGCCGGCGAGCTGATCGACACAGGCCTGGACGTTGCCGTAGTCGACGCCCGGGGATGGCACGGTAGCACCGAGGCGGTACAGCGCCACGAGCCCGAGGGCGATGAGAATCTTCCGCCTCAGGTCCGGTGTCCTGAGGGCCGAGACGAAGGCGGAAAGCAAAGATCCTCCTGGCGGGCCGATCGGGGACGACGGATCGAGAGGGATCCGTCGGACGGTAGACAACTCTGAAACTCTAACAGTGGGCCCCGATGAGAGGCGTAGCCCGGTAGCCTATGTCACCGCTGCGAACGCAGCTTGGGACACCGGCGTGAACGCGCGAACGGCCGCGGTGCAGGTATCTGCACCGCGGCCGTTCGACAGCCGTGACTCACACGCGAAAGTACAGGTCAGGCCTGGACGGTCGCGCTGCCACCGGCTGCAGCGATCTTCTCCTGAGCGGAGGCCGAGAACTTGTCGGCGGTGACCTGCACGGCCACCGTCAGCTCGCCCTCGCCGAGGACCTTGACGAGCTGGTTCTTGCGAACCAGACCCTTCGCCACGAGGTCCGCGACACCGATCTGTCCACCCTCGGGGAACACGCGAGCGATGTCCCCGACGTTGACGATCTGGTACTCGGTACGAAATGCGTTCTTGAAGCCCTTGAGCTTCGGCAGACGCATGTGGATGGGCATCTGGCCACCCTCGAAGGCCGGCGACACGTTCTTGCGTGCCTTCGTGCCCTTCGTACCGCGGCCGGCGGTCTTGCCCTTCGAACCCTCACCGCGTCCGACGCGGGTCTTGTCCGTCTTCGCACCCGGAGCCGGGCGCAGGTGATGCAGCTTGATGGTCATTCTCAGACCTCCTCAACGGTGACGAGGTGACGCACCACGTTGATGAGGCCACGATTCTGCGCATTGTCCTCGCGGACGACGGACTGGCGGATCTTCCGCAGACCGAGGGTCCGGAGGCTGTCGCGCTGATTCGACTTGGCCCCGATGGTGCTCTTGATCTGGGTGATCTTCAGCTCTGCCATTACTTCACGCTCCCAGCAGCCTGTGCACGTGCGCGCAGCATGCCGGCGGGGGCAACTTCCTCGAGGGTGAGGCCACGGCGAGCCGCGACTTCCTCGGGACGCTGCAGACCCTTGAGGGCCGCAACCGTCGCGTGCACCACATTGATGGCGTTGTCGGAGCCGAGCGACTTCGACAGGATGTCGTGGACACCCGCACACTCCAGCACCGCGCGCACAGCGCCACCGGCGATGACACCGGTACCGGGGGAAGCCGGACGCAGCAGGACGACACCGGCTGCAGCCTCTCCCTGGACGGGGTGGGTGATGGTTCCGCCGATGAGCGGGACGCGGAAGAAGTTCTTGCGAGCTTCCTCGACACCCTTCTGGATGGCCGCGGGAACTTCCTTGGCCTTGCCGTAGCCGACGCCGACCAGGCCGTTGCCGTCGCCCACGATCACCAGAGCGGTGAAGCTGAAGCGACGACCGCCCTTGACGACCTTCGACACACGGTTGATCGAGACGACACGCTCGATGTAGTTCGACTTCTCGGCAGCGTTGCCGCCGCGCGAGTCGCGGTCGCGGCGGTCGCGACCGCCACGGTTGTCACCGCTGTTGGGGTTCTGTCCGGCGGGGCCGTTGCCGCCGTCACGCCGCTGACGTCCCGGCATCAGGCGTTCCTTCCGTTCGAGAAAATGGTCATCAGAACTTCAACCCGCTTTCGCGAGCCGCGTCCGCGAGGGCCGCGATGCGTCCGCTGTAGGTGTGGCCACCGCGGTCGAAGACCACGGCTTCCACGCCGGCAGCCTTCGCGCGCTCGGCGATCAGCTGACCGACCTTCGCGCCGCGAGCCTTCTTGTCGCCCTCGAGAGCGCGCACATCGGGTTCGATGGACGACGCTGCGGCGAGAGTGGTGCCCGTCAGGTCGTCGACCAGCTGCACGTGCAGGTGGCGCGAGGACCGGTTGACGACGAGGCGGGGACGCTCGGCGGTGCCGGAGATCTTCTTGCGGAGGCGGAAGTGACGACGCGTCTTCGAAAGGCGACGCGTGGTGGAGGCGTCCTTGCCGCGCGGGATGCGCTTGGCCTTCTGGTTCTCGGTCTGGCTCATGATCACTTACCCGTCTTTCCGACCTTGCGACGGACCTGTTCACCCTCGTAGCGGATGCCCTTGCCCTTGTAGGGGTCGGACTTGCGCAGCCGGCGGATGTTGGCCGCGATCTGGCCGACCTTCTGCTTGTCGATGCCCGAGATCGAGAAGCGCGTGGGGTTCTCGACGGCGAACGTGATGCCCTCGGGCGCCTCGATCAGCACGGGGTGGCTGTAGCCGAGCGAGAACTCGAGGTCCTTGCCCTTGAGGGCCACGCGGTAGCCGACGCCGTGGATCTCCATCTTGGTGGTGTAACCCTCGGTGACACCGACGATGAGGTTCTGCACGAGCGTCCGCGACAGGCCGTGCAGCGCGCGGCTGCGACGCTCGTCGTTCGGGCGCGTGACGTTGATTGCCCCGTCCTCACCCTTGGCGACGGCGATCGGCTCGGCGATCGTCAGGGACAGGTTGCCCTTGGGGCCCTTGACTGCAACATCCTGGCCGTCGATGGTGATCTCGACGCCCGAAGGAACTGCAACGGGGAGTTTTCCGATTCGCGACATTGTGGTGGCCTCCCTTTACCAGACGTAGGCGAGGACTTCCCCGCCCACTCCCTGCTTGGCCGCCTGGCGATCGGTGAGCAGGCCGGAGGACGTGGAGATGATCGCCACGCCGAGGCCGCCCAGGACCTTGGGCAGGTTGGTGGATTTCGCGTACACGCGCAGGCCGGGCTTCGACACGCGGCGCACGCCGGCAAGGCTGCGCTCACGGGAAGGTCCGTACTTGAGGTCGACGATGAGGGTCTTGCCCACCTCGGCGTCCTCGGTGCGGTAGTCGGAGATGTAGCCCTCGCGCTTGAGGATCTCGGCGATGTTCACCTTGATCTTCGAGGACGGGAGCTTGACCTCGTCGTGGTACGCCGTGTTGGCGTTACGCAGACGCGTCAAGAAGTCTGCGATGGGGTCGGTCATGGTCATGGCTGACCTGTTCACCTTTCTCGATGCGGTTCCCATGCAACGCCGGAACGTGCCGGCCGTGGGCCTACATCGAAACTCGGTTCGATAGCGGATTCGTCGGCCGGATCGGCGACGAACCCATGACAGCGTGACAGTGGGCGGAGAACTACTCGGTCCTCCGCCCACCGCTCACGTCACCAGGAGCTCTTGTGAACTCCCGGAAGTTCTCCGCGGTGTGCCATCTCGCGAAGGCAGATGCGGCAGAGTCCGAACTTGCGGAAGACCGAGTGCGGGCGCCCGCAGCGCTGGCAGCGGGTGTAGGCGCGCACCGCGAACTTCGGCTTCTTGTTGGCCTTGTTGACCAGTGCCTTCTTAGCCATGGGCTCAGTTCTCCTTGAACGGGAAGCCGAGGTGCTTGAGCAGGGCACGGCCTTCTTCGTTGTTGGTAGCGGTGGTCACGACAGTGATGTCCATGCCGCGCGGGCGGTCGATGCGGTCCACGTCGATCTCGTGGAACATCGACTGCTCGTTCAGGCCGAACGTGTAGTTGCCGTTGCCGTCGAACTGGTTGCCGTTGAGGCCACGGAAGTCCCGGATACGGGGAAGCGCGATGGACACGAGACGGTCCAGGAACTCCCACATGCGGTCGCCGCGCAGCGTGACGCGCGCACCGATCGGCATGCCCTCGCGCAGCTTGAACTGTGCGATGGACTTGCGGGCCTTACGGATCTCCGGCTTCTGACCGGTGATGAGCGCGAGGTCGTTGACGGCTCCGTTGATGAGCTTCGCGTCGCGGGCGGCGTCGCCGACACCCATGTTGACGACGACCTTCACGACGCCGGGGATCTGCATGACGTTCGCGTAGTCGAACTCCGCGTTCAGCGCGTCCTTGATCTCGGCGCGGTAGCGGGCCTTCAGGCGCGGCTGGGTCTTGTTCTCGGTGGAAGTCATGTCAGAGGTCCTTCCCGTTCTTCCGGGAAATCCGAACGCGCTTGCCGGTTTCCTCATCGGTGCGGTAGCCCACGCGGGTGGGGTTTCCGTCCGAGTCGACGACCGCAACGTTGGAAACGTGGATCGGGGCCTCCTGCGTCACGATGCCGCCGGAGGAGGCGCCACGCTCGTTCGCAGAGACGGCGGTGTGCTTCTTGATACGGTTCACGCCCTCGACGAGGACCTTGCCGGTCGCCGGGTAGGCCGCGATGACCTTGCCCTTGGCGCCCTTGTCCTTGCCCGAGATGACGAGCACGGTGTCACCCTTGTGCACCTTCATCACAGCACCTCCGGAGCGAGCGAGACGATCTTCATGAACCGCTTGTCGCGGAGCTCGCGACCGACGGGTCCGAAGATGCGGGTGCCGCGAGGATCGTTGTCGCCCTTGATGATGACGGCAGCGTTCTCGTCGAACTTGATGTAGGAACCGTCCGGACGGCGGCGCTCCTTGGCGGTGCGCACGATCACGGCCTTGACGACATCGCCACGCTTGACGTTGCCGCCGGGGATCGCGTCCTTGACGGTGGCGACGATGACGTCACCGATTCCGGCGTAGCGACGGGACGAGCCACCGAGAACGCGGATGCAGAGGATCTCCTTGGCACCCGTGTTGTCGGCGACGCGCAGTCGCGACTCCTGCTGGATCACTGACTTCTCCTTGACCTGGATTGGTGTGTACGTCAGATTTCCGACCTGGACGTACGCGGTCGTCGGCTGCTTGCAGCGCACGTGCGAATCACACACGGGTCCTGTAAGCAACCCGTCCAGAGTAGGCCATATACCGTACGCAGGGCAAATTCGCGAATTGTGATGTCACTCCCCACCCCGGCACCGGGCGTGTCGCAGCGACGTCCACCGTCCCCCACGCGAGGGCTGCACCTACTACCGGACGCACAGCACCCCACCACCCGCGGTGCGGGTGGTGGGGTGCTGCATGTTCTCGGTCCTGTCGAGGACGAGGAGGCCTTACTTGGCCTTCTCGAGCACCTCGACCAGACGCCAGCGCTTCGACGCGGACAGCGGACGGGTCTCCATCAGCTGCACGCGGTCGCCGATGCCGGCCAGACCGTTCTCGTCGTGCGCCTTCACCTTGGTCGTACGGCGGATGATCTTGCCGTACAGCGGGTGCTTCACACGGTCCTCGAGCTCGACGACGATGGTCTTCTCCATCTTGTCCGAGACGACGTAACCGATGCGGACCTTGCGGCTCGCGCGCTGTTCCTGGTTGCTCACTGCCTTTTCCTCACTCATGCCACGTCACCCGCATTCGGGCCGGTGGCCAGTCCGAGCTCGCGCTCGCGCAGCACCGTGTAGATACGGGCGATCTCGTTGCGCACGACGCGGAGCCGACGGTTGTTGTCCAGCTGACCGGTGGCCATCTGGAAGCGGAGGTTGAACAGCTCTTCCTTGGCTTCGCGGAGCTTGTCGGTCAGCTCTTCGTCGCTCAGCTCGCGGAGTTCCGCGGCGGGGGTACCGGTAGCCATCAGAACTGCTCCTCCCTCGTCACGATGCGGCACTTGCAGGGGAGCTTGTGCATCGCGCGACGCAGGGCCTCGCGCGCAATCTCCTCGTTGGGGTAGCTCATCTCGAACAGCACGCGACCGGGCTTGACGTTCGCGACCCACCACTCCGGCGAACCCTTACCGGAACCCATGCGGGTCTCGGCAGGCTTCTTGGTGAGGGGGCGATCCGGGAAGATGTTGATCCAGATCTTGCCGCCACGCTTGATGTGCCGGGTCATGGCGATACGAGCGGACTCGATCTGCCGGTTGGTGATGTAGGCCGGCTCGAGAGCCTGGATGCCGTAGTCACCGAAGGCCACCTGGGTTCCGCCCTTGGCGGCACCCGTACGGCTCGGATGGTGCTGCTTGCGGTGTTTGACCCGCCGGGGGATCAACATTGCGTCAGCCCTCCTTGTTCTCGGTCGAGGCAGGGGCGTCGCTCGATGCGGCGCGGCCGGCCTCGGTGCTCGTCGCGGTGGTGCCCGACGCGCCGGAACGACGCGGGCGGCTCGGACGCTCACGACGCGGCCGGTCGGCGGGAGCAGCTGCAGCAGCAGCGAGCTCACGACGGCCACCGACGATGTCGCCCTTGTAGATCCAGACCTTCACGCCGATGCGGCCGAAGGTGGTCCGTGCCTCGTAGAGGCCGTAGTCGATGTCCGCGCGCAGCGTGTGCAGCGGGACGCGACCTTCGCGGTAGAACTCCGAACGCGACATCTCGGCGCCACCGAGGCGGCCCGAGCACTGCACGCGGATGCCCTTGACGTTCGGCTGACGCATGGCCGACTGGATGGCCTTGCGCATCGCACGACGGAAGGCAACACGGTTCGAGAGCTGCTCGGCGACGCCCTGCGCCACGAGCTGAGCCTCGGACTCCGAGTTCTTGACCTCGAGGATGTTCAGCTGGACCTGCTTACCGGTCAGCTTCTCGAGCTCGGCGCGGATGCGATCGGCCTCGGCGCCGCGGCGTCCGATGACGATGCCCGGACGAGCGGTGTGGATGTCCACACGCACACGGTCGCGGGTGCGCTCGATCTCGACCTTCGCGATGCCGGCGCGCTCGAGGCCGGAGGCCAGGAACTTGCGGATCGCGACATCTTCCTTGACGTAGTCCGCGTACTGCTTGTCCGCGTACCAACGAGACTTCCAGTCGGTGGTGACGCCCAGACGGAAGCCGTGCGGGTTGATCTTCTGGCCCACTACTGAGCTCCCTTCCGGCGGTTACGAGTCGAGGCCGACCCGACGCTTTCCACGATCACGGTGATGTGGCTCGACCGCTTGCGGATGCGGAACGCACGGCCCTGGGCACGCGGCTGGAACCGCTTCAGGGTCGCACCCTCGTCCACGTACGCAGTCGCGACGACGAGCGTGCTGGGGTCGAGGTTGTAGTTGTTCTGCGCGTTCGCAGCGGCCGACGCGATCACCTTGGCGACCGGCTCGGCCGCGGCCTGCGGCGCGAACTTGAGGATGGCCAGGGCCTCCTCGACGGACTTACCGCGAACGATGTCGACGACGCGGCGCGCCTTCATCGGGGTCACGCGCACGTGGCGCGCAACAGCCCGAGCGCTGTTGGTGGTGGTTTCAGTGCTCATCGACGCTTGCTCTTCCGGTCGTCCTTGATGTGGCCCTTGAACGTACGGGTCGGCGCGAACTCACCGAGCTTGTGACCGACCATGGACTCCGAGACGAACACCGGCACGTGCTTGCGTCCATCGTGGACAGCGAACGTATGACCGATGAAGTCGGGCAGAATCGTGGAACGGCGCGACCAGGTCTTGATGACCTGCTTGGTGCCCTTCTCGTTCTGCGTGTCCACCTTCGCCAGGAGGTGGTCGTCGACGAACGGGCCCTTCTTGAGGCTGCGTGGCATTCTCTAACTCCCTCCTTGACTAGCGCTTCTTGCCGGTACGGCGACGACGGACGATGAGCTTGTCGGACGCCTTGTTCTTGCGGGTGCGGCCCTCGGGCTTGCCCCACGGGCTGACCGGGTGGCGACCACCCGAGGTCTTGCCCTCGCCACCACCGTGCGGGTGGTCGACCGGGTTCATCACGACACCACGGACGGTCGGGCGCTTGCCCTTCCAGCGCATACGGCCGGCCTTGCCCCAGTTGATGTTCGACTGCTCGGCGTTGCCGACCTCGCCGACGGTGGCGCGGCAGCGCACGTCGACGCGGCGGATCTCGCCGGAGGGCATACGCAGCGTGGCGTAGGTGCCTTCCTTACCGAGGAGCTGAATGCTCGCACCGGCGGAGCGGGCCATCTTGGCGCCGCCACCCGGACGCAGCTCGACCGCGTGGATGGTCGTACCCGTCGGGATGTTGCGCAGCGGCAGGTTGTTGCCGGGCTTGATGTCGGCGTTGGGGCCCGACTCGACCGGAGCACCCTGCACGAGGCCCTTGGGGGCGATGATGTAGCGCTTCTCGCCGTCCACGTAGTGGAGCAGCGCGATGCGCGCGGTGCGGTTGGGGTCGTACTCGATGTGAGCGACCTTGGCCGGCACGCCGTCCTTGTCGTTGCGACGGAAATCGATCAGGCGGTAGGCGCGCTTGTGTCCGCCACCCTTGTGACGGGTGGTGATGCGGCCGTGCGCGTTACGTCCACCGCGACCGTGCAGCGGGCGCACCAGCGACTTCTCGGGCGTCGACCGAGTGATCTCGGCGAAGTCCGCCACGCTGGCGCCACGACGGCCCGGCGTAGTCGGCTTGTACTTACGGATTGCCATGAGTCTTCTCGTCCTCTATCTCTCGAGAGTTCCGATCGCTAGGCGACCGGGCCTCCGAAGATCTCGATGGGCTTGCTGTCGGCCGTGAGGGTCACGAGCGCGCGCTTGGTGTTCTTGCGCTTGCCGTAACCGAACCGGGTCCGCTTGCGCTTGCCCTGACGGTTGGCGGTGTTGACGCTGCTCACCTTGACGCCGAAGACCTTCTCGACGGCAATCTTGATCTGCGTCTTGTTCGAGTCCGGGTGGACCAGAAAGGTGTAGGTGCCCTCTTCCATCAGCCCGTAGGACTTCTCGGAGACGACGGGAGCCAGCAGGATGTCGCGAGGATCGGCGATCGTGCTCACTTGCTCTCCTCCTTCACTTCCTGGCCGGACTCGGCCGGCCCGTGGATGAACGTGTTGAGCGCCTCGACGCTGAACACGACGTCATCGCTGTAGAGCACGTCGTAGGTGTTCAGCTGATCCGGGGCGAGCGCGTGAACGTTGGGAAGGTTCTGAACCGACTTCCACGCCGCCACGTCTTCACGGCCGACGACGAGCAGGACCTTCTTGCGGTCGCTGATCTCGCCCAGGAACGTGCGAGCACTCTTCGTCGACGGGGTCTGACCCGCGACGAGTTCGGTGATCACGTGGATGCGCTCGTTGCGCGCCCGGTCGGAGAGGGCTCCGCGCAGGGCGGCGGCCTTCATCTTCTTGGGGGTGCGCTGGCTGTAGTCGCGCGGCTGCGGGCCGTGGACGGTGCCACCGCCGGCGAACTGCGGCGCACGGGTCGAGCCCTGACGTGCGCGGCCGGTGCCCTTCTGGCGGTACGGCTTCTTGCCACCGCCGCGGACGTCGCCGCGGGTCTTGGTGGCGTGCGTTCCCTGGCGGGCCGCGGCGAGCTGCGCGGTGACGACCTGGTGCAGCAGCGCGATGTTCGCGGGAGCGTCGAAGATCTCGGCGGGGAGATCGACGGAGCCGGAGGTCTGGCCACCGGGGGCCTTGACGTCCAGGGTCAGCTTGGTTGCGGTCTCGGTGCTGGTCATGCCCGTGCACCACCCTTCACTGCGGTCTTGACGATCACGAGGCCGCCCTTGCGACCCGGGATCGCGCCCTTGATCAGCAGCAGACCGTTCTCGGCGTCCACCTTGTGGACCGAGAGGTTCTGCGTCGTGATGCGGTCGGAGCCCATACGGCCGGACATGCGCGTGCCCTTGAACACGCGGCCCGGGGTGGCGCAACCACCGATGGAGCCCGGACGACGGTGCACGGCCTGCGTACCGTGCGACGCACCCTGGCCGGCGAAGCCGTGACGCTTCATGGTGCCGGCGAAGCCCTTGCCCTTCGAGGTGCCGGTGACGTCGACGTAGGCGCCGTCCTCGAACACCTCTGCGGTGAGTTCCTGGCCGACCTCGTACTCGGAGGCGTCCTCGATCCGGAGCTCGACCAGGTGACGGCGCGGCGTGACGCCGGCCTTCTCGAACTGGCCGCGAACCGGCTTGTTGACCTTGCGCGGCGCGATGGCACCGTAGGCGAGCTGCACGGCGTTGTAGCCGTCGCGCTCCTCGGTGCGGATCTGCGTGACCACGTTCGGTCCGGCCTTGACGACGGTGACCGGGACGACCCGGTTGTTCTCGTCGAAGACCTGGGTCATGCCGAGCTTGGTGCCCAGGATTCCCTTGATCTGGTTAGTCATGTGTTGTCTCCGCTGCGTCTTTCACAAGCTCGCTGTAATCGAATGTCACTGAATGTTGACGTCGACACTCGCCGGGAGATCGATGCGCATGAGCGCGTCGACGGTCTTCGGCGTCGGGTCGAGGATGTCGATGAGCCGCTTGTGCGTCCGCATCTCGAAGTGCTCGCGCGAGTCCTTGTACTTGTGCGGCGAGCGGATGACGCAGTACACGTTCTTTTCAGTGGGCAACGGCACCGGGCCGACCACGCGGGCACCCGTACGGGTCACCGTCTCGACGATCTTGCGCGCAGATGCGTCGATCGCCTCGTGGTCATAGGCCTTGAGCCTGATGCGGATCTTCTGTCCCGCCACGCTTAGTGTCCTTTTCTTGCCGCGTTTCGTGATCCCCGGCGGAGCCGGAAACCACCTCGTCTGCACAGTTCCCCAGGGAACGGCGACCGAGAACAGCACTCGAAACACAGTGCGAGCCGGACGTATCCGATCCGCTTGCCGCTGTTCATCTGTCATTGTTCTCCGGTCCACGCGGTCGGGCGTGTCGGCCCGCCGCTCATTCCCCGGCGTCGATACTCGAAGGCTTCGACACCGCAAGGAACGGAACCGGCTGCGCTCCGCAGGAGCACACAGGGGTACTGCTTCCGTCTTGCATGTGGCCGCGACCAGGCCGTGAGGCTCGATCCGCGACTGTCACGTCTTTCCCGTTCCGAGCCGCGAAACATCCATGGCCCGGTCAAGGCAACCCGACCAGTATGCAGGAGCACGGCCGAGAGTTCAACTCACGACGGTGCGTGATCTGCACCTCGGCGATACGCCGCGCGGTGGGGTCCGCGTGGTCGAGCCTAGCCGATGGGGTTCATCGGCAGGGTCCGAACCGGAGCGGCCGCCCCGATCGTATTCGTCGGGTCGGGGCCGGGACCCGGCGGCACCTGCGCCACCTCGGGGACCCGCGCGCCGGCGGCGACGAGTTGCGGCTCGTCACGCCAGACCGGCAGCGCCTCCTGCAGTTCGAGCCCGATGCCGATGAGACGTTCGTCCTGCCACGGCCGCGCGCCGAGCTGCACACCGACCGGCATCCCTGTCGCGGTGGAGTACCCGGCGGGCAGCGTCACCACGGGGGCACCGGAGTAGTTCGCCCAGCGCACGGGACCCGTCACTCCGGCCGTGACGCTGATGCCGAGGAACTCCTGGCGCCGTGCGCCGTCGACGGAGGCGCCGGGCAGCATGATCGCGTCGAGATCCTGGTCGACGAACATCCGGTTGTAGTCGCTCTGGTAGCGCAGGCGGTCGCGTTCGAAGGTGAGGTAGTCGCCTACCGGCACGGCCAGCGAGGCCACTGCCGTGCCTGCGGCCACCGCGTTCTCGGGGCGATACAGGCCGAGCCGGTCGGTGAACTGCTGGTGGTAGGCACCCATCTCGACCTGGTCGCCGGTCGCGAGGGATTCCGGCAGGGACGGCATCGTCACCGGGACCGTGACCGCACCGAGCGATTCCGCCACCCGTGCCGCGTCGTCGACGACGCGCTGCACCGCCTCGGGGGGTGCGGGATTCGTGTTCACGGGCAGTCCGATCCGCACGCCGGCGAGGGGACTCGCTCCCCCGACGGCCGTCACGGGATAACCGCCCTCGGGAACGTCGGGGCCGAGTGCCGTGATCGGGTCGGCCGGATCCGCGCCCGCGAGCACGGTCATCATCAGGGACGCGTCGGCGACGCTGCGGCCCATCGGACCCACGTGGTCGCGGGTCCAGGTCAGCGGGATCATGCCGTGCGAGGTGATGCGCCCGTAGGTCGGCTTGATCGACGAGACACCGCAGGCGCTCGCCGGGAACCGGACCGAACCGCCGGTGTCGCTACCGATCGCGAGGGGCGCGAACCGCGCGGCGAGCACGGCCGCGCTGCCGCCGGACGATCCGCCGGGCGACATCTCGGTGTTCCACGGATTGCCCACCTGAGGGGTGGCGACACCGATCGCGAACTCGTCGGTGTGCGCGTGCCCCATGAGCACCGCACCGGCGTCCTCGAGTCGACGCCACACACCCGAGTGGCCGGCCGCGATGTTGCCCTCGAGGACGCGACTCGACGCGGTGAGCGGAAGTCCGGACACCGCGAAGATGTCCTTGAGAGCGATCGGGAGCCCGCACACGAGCGGCGCCGGGGTCCGATCGCGGCGCGCACGGGCGAGCCGCTCCCCCGCCGCCTCGGCCGCCGCGTAGGCCACTTCGGGGTAGAGCCGGATCCACGCACCGATCGCTCCGTCGTACGAGCGCGTGCGGTCCAGACAGGCATCGAGCAGTTCGCGCGGGTGCAGTTCGCCGGCGTGCAGCAGCGCTGCCGCCTCGACCGCACTCATCCTCGCGGGATCGGTGACGGTGTCGGGTGGAGGAAGCCTGCGTGGCGGAGCCGCACGACCGCTCCCCGCGGTCGCACCCCACGCGAACAATCCGCCGGCGGCCCCTCCCAGTAACCGTCGGCGTGATACTCCGGTGCTCACCCGCCAACCAAACCATCCAGTGCGTTGCGAGCCAGGTTAGGGCACGGTAGGTGTGCCACATGTCACCTCCGGCTGTGATGCTACCGAGACCGTGAAGTGACAAGGCGGATCATGTACTAGGAGAAGGCGCGCAGCTGGGGGACGGATGCGGTCGCCTCGCACGAACGGTTGCTGCAGGCGTTGCGCACCGGTGACGTCGAGGCCGCCGGACGCGAGACGCGCGAACACTTCACCGACGGGGCCCATCGACTCGTCGAACACCTCGACGATCTCGGCGTCTGGTCCTGACCGGCCGGCGTGGACACCCCAAGGGGCAGGGCGTCGGCGCCGACGCGCATGTCCGTCCGCCCCTCCCGGGACCGTTCGCCCCGGTACGATTCCGACGGTGACGGACCGACCCGTCCCCGACGGGGACCGAGATCTACGGCGGGGTGTGATGTGAGCGATCACGACCAGGCAGTTCTCGTGGAGGACGTCCACAAGTCGTTCGGCGACGTCCACGCACTCGACGGGATCAGCTTCTCTGCACCGCCGGGCCGTGTCCTCGGCATCCTCGGCCCCAACGGCGCCGGCAAGACCACGATGGTCAAGGTGCTGTCGACGCTGTTGCGCCCCACCTCGGGTCGCGCCGTGGTCGCCGGGCACGACGTGGTCGCCGACGCCGCGGCGGTCCGGCGTTCGATCATGATGACCGGCCAGTTCGCAGCACTCGACGACACTCTCACCGGCCGGGAGAACCTGATCCTGTTCGGGCGCCTGATGGGCCTGGACAAGAAGTCCGCTACCCGACGCGCCGACGAGCTGCTCCGGGAGTTCGATCTCGTCGACGCCGGTCGCCGTCCAGTGAAGGGCTACTCCGGCGGTATGCGTCGACGGGTCGACATCGCGTGCGGCCTCGTGGTCCGGCCCAAGGTGGTCTTCCTCGACGAGCCGACCACCGGTCTCGACCCGCGCAGCCGGCAGGGTGTGTGGTCGCTGGTGGCAGCGCTCAAGGAGCAGGGCATCACGGTGCTGCTGACCACGCAGTACCTCGAAGAGGCCGACGTGCTGAGCGACAACATCATCGTCATCGACAAGGGCACCGTGATCGCGGAGGGCAGCGCGAACCAGCTGAAGTCCTCCGCCGGTGGCACCCACTGCGAGATCGTTCCGGTGGACCCGCGGGCGATCCCCGAGATCCTGCACGTCCTGGACGGTCTCCTCCCCCAGGACGTGCTCGTGGGCACGGTCCCCGACACGGATCGGGTGTCCGTCCCGGCGCCCGACGGCGCCGCGACCCTCACCGAGGTGCTGCGGCGCATCGAACCCCTGGGCATCGAACTCGCCGACATCGGCCTGCGACGTCCTTCGCTCGACGACGTCTTCCTCCGCCTCACCAGGCACTCCGCATCCGCTCCCGACGGCAGCGACCCGGCGGACGGTGGCCTCACGGACGGCGGCCCGGCAGCACTTCCCGACCCGGAGCGGGCGGAGCCTGCGTCGGCAGGTGAGCGGCCGTGACGGCCCGCACCGACGAGACGGTCCGCGGGACGGAGACCCCCACGGTCTCGTTCACCGACTCCTCGTCCACCCTTCCCGCACGCCGGGGAGGCGTCCACCGCCGGATCACGCCGTCGGGGGTCGAGCAGTGGTGGGTGCTGACGCTCCGGTCGTTGCGCACGATGGCGCGGTACGGCGAGCTGGTCCTCGCGGTCCTGGCACCGTTCGTCTTCGGTCTCGGTTTCTATCTGCCGCTCAAATTCGTCATGCAGTTGCAGGGCATCGACTACGCGCAATTCCTGATGCCCATCATCGTGCTGCAGTCGATGGCCTTCACCGCCATCTCGGCGGCGCAGCTGGCAGCGCAGGAGGGCACGACCGGCGTGACCTCGCGTCTGCAGACGCTGCCCGTCGCCCCGGCGGCGCCCCTGGCCTCACGGATGACGGCGAGCATGGTGCGGTCGGTCATCTCCTTGGCCGCCGCGATCGGATTCGGTTATTTCATCGGTTTCCGTTTCTCCGCCGGCCCCGGGCAGGCAGTGTTGTTCTGCGCGACCGCACTGATCATCAGCCTGTTGTTGTGCCTGGGCGCCGACGCGATCGGATGTCTGTCCCGGAGCCCCGAGGCGACAGCGCAGGCGCTGACCCTGCCGCAGCTGATCCTCGGGATGCTCTCGTGCGGTTTCGTGCCCGAGGAGGGATTTCCCGAGTGGATCAGACCGTTCGTCCGCAACCAGCCGATCTCGCAGTTCTCCTTCGCGATGCGCGATATGGCCCAGGACGGGGTGACCTGGGAAGTCTTCCGGCCGAGCCTGTTCTGGATGATCGGGCTGGCCGTGATCTGCATCCCGGGCGCCGTGTGGGCCGCGACGAGGCGGGAGTGAATCGATGAGCGAGACCGTCGAGACACAGCGGGCGCGGGCCCGATCGCGAGAGCGGGCAGGGACGCCGGGCCGCGCCTTCGCCTATCCCGAACCGGATCGCATCCGCAGCGAGAGTTCCCTCGGTGCGTTGTGGGAGCACAGCCGCCTGCAGTGCGGTCGACTGCTGCTCAGATGGGCCCGTGATCCCGCCACGATGATCCAGGCGCTCATCTATCCGGCGCTCACCCTGGTGATGTTCCGCATCGTGCTCGGCGACAGCATCACCGCCGCGACCGGCTATTCGTCGATCTTCGGCACCGTCCCCATGATCGTGCTCGTCGGCGCAATGTTCGGCTCGGTGGTCAGCGCGGTGGGATTGCGCACCGAACGTGATTCCGGCCTGCTGAGCCGCTTCCACACGCTGCCCGTTCATCGTTCGGCGGGGCTCGTGGGCCGGTTGATGGCCGAGATGGTGCGCGTGTTCGTCACCTCTCTCGTGATCTTCGCCGCCGGCATGGCGCTTGGCTTCCGGTTCACCCAGGGCCTCGGTCCCACCCTGCTCATCCTCGTGGTCCCACTGATCTTCGGTCTGGGCTTCGCGATGATGGTGACCGCTCTGGCGACTCTGCCGGGGCGCACGCCCCTGGTCGAGACCGTCTCGATTTTGTGCACCCTGCTCATGTTCTTCAACTCGGGGTTCGTGCCGGTCATGGCGTATCCGAGCTGGTTGCAACCCGTCGTGGCGAACCAGCCGATGTCCTGCGCGATCGACACGATGCGCGCGCTGGCGATGGGAGGGCCTGTCGCCGAGCCCTTCCTGAAGACGGTCGCGTGGTCGGTGGGGATGGTGGCGGTCTTCGTGGTCCCCGCCGTCGTCGGTTACCGGCGCTCGGCCGAACAGAATTGATCTTCCGCTGCCCGGAACGTCCCCCGACGGGCTGCTATCCTACTCGGCGATCCCCCAACCAGCACGAACATACGATCCCCATGTTCGTCGAGGAGTACCGATGATCCGTGCGCGTCGCAGCGTCGTAGCCACAGCCACTGCTGCCCTCGCCCTTGCGTCGTCGATGTTCGCCACCCCGGCGGTATCGGCGGCCGATCCTGCCCCTGCCGCGCCGGCGCCTACCATCACCGTGCCCGATCCGGCTCCCCTGCCCACCTCGGCAGACGCTCCGGGGAGCCCCCTCGCGACCCTGCTGAGCACGATGGGTGAGGGGGTCGAGGGAGCCAACGACCTCGGCTGCGTCCCGTCGCCGGACCATCCCCGGCCGGTCGTCCTCGTGCACGGCACCGGGACGGGCATGTACCCCACATGGGTCTACGTCGCTCCCGAACTCGCACGGCTCGGCTACTGCGTGTACGCGTTGAACTACGGCGCTGCGCAGGGATACTTCGATCCCGAGCGCACGGTCTGGGGTGTCTCGGACATCGAACGGTCCGCCGTGGAACTCGGAACGTTCGTCGATGCCGTTCGCGAGCACACCGGCTCCGAGCAGGTGGATCTGGTCGGCCACTCGCAGGGCGGTGTCGTCTCCCGTCAGTACCTCAAGTTCGAGGGTGGGACGGACGCGACGGATCCCTCCCGCAACCGGGTCCGGAACCTCGTCATGTTGGGCGCGACGAATCACGGCACCACCTTCAACGGCCTGCAGCAGCTGTACACGGTGCTCGCGGTGCTCGGCGTGACGAACGGCAACGATGCCTTGGCCGAGTTGCTGTTCCGCGGGAGCAATCTCGGCGCGGCCGGGCAGCAGCAGCTGATCGGGTCGCGCATGCTCAGCAATCTCAACGAGGGTGGCGACACGCTTCCCGGCGTGACCTACACCTCGATCGCGACGCGCCACGATCAGATCGTCACACCGCCCGAGAGCTCGTTCCTGCGCCCGGGACCGGACGCCGAGGTCCACAACGTGTGGGTTCAGGACGGCTGCCCGGATTCGCCCGCCGACCACTCCACGATCCTCGTACGACCCGAATCGCTCCACCTCGTGAAGTCGGCGCTCGACCCCGGATACGCTGCGGCCCACGCGGTGCCGTGCGACCTACCCGAGAACGGATAGGGCCACCCGGCGATTCGCTCGTCGACACGGACCGGCAGCGTGCCGACCAGCGTCACAAGGACATCACGGACCGTCTCGGCAGGGTGGTCCCCGTCGGGCAGGTGCCCGAGCATCACGTAACGGGTCGTGCGTTCGACGAGCGTGACGATCGCGGACTTGTTCTGCTCCCCGGTGATGTAGGGGTGGGACCGGGGCGCGGTGTCGGGATTACCCCCGGTCCGTTTCCCCGGCCCGCCCTCCGCACCGGACGTGCGACTCTCATCGCATCCGGCGCTCCACGGACTGCCACCCTCAGGCGGGAACCGACGTTCCCGAGTTGGACCATGGTGTGGGGATGTTGCTCGCTCGCCACCGATACCGAGTAACCGCAACGGTGGTGGTGTCGAACATGACGATCCCGTTCTCCTGCGGACGATTACCTGGCCTGCCGGTCAGGAACCGTCGGTAGAGATCCGCCCACGTGATCCGTTTGTGCCGTTTGAGCAGCCATCGGGTGACCCGATGCCAGGCGAAGGCATCGAGATAGGCGAAGGTTGCTTTCGACACACCGCGGGTGGAAATACGCACACCATCCTCGAAGCACCGGATTGAGACGCCCGAGCAGATCAGCCAAACCATGATGACGTGCTTCTTCGTCAGCGCCCGCGCCTTGGGCATGATCGAAAGCAACGCCTTCTTCGACGGATAGGTGTAGACACTCATCTTGTTCGTGCCCTTCCTGCGACGCCGCTGGATGCGGAACCCCAGAAAGTCGACCCCCTCGTCCAGGTGGCATACCCGGGTCTTCTCGGCGGACAGCCGCAGCCCCAAAGGGGCTATCACGTCCGCCACTTCGTCCCAGAGTGCATCCGCATGCGCTTTGGTTCCGACCACCATGATCGAAGAAACCGTCCGCATACCGCACGATCCGATAGGTGGCGCCGCCGCGTTTGCGGTGCACCTCGCGCCCGTAGGAACTGCCGTGGGCGTCCCATTTCGCACCGAAATGTGCGTCCAACACCGTCAGAGCGATGTTGGCGAGCAACGGTGAGAATATGCCGCCCTGAGGCGTGCCGGCCTCGGAACCTCTGACCGTTCCGTCGCCGGACATGATGCCCGCCTTCGACAAACGCCTTGATCAGAGCCAGAACACGCGGTTGCGTCCATCAGGATGGTGTACGAGCCGGATCGGATCCGATGACCGGCGTGTCGTAACCGGACGAAAGACGGTCACCGCGTGATTCTTCGAGAGAGCTACCAACTCGACTCGACGA